>JAEYXN010000248.1 GCA_023431285.1 Bacteroidota bacterium
ATGATTTGAGGGGGCGGCCGGTCTTCCGGGCTGCTGGTCTGCCGGTTGGGGTTACCAATAGAGATGGTGGTGACTTTGCTCTTCTGTACACGTGTTTTATGAAAGAAATTTTCAACCTCACTCTCACACTCACTCTCACTCTCACTTACCCTCATCCTGTATTTCAGTGTTCCGCACTTGATATTGTCTATCGAAAACTGGAAATTCATTTGATCTAGCCCGTTGGATATTCTCCTCCTCTCCGTAGATTGTATCAACCTCCCCAGACGCTAAAGCATAGCTTAAGTATAGTTCCCCCGTAGTTCCTCCATTCGTTCCCTTGTACTTCGTCCGTACTTCCTCCGTCAAGCCATGTCTTTTGACGGATGAAGTACGGCCTTACTATTGGAGGAAGGATAGGGCTAGTATACTGTTGCTATGCTTTTGAACTGGAAGGGAGAAGTTAAATGCTATGTTGAAGAAGGGTAGAACATCCAATATACAATATCAAACGTGCAATGGACAAGGGAAAGGCAGAATATCAAACGCCCGATATCGAATTGCACATTCCCTGGGGCGCGTCCCTCCGGGCCCGGGCTGTCCGTTACAAGTCCTCGCCCCGACGCACTTTCCTCCTTGCTGCGGGCTTTCCACTTCCATCCCTCGCGCGGTATCCTCATCTAAAATGGACCACATTGACCATTGGTTATTTGCTCACTGGATATTGGGCGGTTGGATACTCACTCAACATTAGAGATTTCTTATTTGAAAAACTTTGACTCCGGTTTGATGAATGAACGAAAGATCAAAGTACACGAACAAAAGAACGACGACCCCGCAATAGGGATAGAAGCGGAAAGCCCGAATGCGATGGGTGCTGGCGATGGCCGGACTTGGAGCGGAAAGCCCGGGCCCGTAGGGCATTGCCAAAGAAATTGGTTCACATCAGAATACCGAACCTCGTTCAATACCTGACGCCCAACACCAATCTTCAAATTTCTAATGCAGAATGCGCAATGGCCAATATCAAGTCTTTCAGGTTGTGGCGTATGAAGCGTTGCTGCTCACCGGAGCGTGGGCTCTCGCATATGTGAACCTCATGCTGATGCGAAATGAGAACTGTTGGGAATTTAATTGAACTACGAAAGTGGCACTGGGAGGGAGAGCAATGCAGAAGCGAAAGTGAGACTATTGATGAGAGGTGAATTATCCGCGGAGGGCGTCTTCGGGCCCTCTGTTCACCGTGTGTTCAAAACCAAGTTTATATACGATCTCTCTATCGAGGAGAAGGCAGATAAGGTTCATTGAAGCTTTTTCACGGGGAAAGAAAAGGAAGGAGTCCACATCTTCCTCAACGTGTTCACAGAGGACGGACAGAGGGGCGAACAAATCCGGAAACTGCTCAAGGTCTTGCTTCCGGATGGTAACGATAGGTTTCAAGCCGCGGTAATAGGTTAGACAAACAAATATAACATTTCGTCGACGAATCGAAAAGAACGGTCATTTATAAATTGTCATCACGGGGGCGGCATCCCCACTTCCGGGTGCGTTACTCTATCACCTTTGCCAAAATGTTATTGTCTGTGTTGCACTCATTGACACCGGAACCATCCAGGGCGCGTAGAGTGATAAGCAGGATCTTGTGTTCTGAATAGTCCGCGCCCGAAGTCCATGTGGATGTATAGCTTTCACCCTGCGACAACACCCCGAGAGAAGTGAGTATCCATCCCCCTGCTGCGAGATCACCAATGTCGTACACGTCGTTTTTAGAGAGATAATTCTGCATCAACATATTCTTCATATCGATGTCTGCATTGCCCACGTTGGTGAGGGTATACGTAAAGGTCAGGGAATTCATTTCGGCATTGGTCGAGGTAATTTCCACATCGGTAATAATAATCTCAGGAGAGCCATCACAGATCTGCATCGCCGTTGCCGTCATTGCTTTCTGAGTACCGACCTGTACCACCACCTTCGACGTTACACTCCCTTCGGCAACGCGGACTTCAAGCTGATCTTCTGCGGCGCTCAATACCTCGGCCACCTTTCCACCGATAGTCACCTTGTTCGAAGTCTTTGCAGGGGAGAAGTTCTGTCCCTCTATGATTAAGCTGAGCCCGGGAGATGCTATAAAGGGATTCACCGATTCAATAACGGGTGTCAGCACATTAAAGCTGTTGTTCGATTCTGTTGCGCGTCCGGCAACCGTTACCTTGATCTTGCCAGTAGTTGCAGAGTCAGGAACGACTACCGTTAGTTTATTAGCTGTCGCAGACTGAACAAGAGCCGGGATGCCATTAAACTGAACTACGTTATCAAGAGCAGTGGCACTGAAATGACTTCCATTGATCACCACAGTGTTTCCAAGAATTCCCTGTGCAGGCTCAAAAGTTTCTATCAAAGGATCATGGACATCCGGAGGTGCTACAGGATCATCATCGCTGGAACATGCCATTGCCAGTGCCAACAGACAGAAGCAAAACTGTGAATAGAATTTTCCTGGGTTAACGTTAGTGGAGATCATAGCTTAAAGGTAGATAGAAAAGTGCGTCAGGTATAGCCTATGTAACCTTTAAGTGATTTCAGGTCAGACTGCTTGCGTGTAGATTGTAAAATTTCCTTTAAACGATCGGAGGCAAGCAACAGAGGGCCAGTAGATACTGTTTGCGGCGGGTAAGGTTTAAAAGCAGTTTGTGTAAAAGCACACTTTGCCACCCTTATAATTCAAGTTCTCACGGCTTGTTCGATGCATGGCAGTCATCGCACAATTGCGATGATAGACTTAACCGGTCAGTGAGGGTTATATTTGTTTAGACCACCCGTAACCGACTTTGTATTATGAGTAAAATGACTCAGGAGGAAAAGCTTTTCAAAAACGAGAACAACATCCTTGAACATTATCAGGAGATGACATCTCGTCCCGGAACTCCCGAAGAGACAAGAGAAGCGCTTGAGCAGCTTACGCGAAAGTATAAGTCATTGCTGGATCAAACACGCTTTCTCACCTGGATCAGCGGGAGGCTCGAACGAAAGCTTCATAAATCCAATCGTGAACTTTTTGAAAACAATACTTCACTGCAGAAAGCGCTTGACGACCTGACTCGCGCAGAAGCAGGAAAAAGTGCTTACGCAATCATCTACTTCATTGCCATTGTTCTCTTTGTACTTGAAGAGTTGGTTGTGGAACCGTTGATTGGAGTGTTCGGTGAAAGTATCAGTTATAGCATTCTCATTAAGCTGGTGATCGTGTTAATGCTCAAAGTTTCTGAAAGTGCCATAGAACGAAAGATCAGGCTTTCAAGATCACGCATCAAGAAACCAACCGAGAAGGCTGTTTCAAGACCGGCGGTGTGATTTGTTCTTTGTTACATAGATTGTCCGCGTAATCTGATGGCTGCCATAAGAACACGGTGGATCTAATTCAGCATCGTCACACTATTCACAGGAAAGGAAAGTGTGAATTTTGTCCACTCACCGATCTCCGAATCGACGCTAATGCTTCCGCCAAGACGGTCTACTGTATCTTTCACAATGTAAAGCCCGAGGCCAGATCCCTTCGCGCTTTCAGTCGCGCGATAAAAAAGCTCAAATACTCTGTCGAGCCGATCGCGTTCGATCCCTATACCATTGTCTACAATCTCAAGCATCCAGTTTGATCCGGAACGTTTGAAGTCAACCTTAACGACGTTTTCTTTTTTCCTGGTGTCATGATACTTCACCGCGTTTCCCAGGAGGTTGCTCAATACAATTTTAAGACGATGTGCATCGGAGAGGATTTGCGCGTCTTTCAGCGTGAAGTTAAAATTGATCCTTTCAGCCTCCGGAAAGAAACGCAGCTCTCCAACGGTCTCCTCAATCAATCTGCGCAGGTCGACAGGCTCAAGCTTCAGATCTGTTTTGGAATTGAATGAATGCTGCATCAGCATCTGAATGATGGCCTCAAGCTTATTGACACTTATCTCAATGTGTGTGAAATAACTTTCGATGCGTTTATTACGGTTTTCGAGCTTGGCAAGGTGAACCAGTCCCAGTATTGATTTGAGAGGGGAGACCAGGTCATGAGACGCGCTGTAAAGAAATGCATCCAGCTCTTTGATAGTCTTGTTGAGCTGGGAGATCGTCTCATTAAGCTTCTCTGTACGTTGTTGGACAAGCTTCTCCAGAGACTGATTTATTTCACGGAGCTGCACCTGCGCGTCAGACAACATCTTATTCTGAAGACTGATCGTCTCTCTGTTCGCCAGCAACTCCTCGTTGTGAGCGCTCAGCTCCTGATTTCGTTTAGCGAGTTCCTGGTTCTTATCGCGGATCTCCTGGTTCTGTGCGGCAACGATGGTCTCGAGTTCTGCCTTGCGTTTATTCAGACTATAAGTTCGGTAACGATAATATGCGAGACCAATCCCTACGACCAGCAAGAGTAATCCGACACGGGCATACCATCGCATCCACCACGGCGCTGTAACAGTAAGGCGAAGCAGTGTCTCGTCACCCCATATCCCGGAAGGAAATCCGGCTTTTACTTTCAATCCATACTTGCCGGGAAGTAAATTTGTAAAGCTGATGGTTTTGTTATCGACGGTATGCCAGTTTTCTTCGAACCCCTCAAGCATGTACTGATATTGTACCACTGCTGATGAAAGGAAATTAGGTGCTGAGAATTCAAGGTCCAGAAACTTCGCCCTTTCGTAGGGGATCTCAAGCGCCTTTGTTTCTGTAATGCTTGCGGAGAGAATATCCTGATCTATGGGAACTTCTTCGTTGAGTAGTTTGAAACCTGTGAACACTACATCCAGACTGTTCTTTTGGAAATTAACATCGGCGGGCCAGAATGCTGAGAACCCGTTGGTTCCTCCGAACATGATATAACCTGAAGAGGTTTGTCCCCCTGAGTTTTCCCTGAATGGAGATGCATTGACACCAAAGCTTGTTTCAAAAAGGTAAAAGTTTTTTTCCAATGGGTGGTAACGAACAATTCCATCATCGCCGGAGAGCCACACAATGCCTTTCCTGTCTGTCTGGATAGAATAGATCTGACTTCCGGGCAGGCCATTTTCTTCTGAGATGATTTCGAACTTTTTGTCCATGGTATGAAGTCGTACGATGCCGGTGCCGAAGGAACTGAACCAGATCACGTTCTTGTCACGACGATCCAGATGTAATGCGAGAACTTGTTTGTTCGGGATGCGGGAGTTGCTGCCTTTGCTTTCAAAGGTTGTCATGCGTCCCGTAGGGAGATAACAACTGCTGAGCTTACCGAAGTAGCCTATCCATAAATTGTTTGAGGAGTCCAGAAGAAGTGTCTGGGTAGTTTCGGATGTAAAAAGTCCTTTCGGCTCATCTGTGTTCGCATTGCGGTAACTGGTGAAATCATTTTCATAAGTGAGAAGGCGATTGAGCCCCACCTCAGTGGAGAACCACATATTGCCGTCGTTGTCTTCTTCGATATCCCAGATGATATCACTTGAAATTGATCCACGATTGTTGACGTCATACGTAAAACGCTTTACACGTTTATCCGGAAGAATCTGATACAGCCCGTCCTGATAGGTTCCGATCCAGATGTTTCCGCGACGGTCTTCGTGAATGCTAAGAATGACTTTTGGCGCAGTCACTCCGGGTGGGAAAGTATGTGTTCCGAACTTTCCGTCGCGGAGGAAAGCGAGTCCGCCGCCATCGGTTCCGATGAACACCGTGCCATTTGATGTCTCACAAAATGAAAGCACGGAGTTGTGCGGTAAAGAGCTGTTGTTGTCCGGCTCTTTACGGAAACTGTGGAACCTGATGCTGAATGCAGGGAGATAGCTGATGCCGCCGGTAAACGTTCCTACCCAAAGGTCTCCCAGCCTGTCTTTGTGGATACAGCGAATGATGTTGCCGCTGAGTGAACGTTGATTGTAGTAGGAATGCCGGTGCACTCTTGTTGTGTTCGTTCGTGTATCGATAGCGTTGAGTCCGCCTCCATCGGTTCCTGCCCACAGAATGTCTCCGTCGCGTTCCAGCGCCCACACCTGATTATCCGATAATTTTCCGGAGGAAACATCGTATCTGTTGATTTCTTTCGTGTCTGTATTCAGGCGGAAGAGACCATCACCCTCGGTGCCAATCCACAAAGATTGGCCCTCATACAGCAAAGCTCTTATAGCCCTGTGTGATGCTTTTGGCGATTGCGTGAGTGTAACCTGGTCAATTGTATTTGAAGAGAGGTTGATTGCGAAAAGTCCCTGGTTTATGGTGCCGACATAAAGAATATCACCGGCGAGTTCTACTTTGACGGCATTGAGGTTCTGAAGGATCTGATCCGGCGGTTGTATGATAGAATCGGGCCGGGGATCATAATAACGAAGTCCCTGCATTCCTCCGGCTATCCAGACGCGGCCTGTACGCTTATGATGTGCGAGGTCAAGGCACGGCAGTGGGTCCTGGTTATTACGGGAGTAGTTCCTGAATTTCTCGACATGCGGGTCGAAGATGGAGAGACCTGCCTTGGTTCCGATCCAGATCCGTGATAATGAATCTTCCCAAAGTGTTTCGATGCGGTTGCTGATCAGAGAGGTGGAATCGTCGGCGATCTTTTTATGTATGCGAAACTGATTTCCGTCAAAACGATTTAATCCATCATCGGTGCCGATCCAGGTGAACCCTTTGGAATCTTTAATGATGACGTTTATCGAGGCGTGGGAGAGTCCGTCTTCTGTGGAATATCGATTGAAAGAAAGATCGGATGCGAACTTTTGAAATTGGCCGAAACATGAAGCGTGTATGATGCCTAGTACAAAGACCAGTCGGTACTTCATGGTTTAGCAGGTTTCAGTATCAAGTTATGGATTCCGTAGCGAACCGCCAATTATGCGGGCAACTATTTACGACGGGCACAACTGACGGCCTATTGTTTTTGGAGGAAATAGCGGGCTTCTAAAGCGTCAAAAATACACACATCATGATGCCCATTGCTGTCTGTCGATATGGACGTTACTCAGGCCTCCATTACGACCGTTTGGCGAGTGTGGAGTATCTCGTTCACACGTTTGCAAGGCAATCTACTGAAGAAAACACTAGAATAAGGACAGTTGAGATTTTTGCAATACCGCCCTTGAGTGGACTGGCTTATTGGTATAGTTCCGATTGATATCGAGAATCCGATACAGCTGCGTTTCCTGATATCGCCCTGCAACCACAATCCGGGTTCGTCCCGCGACCTGGTTGAAGAGCTGCTCCACCAAATGCGGGGAGTTGTTATCCCCCGAGAGGTGGGAGAGGAACAGGTGACTCATAAAGTGTGGACGATGATCCTGGAAGAACTTCAACGCCTGGCGATTCGACAAGTGTCCGTAGCCTCCGCGTATCCGGTTTTTTAAAGACCAGGGGTAGCGTCCGCTCTCCAGCATTTCCTCATCGTAGTTGGATTCGAGGAATGCAGCATGACATTGTGCGAAATGCGTCCGCATATGATGACATGGCGCGCCGACATCGGTGAACACACCCACGTTCACGCCATCGCAGGAAACGATGAAGCTATGTGGATCACAGGCGTCATGGAATTTGGGAAATCCTTTTACGCTGATGTTGCCAATGGTGATCTCCTCGTAAGGTTTGAAAGTCCTGATGAGTTCCTGACGGATAGAAAGGCCGGTTTGCTCGAGCGTTCTCTGCGAAAGGTATATGGGGATAGCGTGTTTCCTGGAGATGCCGGCGATGCCGTGAATGTGATCTCCATGCTCGTGCGTGATGAAGATGGCACTGATCTGTTGCAACGATAGGCCTAAGCGCTTGAGACGCTTTTCCGTTTCTCTCCTCGACAATCCCGCGTCTACAAGAATACCGTATCGGTCGTTGCCGATATAATAACAATTACCGTTACTCCCCGAATTTAAGCTTGACACTTCCAACGCCATACGGCGTGAAGGTAGGACGGTTTTATGTATAATCGCGCGTCTGCAATTCTAATTTTTTTAGTAAGGGAATATGCCAATTGGAAGACAGATAGTTAACGCTTGTGTTTCATCCTTTTCTTGAAGGGTGATTTAAACGCGGAGCCGCAGCGGAAACGCAGAGGGGTAATTTATGCGGGGATAACAAATATCCCCCTCCCGGGGGGATTCTCAATGCCGATCTGCAGGTTTCATCCACTCATTCTGTTTGCTTTCCTCCCTCACCCGTTATCCATGAAGGGCCCAACGCACCGTATAGATTAATGCATGTACTTGTTACTTGCTACTTGCTACTTGTTACTTGTTACTTGTTACTTGCTACTTGTTACTTCACTAGCAGTCATAAAGACGAATAGAGCACCTACAAGCCTTGCAATCTCATCCTTAGTTGCAGGCTCGTTCTACTTGTTACCCTTATCACCGCCATATTTCGCGCGCAACCCTTATTCCATGCCCGTCTCTCAATACATGAGGCAACATCGATTCCACGACATTATGTAGTAAATATTCAGTCGGACAATGCGGAATCTATAATTAAAAGTGTAAATTCAAATGGCGCTGCAGTCTTGTCCAGGAGTTGAAAAAGCGTCGAATCTTCCCGATTTTCCACGAGGATAGACCACCGAATTGGACCCTGAAGAAATAGTTAGTTTATAGGTAGGCTTTAAACAAACCTAAACTGAAGAGAGGCCATCCATTGATGGTCTCTTTTTTTTGTTGTTTGTTTTCCAACGTGTGAATACAATTTTAACGCAGAGTCGCAGCGACGCGAAGGGACGCTTTCATGAAGGCTGACGCCTTATGACAGGGACATAATTTGTTGTATATCCTGCCTTTCAGTTTAGATAATCAACTCTGCGTTCTTTGCGCCTCTGCGACTCTGCGTTGGATTAACGTCACATTTTAGAGGAGAGCATAAAGATGATTATGAAACTCAACTTAGTAGGCAAGTTCAGCATCGGTCAGAATTCCATAAAGAAATATCTGTTTTTTTTGGAGAAGGGGCCTAAGGAAGAGCGCTATTCAGTGACTCCGTCGATGTCTTTGAGGATATTGTTTACTGACTCTTCAGTTGAAGTGAGTTTGGCTTTGCAGATCAGGATTAGCATGGTGGCTCTTTTTACTTTTTCGGAAAGCTCATCGACAGAGATTTTGCCATTCTCGATTTCCTGGACGATCCTTTGCAGTTCTTCGAATGCCTGTGTATAGCTGGGTTGCTCTGAGTCGTTCATCATGGTTGTTTTCCTTTCTCTACACGGCTGATGAGTTCGCCGTCTGCAAATATAGTTCTTATCATTTCCCCGTCTTCAACATTTTTCGGTGATGCCGTTTTTCCTTCCGCGTTCAGCGTGATCGAAAAACCTCTCTTCAAAACATTGATCGGATCCATAATGGATACACTCTTCTCCGCCCGTTCCACGTTTTGTTTCGCCATCTCTAATGTTGATCCTGCCGCGGATGCCAGTTCCTGTCCAAGCTCGCCGATAACATCGCGATGATTATTCAACTCAGATTCACTCACTTCTCGTAATAGGGTTGTCTTTTGAAGAATTCGTTCCGCCTCTCTTCTGATCAGGAATTTTGATTCCTGTCCGAGGACCGAGGTACATCCGTTCAAGGCATGACGACTTCGCAGCAGGTGGTTTCGGGTGATCGATTGAAAGTATCTTAACAGGTTTTCGAGGCGGAACTTTTCATCATATAAAATTGCAGAGGAAGCCTCAATGACTAATTTCTTGGCTTTTCTCAGGGGCTCGGCGAAGTCGTGGAAACGGCGAATAAGGAAATCTGCGAGCTCTGATGGTGTGATCGCATTCTTGTGCGCCACCAATTCTACAACAGTTTCATTCGTAGAATGTCCGATACCTGTAAACACGGGAATCGGAAATAGCGCAACCTCCCTTGCGAGTTCATAGTTATTGTAAGATGAAAGCCCGACATCCCCACCGCCACCACGAACGATAGCCACCGCATCAAAATGCGTAATCACTTTCTTTATGCGGCGCAGTTGGTTGAGGATGGACCCCACAGATCGTTCTCCCTGCAGTAGAGACGGAAAGAGTACGTTGAAGAATCGATACCCCCAGGGATTTTTTTCCAGGATGTTGATATAGTCCGAGTATCCTTTACTGGTTTCAACGGAGATCACCGCGATGCGCTGAGGAAGGAGTTCAAGCTTCCTGGCTTTGTTCGCATTGAAGATACCTTCTTCCGTCAGCCGCCTGATGGATTCCTGCTTCTCGCGTTCGAGCTCGCCCAGTGAGTACACAGGATCGATATCGATAATCCTGAGGCTTAGGCTGTGGACTGCGTCGAAATTTATAGAGGCAAGGAAAAGAATATTGATGCCGTCCTTCAAAGGTTCGTTCAGCGTGGAGAGGAACTTATGATTGATCCGGCGGAAATCATCTTTCCAGAGACTGGCGCGCATCTGGGCAATCACGCGTCCATCTTTTTTCTCAACCAGGTCAGGATAACAATGACCAGAATGGGAGTAATGGTTTAACTTGTTCATCTCGGCTTTCACCCAGAAGGATGTGCGGTATCGCTCGGAGATAGTTTTTTGAATGCTCCGCGTGACTTCCGCAAGGGTGAAGATCTTCCTTTCATCCATGGCCATAATTTTTCTAAGGTAAGTAACGCCAGGGTAAGAAGCCGATTTTTCTTTCCTGGAAAAGGAAACAATGTTGAGATTCCGTTCTCGGTGTTGCATTCCCTTTGCCCCTGTCTGAGGATTCCGTTCAGGCATCCGATTTTTCAATCTTAGTTTATGAAAGTGGCAATCTCCTTCCTGCTTGTTTTCTTTTTCGGTGGCGACGCGGTGGAACGCCTTCCAAAATGGAATTTCTATTACAATAAGCAGTTGATCCTGGAAGGTGATCCCAAAGACGGCCGTGTAGTGCCGCAGGCTAAATTGGTCGTAGACGCAGCTTCTCCCGGTGAGATAGTAGCCACCTTTAACTACGACGTGAAGTCGACTTTCAGTAGCAGACTCGAAGTAAAGACCGGGAATCAGACGTTACTGAAGCTTGAATATACGAGCAATCCTTCCGGAATTGGCATCGCGCCGACGGTGAAAAATGGAAGTGTGTTTACCATTTCGCTTGTCGACATCCTGGTGAAGATGGAAAAGGACACTGCTGCACTCGATTTCTATTATTCCGACGATCATGTGAGCAATGAAATGGTAGGTACTGTCGACCTTATCCGTGAGCGCTAAGCCTAATGACCGTTAGGGCAACGAATAAGGGTTTCGCCGCTTTAGAGGTGAGTGTGCGTATCAGAAATGTGACTTCCAGACCACCATCCCCGGAAGGAGGGGAATATCGTTTCATCATTCTTATTTGTCTTTTACTTCCATTAAACCTTATTCCATATCGCTTTCGCACTCGTAAACCCTAAACAATTCATTTTTTCAGGCGGCGGTTAGTGTGGTAGAATAGCAATCCTTCCGTAGTTTTGCGGCCATGAATTTCGAGGCTTTAGTAAAAGACATGGATGGCGAATTTCTTACCGGCGACACAATTCGCAGGTTGTATGCGACTGATGCATCCGCCTACCGGGAGATGCCTTTGGCCGTTGCTATTCCAAAGACAGAAAAAGACATTGAACGTTTGATCCGTTTTGCCAACGCCAACGGAACATCGCTGATACCAAGGACGGCCGGAACTTCGCTGGCGGGACAGGTTGTGGGTAGCGGTATCGTTGTTGACGTCTCCCGCCATTTTACGAGCATCATCGAATTGAATGAAAAGGAAGGATGGGTAATCGTTCAACCCGGAATCGTTCGTGACGATCTGAATGCCTATCTGAAGCCTTTTGGATATTTCTTCGCACCTGAAACATCAACCGCTAACCGCGCAATGATCGGCGGTATGATCGGCAATAACTCCTGTGGCTCCAATTCTGTTATCTATGGCAGCACCCGCGAGCATCTTCTCGAACTCGAAGGTTATTTATCGGATGGAAGCAAAGTCTTTTTCGGCCCCGTTTCCAATGAGGAGTTCGAAAAGAAGGCTAATGAACCTACACTGGAAGGATCCCTATATGCTCACACAAAGAGAATTCTTTCAGATACGCGGAACATCGAAGAGATCGAAAAAGAGTTCCCAAAATACACTATACCCCGTCGTAATACCGGATACGCTGTTGATATGCTGGCGCGGATGCAGCCGTTCAATACGAATGGTGGCAAGTTCAACTTCTGTAGCCTCGTAGCAGGGTCGGAGGGTACGCTGGTGTTTGTGACCAGGGCAAAACTGAAACTGTCGAAGGTTGAGCCGCCACACAAAAAGCTGGTGTGTATCCATTGCAATAGCATAGACGAGTCGTTGCATGCCAACCTTGTTGCGTTACAGCACAATCCTTCGGCGGTGGAGCTGATGGACCATTACGTGTTTGAGGCGACGAAGCGAAATCGCGGACAGGTAGAGAACCGTTTTTTCATTGAAGGTGATCCGCAGGCCATTCTGGTGGCGGAGCTCACCAGAGAGTCGGACGACGAAGCAGAGAGCGCTGCTCTTGCGCTTATTGCCGACCTAAAGTCTAAGAATCTAGGCTATTCTTATCCTGTGGTCGCAGGTGAAAACATCAGGAAAGTATGGAATCTCAGGAAGGCGGGACTCGGATTGCTTTCAAATGTGCCCGGAGATGAGAAGCCTGTTCCGGTTATTGAAGACACCGCCGTCGATGTGAATGATCTTCCTGCTTACATCGCCGACATGAACGAAGTGTTGAAACGTCACGGCCTGTATAGTGTACACTACGCACATGCGGGCTCCGGTGAGCTTCACCTTCGGCCGATCATAGACCTTAAGAAAACGGAAGGTGTCAACCTGTTTCGTAAGATCGCGGAAGAGACGGCCACACTGGTGAAGAAATACAACGGATCGCTTAGTGGTGAACATGGTGATGGACGTCTGAGAGGAGAGTTTATCCGCCAGATAATTGGTGATCATAACTACGCGCTCATTCGCGAGCTGAAGAAGGTGTGGGATGAGAAGAATGTTTTTAATCCTGGAAAAATCGTTGACACACCACCGATGGATACCTTCCTTCGTTATGAGCGTGACCAGGAGACGAAGGAGTTCGATACCATTCTGGATTTTTCCGAGACAATGGGAATCCTTCGAACCGCCGAGCAATGCAATGGCAGTGGTGACTGCAGGAAGTCGCAGATCAGCGGTGGCACTATGTGTCCCAGCTATATGGCCACACGGAACGAGAAGGATACAACGAGGGCTCGTGCGAATATTCTTCGCGAGATGATTACCCGTAGTGACCTCGCCAATCCCTTCGCGCATGAAGAGATCAAAGAGGTAATGGATCTGTGCCTTAGCTGTAAAGGCTGCAAGTCGGAATGCCCTTCGAATGTTGACATGGGCAAGCTGAAGCAGGAGTGGCAGTATCAGTATTATAAGGCCAAGGGAGTGCCGCTGAGAAATCGTCTGATCGGAAATTTCGCCGCAGGTATGAAGCTGGCTTCGCTGCTTCCATGGGGTTACCGTTTGGTGTTTGGAAATCAACTCACAGGAAACGCAGCAAAGGCGATCATGGGTTTCGCGAAGAAGCGCAGCATGCCTGAAATTTCCACTACTACGTGGAGGTATTGGTTCGAGAAAGAGTTTCGTCCTACGGTGAAGAAACCGATCAAGACTGTCCATCTTTTTGTCGATGAGTTGTTAAACTATAACGAGGCTGAAATAGGGATCACCACGGTGAAGCTACTCGACAGATTGGGATACGCAGTGAAAGTCGTGAATCACGATCCTTCCGGCCGTAGCTTCCTTTCAAAGGGATTTCTTGAAGAGGCCAGAGACCTGGCGCGCCGGAATGTATCCTTGTATCATCCTCTGGTGAGTGCGGACACTCCTCTCGTCGGCGTCGAACCTTCCGCAATCCTCACCTTCAAGGACGAATACCCCGACCTGCTTCGCGGTGAGGAGAAAACCAAAGCAAAGGAGATCGCTGCGTATACATTCCTCATCGAAGAGTTTCTTGCCCGTGAGCTGGAGCTTGGTAACATTGATCTGAATTTGTTTAAAGAGCAGAAGGCGCTCATCAAAGTGCACGGTCATTGCCAGCAGAAAGCGCTCTCATCGATGACGCCGGTGAAGATCATCCTTACCCGGATGGGCTCCAATGAAGTGCATATGATTCCTTCCGGATGTTGTGGCATGGCCGGATCGTTCGGGTATGAGGCTGAGCATTATGATATCTCAATGAAGATCGGAGAGCTTGTATTGTTTCCGACAGTGCGAAAGCAACCTGATAATGTTATTATCGCGGCACCTGGTACGAGCTGCAGACATCAGATCAAGGATGGCACGGGAAGAAAGGCACTCCATCCAGTAGAGATAATCTTCAACGCTCTCAAGTGACCTTTTGCCTAGGGGATCTTATTTGATTTTGGCCATCGCCCTCACAGGGAAAGTGCCGACACCTTTGAACTTTGGCGGTATTGCGCTGAATAAGAATTCTTCATCCGGTACATGCTGGAGATTACAGAGGTGTTCAACGATCAGAATCTCGCTACCCAGGAGCGTGGAATGAACAGGGCGGATCTTCCTGGTGGTGTTATCAATATTATGCGAGTCAATGCCTACGAGCTTTACACCGCAGTCTCTTAAATATTCTGCGGCATCTTCTGTTAGATACGGATGGTTCTCATAATAGGCGGGGGTGTTCCAGTGTTTGTCCCATCCGGTGTGAATCAGTACTGCGCGATTTCGTATCTCAAGATTTTTCAGGTGTTCCGCCGATACAGCAAGACTGGTTTCATAGGACACGCGAACCACAATGCCTTCGAGGTCGGTAAATGCTTCCAGTTCTATTTCGGAAAGATCTTTTCCGTTTTCGAATCGATGGAAAGGGCAGTCGAGATAGGTACCGGTATTTGAAACCATCTCTATGCGCGCGATCTGGAATTCCGTTCCTTCGTCATAGAACTTCCTCGATTCTTCGCGACTCAGATAATCGCAGATGAGGGGAGGGGGTAATCCTTTGTAAGTAACGAGTCCGTCTTCGATGGTATGGCTCAGGTCGACAAGCATCTTTCGTGAAGCCTGATTGAAAGGTTTCCGCTTATGCTTCTCCTGAAAGACGACTTTGTTTATGATGTTAACTTTTCCGACCATAAGCAGTCGCATATCAGCGACGAGGTAGTCAGCGATCTGTTTGTCGGAAATGTTATCACCTTCGATGTCAAGGCGGAAATCTTCACCCCTGATGCTTCCACCGTTAGTGAAGAATATTTCGAAGTCGAACTTAGCTCTGTTTTCCATGGGTGTGAAGGTGAAGAAAAAAGGCTACTTATACATATATTTAAGCAACGAACAGGCGGTTCAGACCAATGTGTACTTCGATGATCTGAAGATCGTGCATCACACTGCGATTCAAAGCGCTGCAGACTACTATCCCTTCGGGTTGACGTTCAATGCCTACCAGGCTGACAATTCCGTCGAACAGAAATACCAGTACAATGGGAAAGAGCTTCAGGACGAGCTGGATCTCGACTGGCTGGATTACGGAGCGAGAATGTACATGCCGGACATTGCGCGATGCGGAGTTGGAGATCCGATGGCGGAGCAGATGAGGAGGTGGAGCGTTTATACGTATGCTTTTAACAATCCGGTAAGATTCATTGATCCAGATGGAATGATGCCGTTTGATGTGGGGCTCGGGGGTTCTGGCGGTTCGTCGTATAAACTTGCCACGGAGGGTATAAGAGCTACGACGAAGGAGGCGAAGCCTGCAGTATACAAGACAGAAGGCTTAGCACCAACTGTAATTTTTACAGTTGATCCCGAGTCAGGAGCGATACAAATAATTGGCAGTGTTTGGAAGAGCGAGGAAACTGGTGAAGGTGGAGAAAGCAGCGCGATTGCCGGCGCTACCCCGACAGGTGGTAATTCTTGAGGTGGAGGTAAGAAAGCCCAGCAAGATAGTTATCCGATTAATGTCTCTAAAGCGTCCTTGCCTGAGCTTATGGAAGCTTTTGCTACAGCGTACGACTGGAGCAGGTCTGGTACTGATTATGTTATGTCTCAACTTTTTGACATTGCCAATCTGACGCAATCTCAGGCGGCATTCAATTCTGAGTATGAAAGGAAGTTCAAAAATGTCAAATTTTACTTAAAATTAGGAGTTCACGAACCTGGCACGGCCAAGGGTTATGATGGTCGGATAATCGATATTGTTCAGCCGTACTATCAATACGCCGATACCTACAATCACGGCAAAGGTTGGGACAAAGATCCTGCTTCGATGCCAACGTCGGCAAACAGCGGAAATGTGATTCGTAGTGGATACCCATATGCCTTAACAATCTACGGCACATATCAGAACAATGATCGCATGGCTAGCTTGTACTTCCAAAATTTGTCAGATTTTCAACTTTTTTTAAAATATGTTAAAGGAAAATAACTTAGCCCTAACGACGGCCTGTATTTTTATTATACTAACCACGTCATGCGGGAAACCCAAAACAAACATTAGCGACAATCAGCATCTAATGCTTGAGGGGATTTGGTCATATATTGAGAATGATTCGGTGTACGGGGAAATAATTTGTACCCACGATTTTTATTGGACTTACACGGAAGGGGGCGGTCCGAGGCTCCTTCCGTATGAGATTCGAAATGATTCACTAAAGACACCATTCCTACATGCAGAACTTCAACGCGTAAGTAAGAATGAGTTTTTGCTTTTGGGAGACGGCGTTAGAGTTGAACTTAAAAGGCTATCCGAAGAGATTGATACAGCTCTGTTGATTCAGGGTAACGATTCCGCGATTCACCATTATTACTTCGGCGGTTTTGTTGAAAGAGAGAAACTATGGAAAAAACGTCACGACTGAGTTTATAAATAAATTAACTTTTGTTTTCAATCGGACTCTAGCGTGCCCAGCAAGGGTTGCCAACCACTGCTGAACTCGCTGAGATGTACGATAAACCATTCACGCAGTTTGTGAATGACCTTCAGAATATCGTGGATCAAAAAGGCTGGACTGGAAAATTTGATCAACAGGCCTTATTTAACCACTTGTATCATAACGGATATCAGTACATACTAAAACCTGAAGCGAAGCCGAATCAGTTTGAATGGAGATTGGGCCTGACGTATCTGACGGTAGGAATTGGAGACAGAAGTTTAATAACGCCAACAGATCGTCTGGGTCTCGTGCCTGGTAACACCAACATTCATGGCTTCACTGGGTTCGAGGAGAATTACGATCACAGACTAACTTATCTATTTGTACTCGATGATGCTTCAAAGAGTGGAAGCACGTATGTTGTTGCTATGAGTTTTTCACCATTAATACCAAAATGATGATTCGAGTATTGATTGTTATTTTAATTTTTCCCTTGCAGATCGCAACGGCACAGATGAAAGATGATGTGGTCTATCAGCTCGTTGAGAAATTGGTCATTGATCCTAAATTGAATTCAATTTTATATGCTTACGACCATAAAGGAGATCATCCATTATTTATTGCTTATAATGACGTCCTGAAAAATTCAATGGATACTAGCAAATATCTTGGATATCGTGATTGGAAATACCAGATTGATATGAGCTTTTCTGACAACCGGGTCTTTGTTCGGAATGATGCGTTTTTATTTTCGCGGCTGATTAAATATTACATTCAATTTGACAGAATTGATATCGAGAATAACAAGGCAATTTTGAAGGTGTCAGCGAGAACGATGGACGCTAAAGTTGATGGATTATTCTATTTTGTTGGAAGTATCGATTTGATACGCGATGTAACGGGATGGAAGATTGTTAAAACTGACTTGCGTTAAAACCGATTGCTTGAGTTTTTGTTATGGCATGAGGCTTTGAATCTTAGTTTGCTTGAGGAATGCATCGAGCAAATCTCGGAAGATCTGCGATTAGATTTTTTCATGTGACTTTGTCTGAAACTCAAGAAATTTCTATTGAAGATACGATCCTGCTTCGTTGATCGTTGATCACCGCGGAAAATAAAGACGAAACTTCGATCCTTTCCCGGGTTCGCTGGATGCTTCTACAAAGCCATGGTGGTTCTCCATTGCTTTCTGTACGATGGCCAGTCCTATTCCGGTGCCCTCATATTCATGGCGCGCATGCAGACGATGGAACAGCTGGAAGATTTTCTCTGATTCAATAGGATCGAAACCAATGCCGTTGTCTACAACTTCAATGATATAAAACGAACGATCAGTGGAATCAGCAGCTTCGCTGGTTCCGACACCGGCATTACGTATTTCAACTAACGGAGTACTTTCCCTGGGTTGAAACTTCAGTCCGTTGCTGATGAGATTTTGAAACAGCTGTCGAAGCTGAGCCTTCTCCCCGGTGATAGAGGGAAGTTTGTCAACTCTGATCACACCTTGCCGTTGTGTAATGATCGTTTCAAGATCGGAGACGACATCCTGCACCACGTTGTTGAGATCAACCGGTTCAAATGACTGGATCTGTTTACTGACGCGGGAATAGATCAGCAGGTTTTGCAGGAGGTCCTGCATCCGGAAGGCGGTCTTTTCGATACGATCCAGATAGTCTTTCGCTCCGGCCTCCAGCGCCGGGCCGTACTTATCATTCAAGAGCTTTGAAAATGTAATGACCTTACGCAGGGGTTCATTCAGGTCATGAGAGGCCACATGGGAGAATTCAGTAAGCCTTTCATTGGAGCGTCTTAATCCCTGTATGGTGAGCTCCAGCTGTAGTTGCAGTTGTTTTAGTTTGGAAGAATCGTAGAACGTCTGCACGAACCCGTTGGTGCCCCACTTACTGATTGACAGTTGGAACCACCCTTCGATATTGGTGTCTTTGTAATATTGTTCGATCTGAATAGGTCTTCCGGTCTCTACCACCGTTGCATGTATTTCCAGCAGATCAGAAAGTTTGCTGGCGGGAAACACTTCAGTATATAGCTTGTTAATGACATCTTCCTCTGTCAGCTTGAGGATCTGCTTGAAGGCGGCATTGATCTTTACCAGGCGAAAATCGATGATCCTGTCTTCCTCGTTCCGCACAGCCTCACAGGCAAACACGCCGTTCAATGATGCGTCGAGAATGGAGTTAAGCTCAACAGCCTGGTCGCGTATGCGATCCTCAAAACCTTTGATGCCTGAGATGTCCGTACAGTTAACAATGAGACCATTATCGAGCTTGACAATAGAAACGCGAACCCATCGAGTAGCTGCACCGTTGTCCGATGATATGTCTGTGGAGAACGGTATTCCGGTTTCTACTACTTTTTTGTGGGCTTCGAACAACCCATCTTTTTTTATCTGAGGGAACAAGGCAAGGATGCGCTTCCCAATGACGTCTTCGGGAAGATTTGCGATGTCTTTTGCTGCTTTATTCGCGAGAGTGATTGCAAAGTCGATGGTGTCGCCATTATCATCGCGGATAGATTCAAGCGCCACGATACCATTGGGGGAATGCCCCAGAATATTGTTAAACCATTCCGCCTGGGCCTGCAGCGCACTCTTGTCGCGGCGGCTCTCGTTGACGTCAAGGTATACGACGAGTACGCGGTTTTCCTCGACTTTCGTGACGGTAAGAAGGAACCATTTGTCGATGCTTTTGAGGAATACTTCTTCTTTAAATAGCGTTCCGTTTTGCATCACCGCGTTCATAATGGTGAGCACCCCGTCTTCTTTCGCCTGGCGATGAAGCCAGGTGTAGGTTAGTGTGCTTTCATCCTTCCTGGATTTACCAAAGTCCTCCAGTATTTTGTCATTAACCATTACGATCCGGAAGTCAGCATCTTTTTCGGTGCCGTCCATGCTTTCGCACAGTGCGATGCTTGCCGGACACGCGTTGATGGTTGATCTGAAAAGATTACGTTGGCTTTCTCTTTCGAGATCGGCGATAACTTCGGCGGTCTTATCCCGCGTAACACTCAGGATTCCGTTAAGTGCCTTGCTTCTCTGTACGTTGAGATATTTTTTAAATACAGGACTATAGTATGTGAATTCGAGAGGCTTTTCACCATTGAACACGGTAAGGCATTGCTCAAAGATATGTTGACGCGTCACTTCATCGAGAAACGGAGAATCCTTTACTGAAGAACCAAGAATGTCCTCCTTTTGAGCGCCAATCAAAACGATGGCGGCAGCGTTGCAGTAGCGGTATTCAAAATCAGTAATTCGTCCGTCCTCCACTACTGCGGCATACCATACTACCGCGTCGGGTTGGAGGTCAAACAATTGCGCTACGACTTTCTCGTCAAATTGAAGTCCCACGAGCATAGGTTGAGAGGTATCGAATTTACTAAATTTTAAGCCGTCACGCTGGCACTCGCTCAAATAACGCAGGGAGAATTAACATTCCAGCCAACAGCTTTAATAATATTGATCTTCGATCAAAGCGAATTCACTATCCTGACTGGAGGAAGAGTCCCGGAATTGAGCATCCCGATGTCTTTGAGTGGATGTTGAAGAAATCCAGGATGTAGGTTTGGCTGGTGATCAGCGACGCATGCTGTTCATTACTTTGTTGGCGAATACAAAATCATCGAGCTCCTTTACACCGGAGTGTGTGATGTCATTCTTGGTCCCTTCCCAGAGTTTATGTCCCTTGTACAGGAACATAATTTTTTCTCCGATACCGATCATTGAGTTCATATCGTGTGTCACCACGATAGTAGTCATGTCGTAGTCTTCCGACAAATCCTGGATGAGGTCATCGATAAGAACGGAAGTCTGCGGATCGAGTCCCGAGTTGGGTTCGTCGCAGAACAGGTATTTCGGATTATTAACAATAGCGCGGGCGATACCAACGCGTTTTTTCATCCCTCCGCTGATCTCGGAAGGCATCTTTTTGTTTACGTTCTCCAGGCTTACCCTTTTCAAGCAGAAGTTCACACGATCAAGCTTCTCATCCGGCTTCATGGTGGTGAGAATATCGAGAGGGAACATCACATTTTGTTCCACTGTCTTTGAGTCAAAGAGTGCGCCACCCTGGAAGAGCATTCCCATCTCCCGTCTGATTTCCACTTTTGTATCACGCGATCCTTCATAGAAGTCCCGGTCATCAAAGAAGACAGATCCGGTGTCGGGCTTCACAAGGCCAACGATACATTTCAGGAGAACACTCTTTCCTGTTCCGCTGGCACCGATGATCAGGTTAGGTTTCCCTTTCTCGAAGACACCGTTGATGTTTTCGAGGATTGTTTTGTCGCCGAACTTCTTCGATATGTTTGATATTTCGATCATCTTACGAGGAGGAGTTGAGCCAGGAAATAATCTGCAAGCAGGACAGCGATCACACTGGTGGTAACCGCTTTGGTGCTTGAAACGCCGACCTCAAGAGCGCCACCTTGTGTGTAATATCCCTGATACGATGAAATGGAAGAAACGAGGAATGCAAACACAAGTGACTTGATCAGCGCGAATGTTACAGTAAATGAATTGTAGCTGAAACGAAGTCCGTACACATAGTCATTCGGGCTGATGATTTCACCAATTGTACCGACGATGTAGCCTCCGAAGAGCGCACAGAATCCGGCAAAGATGACCAGCATCGGAAACATAAGAACAGACGCGACAATTTTCGGAAGTACGAGATAGGAAACAGAGTTGATCCCCATTACTTCAAGTGCGTCGATTTGTTCGGTTATCCGCATTGTTCCGATACCACCTGCCATTGAAGAGCCAACTTTCCCCGCCAGGATTACTGATATGATCGTGGGAGCCAGCTCGAGTATTGTCATTTCCCGAACCACCTGAGAGATAACATAATCAGGGATCAATGGGCTGACCATATTGAACGCGGTCTGCACCGTCGTCACTGCGCCCATGAAAGTTGAAACGAGTGCGACCAGAAAGAATGAGCCGATGCCAATCTGCACACATTCCTCCATCACCAGCTTGTAGTATGTTTTCAGGGACTCGCGGTTCCTGAAAAGATTGCCTAAGAAAATAAAATACTTGCCTATCTCGGATATCATAGATATTTCAATCCGGCACCTGTTCGTGCCCTCAATACACTATCTTGCGAAAGATACCCAAAAATTGAATAAATAATCTTATGAACAAACTCATTGTGGTGACCGGAGGAAGCAAGGGCATCGGACGCGCTGTGGTTGAGAAGTTTGCATCTGAAGGATTCGATGTGGTGACCTGTGCGCGTACGAAAAGAGACCTGGAAGAGTTGAAGCAATCTATTGAAAAGGTCCTGGGTGTTCACATACATGTGTACGCTGCGGATATGAGCAGGAGGGAGGATGTGAAGGGGTTTTGTCAGTTTGTAAGTTCGCTCCATCGACCGGTTGATGTGCTCGTGAACAACGCGGGGTATTTTATTCCCGGTGAATTAACTACCGAGGAGGAGGGGACGCTCGAGAGTATGATCAATGCCAATCTTTACAGCGCTTATCATACCACCCGTGGATTGATAGAGGGTATGAAATCAAAGAGGGGGGGATACATCTTTAATCTTTGCTCGATAGCAAGTATAAAGGCCTATCCTAATGGAGGATCTTATGCCATTTCGAAGTTCGCCCTGCTGGGGTTTTCAAAGGGTCTTCGGGAGGAGATGAAACCCTTTGGAGTCCGCGTAAGTGCTGTAATGCCGGGGGCGACTTTTACGTCAAGCTGGGAAGGTGTGGATCTTCCCGAAAGTCGGTTTATCCCGTCGGAGGACATCGCCGAGGCGATCTGGTCCGCTTACAAGTTGTCGCCGCGCAGCGTGGTGGAAGAAATTATTATTAGGCCGCAGCTCGGTGATATCTGATCAGAACAATACGCCTGTGGTTATTGTTTGTCAATCGGGTGTCTGTCCCTGAGGCATTTTCAGGTTTTCCCCGTAATTTTGAGCTAAATCCATAATGTGAATCCGTCAGTAGAGTCCATCAAAGGTTATTGTAACAGCCTGGTAAAGTACAGCCGTCGTCAAACCGTCGAAGTAAAGATCGGTGATCTGCCTATGGGTGGAAATAATCCCATTCGTGTGCAGTCGATGACCACGGTCGATACAATGGATACGCTGGGGTCGGTGGAACAGACGATCCGCATGGTGGAGGCGGGATGCGAGTACGTTCGGATCACTGCTCCAAGTGTGAAAGAGGCTCAGAACCTGGAGGTAATTAAGAAAGAATTGCGTGTTCGCGGATATAGCGTTCCCCTTGTTGCCGACATTCATTTCACCCCCAATGCTGCGGAACTTGCGGCGCGCATCGTTGAAAAGGTCCGCATCAACCCCGGTAACTACGCCGACAAGAAGAGGTTCGAAACGATTGAATATACTGAAGCTTCCTACCAGGCGGAGCTGGATCGTATCAGGCAGAAGTTCATCCCTTTGATCCGCATCTGCAAGGAATACGGCACGGCTATGCGCATTGGTACAAACCATGGCTCTTTGTCAGACCGGATTATGAGCCGCTATGGCGACAGCCCTGTAGGAATGGTTGAGTCTGCGCTTGAATTCCTCCGGATATGCGAGGATGAGTCTTTCTTTAATATTGTTCTCTCCATGAAGTCCAGCAACCCGCAGGTGATGGTGCAGGCGTACAGGCTGCTGGTGCAGAAAATGGATGAGGAAGGGTTTAAACCTTATCCGCTCCACCTGGGAGTAACAGAAGCTGGTGATGGCGAAGACGGAAGAATAAAATCTTCGGTAGGAATCGGGACGCTTCTTGAAGATGGATTAGGAGATACGATCCGCGTAAGCCTTACAGAAGAACCCGAGGCTGAAGTTCCAGTAGCCTTTGCGTTGGCAAAACGATACGATCAGCGCGGGTCACATACGGAGATTGCTGCCATAAAGCATTACCCTGTCACCCCGTTTGAGTATAACCGCCGCAAGACAAAGTCAGTAATCAATATCGGAGGCGAACATACCGTACCCCGTGTCATTGCAGATCTGTCGCATCGCCCGAAGATCACCCCGGCGTCTTTGTTCGCGGTTGGCTACAACTATTCTGTTCCTCTGGACAAATGGAATATTTCTGACTTTGCCTGCGACTTCATCTTTACAGGAGATAATCTTGTTGAATTTGATATTCCAGGTACGCTGGGAATAATTCTGAACTATAATACATGGCTTATTCAGAACGGGAGACCACGTACCTATCCGTATCTCTCTGTTAAGGAATATCTCAGTGCTGATCAAAAATCAACGGAGCTGAATTTTGTACACGCCACCATCCATGAGATTGATAACGTATTGATGTCTTCGTTGTCTGCAGACAATGCGACAGTGCTGGTGTTGCATTCAAACAATCTTCATGCGATGCCGGAACAACGCCGTGCTTTCGTTGAACTCATGAATAATGATTGTCCTGTGCCTGTGATCATCGCCAGGACCTATGGTGGGATCACAGCGGAAGACTTTCAGTTGTATGCCGCAACCGATCTTGGCGGTCTTCTTGTCGACGGCCTTGGCGATGGCGTTTTTCTTTCCGGGGGGGATCTGGGTGACAAGCTTGTGAATGAAACTGCATTCAATATCCTGCAGGCTACACGCACACGTATTTCCAAGACAGAGTATATCTCATGTCCGTCATGTGGCAGGACGTTGTTTGATCTGCAGGAGACCACTGCAAAGATCCGTTCGAGGACCAGCCACCTTAAAGGTGTGAAGATTGGCATCATGGGATGTATTGTAAATGGTCCCGGCGAAATGGCTGACGCGGATTATGGATATGTGGGATCCGGACCAGGAAGGATCACACTTTACAAAGGCAAGGAGGTAGTCCGGCGCAACGTTCCGACTGCGCAGGCTGTTGACGAGCTGATCAACCTTATCCGTGACCATGGCGATTGGATCGAACCTGTCGCTGAAGTGGTTTAATAAAGAAAAGAGACCACCTTTC
Source organism: Bacteroidota bacterium (assembly GCA_023431285.1). Classification (GTDB taxonomy): domain Bacteria; phylum Bacteroidota; class Bacteroidia; order Cytophagales; family Cyclobacteriaceae; genus Ohtaekwangia. The sequence goes on from JAEYXN010000248.1 coordinate 24,718, forward strand.
GATGGCCTCTTCCGGTTAACGAGTTTTCAAGCTGCTTACCTGTTCATCGCTGAATCACCAGCTTTTTGTTATGAAGCTTGTTACCGCTTCTTACTTTGACGATGTAAAGGCCATTTCCAAAATCACGTGTATCAACTTCGTACGAGTTTGAATCATTTCTGATCTCCTCAGTTGCGGAAACAGTTCCTATTCCCGATACGATCGTGATGTGGAACGGCGTGTTTGGTGCGTCCGCGGTTCTGATGACTACTCTTTCACTCGCGGGGTTAGGGAACAACTGGATGTGATCACTTTCAGCGATTTCTTCAATCACTTCAACGTCATCCATAATCGATGCCGTCGTTGATGGAGGAGTGTACGCCACGTATTCGTTCTGACGTACATAAACTGCGTAACCACGAGAGGGAGCAGACAGATAAACACGTCCATCCGCCTGGACGGTCACGGTCTCTGCATTATTGAAGGCGTTGACGAGTGTGACTCCGGCCCAGTTCTGAAAACCAGATGGAGAGCTGTTCACCCAGAGTCCTTTTGTCTGAGAATCGTTATCATTGATCACGACGATGGCTCCGTTCTTTGTACCGTTTCCTTGTCTGCGCGCGATGTAGACATCATGAGCGTCTCCGGCGGGATAAGGATTGCCGGTAGCGCTTAACACGGATATGATTCCGCCAAGATACGTTTTGCGAATGAAAAGAAGTTTGTTGATGTCTCCTTTCAGTGCTGAGGGAATTGTGACCGTAGTGGCAGGGTTGTGATTGTCTACCAACGTTACCCCATAGTAATGAGGGTAAAAAATGCAGGGACGGCCTTCATGGGTGAGTATGTACGCATACCCCATCTTCCAGTCTTTGGTCACCCACTTGTCATGTTCCTTTCCTGTGTCATGATTCTCGAGCCAGGTGACGACTGAAGTTCCCGGTAAGGCATGACCGTTGTTGTTGCGAACCATTCCAGCGTTATTCAACCAACGCATATCCCAGCCGCCGCCATTTCCGTTGCACATACCAGTTAGTGAAGATTTCAGCGGGAAGTCAAAACCATCTCCGTCAACTCCGCCTGCAGCCAGTCCGTTGACCCATTCCTTGATACGAAAATCAGGTCCCCAGTATTCACCTACAATGAAACGTTGCTGACCATTCAGCAAAGGGAGGTTCGCGATCCACTCTCTGGCAAAGTCTACCTGAAAGCCCCGCACAAAGTCCAGACGGAATCCATCGAACCCAATCGTGTTAGCCATCCAGTAACCCCAGTTCTTCAGGCGCGTCTTAACGGTTGTGCTATACGTGTTGAGATCGTTACCAAAACCTTTTGTGTTCGGGATGATTGCATCATTCCCGCCGTTCCATTCCCAGTTGGTGAGGAAATCAGCATTATCCACCGGATGAAAATCTGTGTATGTCCAGGAATAGTTAGCTTCACCGGCGCCGGTGTGATTGACGTACGTGATATTTGTCGCAGTCCGCGCCTGCAATGTGGATGGAGCCAGGTTGACACCATTGCGCCAGATTTCAAAAGGGTAATAACCATTCTCCTGTGGTGCCCACTGCCATTGACTGTTCTCATATTTTCTCGCGGTCAGGCGGATGACGATCGGCGCAGTGGCGCTTGACTTTGTGATTTTGTATTCATCCACATCGGAAGAAGAGCTGATAAGACCTTGTACAGTACGGCCCGACCCGGGGAATACATTCGAAGATCCGTTGCCATTGTTTGGCTCGCTTTCCCATGAGGAGATTCCGTTGAATCCTCCTCCGGTATAATCGATTTGAAGATCATATCCCCGCTGATTCGCATCCGCTCCCCAGTTCAAAGCGTATCCCTTAATCTTAATGAAATAGTCACCCGTTCCTGCATTGGCCGGGATCACCCATTTGATTTCATTTGTCGGATAAGGAACATACTGGGTTCCGCCACGTACCGCCTGGTCGAAGACGTACTGTTTCACCGCCGGATTGACCTGCTCGTTCTCAGTGCCCTCGAAGACATCCTTACCGTAAAGGTGATTTAGGATGATATCGGCATACACATCGATCCGTGGTTTCCCATTCGCGGTGCTGTGCATGGTGTTGATCATTGTTGTCAGCTCGGCCCGACTGCCGAAGCGTGTTTCCGTTGTTCCTTTCTGGAAATAATTACCCAGGTCATAGTGGTCGTAGACACCGTATCCCATGTCGGTGATGCCCCAGTTTCCTTTCGAAGGAGCGGGCACCCACACTGCGGTGATCCCTGCATTCTTCATCTCAATTGCTTTTCCATTAAGATTCGTCCACCAGGTTCCGTTCTTATTGACTTCGTCGACCGGAACGTTCCAGTAAAAAGCCTGCATCATCGCATCATTCTGTGCTGACGCGTTCTGGCCTTTAAGAAGCACGAGGCAACTGGCGAGGGCCAGGAATTGTAGAGTCCTTTTCATACTTGAGAGGTAAAGTGTTTAGACGTTTGATTGCTAGTCGAAATCGATTTCGGTCTAAGGTGTGAATTTACGTTCCCAAAAAGCGTCCTGAATTATAATTCCGGGCAAAGTTTTTCGTTCGTTGCCATCAGGTCTTATAAGATCGTACTATCTATAGCGTTGTCTTTTAACGGTTTGCCTTTACGACCCATGAAATATTCACGCGGTGTAACGCCCATTGTTTTTTTGAAGGCAACATTGAAAGTTGACTTCGAATTGAATCCGACCTCAAACGCCAGGGCAAGAAAGGTAAACCGTTTTCCTTCCTCCCGGTTCGCCAGCTCAATGAATTCCTCAATCCTGTATTTGTTCACGAAGTCACGGAAGTTCTGCCGAAAGCAATCGTTGATAACTTTTGATAGTATGTGCGGCTTTATATTGACGGCATCCGACAAATCATTCAATGTCAGGTGTGGATCTTTAAAGCGCTGCTCTTCCTTCATCGACTTGTGCAGCAATAGCTTCATTGAATTCAGGTCGTCGTTTTTTCGCAGGACAGCTTGAGAAGAGCGGAAAAGCTCCTCGAAAGTGAAAACGAAGTAACATACGACCAGCGTTAGTACACTTGCTCCACCGATAAGCAGATTTCTGTTATACCACATCAAAGTACTCTCTTTATGGCCGGTGAATACATAAATCTTCAAAATGGCAACGGCGGTGAATACTCCTCCAAATACCACGAGGCTCTTGAGAAATTTCTTTTCTACTGATTGGAGATCCTTTTTTGCATCCCGTGCGGTGACGAGTCGAAGGCCGGAGATCAGGTATCCAATCAGACTCAGTGAAGAGGCCGCGTAGATGATGAGATCGTCCCATGTTACAAAATCATTCATGGCTGGTTCCGTAAGGAAGGAAAGGCCTGGAGGATTAAAAAAACGAATTACAAAAAGCAGGATGAAGAACGCCGCAGGAATAAAGTGTATGAGGCCGGGTGTGTCTTTTTGAGTGACTGAACATAATGCGAAATACCATAGCGGTCCCGCAATCATCAGACAGACATCTCCGATAAGACCTACCTGAAACTGCCATGGCAATGTAACGACTTCAATCACTACACGACCAAGTAAGACTACAGCGAGAAAGACCAGGAATGTAGTGACAGCTGCAGTTCGCGGTTTCTTCTTATTTCGTATTTGCATCAGAAGGTATGCCGCTGAAAGGCTGACGAACACCAAAGCGAAAAACAGAAAGCTGACAATCTCGAAAGGTTTTGCTCCTCCGAGGTCCTGCCAGTTCGCGATGTAGACATCAATTACTGCACCTTCGGCGGGCGCATACTGGCGGTTAGCCATATATTGATTTCGCGAACTCGTTTCAACACGGGCCCAGTCACCCCGATGAAATTTGTATTGAAACGAAGAGTCGATGGGCAAAGTGATTGAATACTTTCCATCAAGTCGTTTATGCAGAAGGAATTTTGGATCGGTCGACCAGTTATTGAAAGTACCACAGATGAAGATCGAATCGTCGGGCGGCGTACCTTTGGGAAGATCATGGATGATGAACGTGACTTGTGCATGTGCTGACACAACGAAAAAGAGCATTGTGGTCAGCACGGGGATCGTCAAAGAATATTTAATGCCCTTGAAAATGATCATGGGTATTAATGTCGTTTTAGATAGAATAGATTGCGATGGCAGATTGAGCAACGGAAATAGCGGACCGGCTAACTCTTTCAATATGCCAACAAATTACTGCGCGCACAAATTTGGTGGTACCGGATTTATTTGGTTTTTCAGGGAGAAATAGCCTGACCGTTAGCCTGATCCTGTGAATTCATTTGTTACATTTATCGACGGATAAGTCAGCTTTATGACTAAGCAAATTCACGAGTTATGACCAGCGTTAATGAGAAGCCTAAGTCAGAGAAAAAGGGTTCGAAACAGTTCTTCACTCTCGGAGAGGTAGGTGGATATTTTTTCAGGAAGAAGGACCCCAACCGTCCTTCTAATATCAACATCCGGATGATGCACGGGATCAACAAAATATCCATAGCAATATTTCTGGTGGGTGTTCTCTACCTGATCTATAAGCTGGTGATCAAACCGAACTTATGATTCTCGAAACATTCCGTACCCATTGTCTGAAGAAAAAAGGAGTGACAGAAGAGACGCCATTCGGTCCGGATACGCTTGTCTACAAAGTGAAAGGGAAGATGTTTGCGCTTACCGGGATAGACGACTTCACGAGTGTTAATCTGAAGGCCGACCCGGAGGATGCCATTGACCTGCGCGAAAGATATGATGCGGTTCTTCCCGGTTATCATATGAATAAAAAACACTGGAATACAGTCCTCATCGATGGCTCAATCCCTGACAGGTTGATCCTGGAATGGCTGGAGAATTCGTATCAATTAGTGGTCGCGGGACTGACGAAAAAGGAAAAAGCGGCGTTAGATAGGCTCTAAGCATTCAATCATGACAGAATCCCCTTCTGGATGCCTAAACTGTGATGTACCTAATCAGCCTACATTATCATGTGTAGTGTGGTTTAAATCGCTATTTTTGCCTCAATTGCCCTAACCATGGAAAGGGGACTCCTCGGACTAATATTCGCTATTCTCATTCTGGGTGCTTCGTGCACGCAGCGAATGGTCTGTCCTGCCTTCCAAAGCGCATACATTTACGACAAGGACCAGCTAAGAAAGAAATTCAGCTATTTCCAGGAGGATTCAACTCCTAAGATCTATTCCGCCAGCAAAACGAAGTATCTGATCGCGGAAACCACTTCCTATCGTAAGAAAACCCGCTCCATCAAGACGGTGGAGATGAAACGCGTGTATGTGGTCGTTCCCGATTCACTATCCCCCAATTTCGACGAAAACCTGGGAAAAGATGGTCTTGATGGCGAAGATGGCGTGGTTCCCGGAGCCGAGCTCGACCTCGCGGCAAGGTCCGTTATCGACAGTACTTACATTGTCGATATTCCCGCGGCCGACCCTGTCGCTTCCGCGGAGGATAGTGTTTACATGATCTCTCGCGACCGTGAAGTCCGCGTACTGAAATACAATTTCCCTGATAGTCTCAAACGCGACCCCGCCACAGGCCGGTATGTCGCTGAAAAGCCATATTACGCTGTCGTGAACGTCACTTTCAATGTGGAGCAGGACAACTACATGTGGTACCTGCGTGATTACCTGGTACTTCCGGACGTTCGACTGGCCCAGCTTCGCGGAAGAAGTGGTGATGCAGCCGCGGAAGGCTCGAAAAAGAAGAAAGAAAAAGGGGGTCTCTTCAAGAATCTGTTCAAGAAAAAGAAGAAGGAAGAACCGGTGCAGGAGGAGCTCCCACGAGCGCCTAAATCTGAAGAAGAAGAATTTGATTATATCGAGGAAGACGAACAAGGTAAGCCTCCAGTAACGACTCCGCAGCCCGAACCTCAAAAGAAGGGTCTGTTTGGTAAGAAGAAGGAAAAGAAACCGAAGGAAGAGAAACGTGAGAACGATGTTCCGGAAGATGAGGAAGAGTCTGGGGATCCAGCAGAAGAAACTCCGGAGGATGCAGATAGCTTCTGATAGCTAGTCGAACAACGTCAGGTTTCCAAACTGATCTGACGGTGGCGCCGGAATAATTAATGAAGGTACATTCGCATTGGAATCACTAATCCGCGGCGATACCGAATAGAGGTTAATGTCTTTTGAAGGATAGGCAACAAGCAAAGCGGTGAGTTCTTTTTCAGCCGCATCCCCGTTCAACCAGGTTTTTTCTGTGGCTTTATTTAACATGACCGGCATCCGTTCGTAGATAGAAGAAACAATCTCATTGGAAGGCGTGGTGATGATGGTGAATGTGTGAATCTCATTGCCATCGGTGTCCTCATATTCCTCCCACAATCCCGCCATTGAAAAAAGCTCCTGATCAGTCGTTACGAAACGGTAGGGGATCATGGTCTTTTTTCCTGCCCTTTTCCATGCGTAAAATCCATCTGCAGGGATAATGCATCTCGACTTCATCAGCGATTTTTTCAGAGACGGACGATCCTGAATTTGCTCTGCCCGGACGTTGATGAGTTTCTCACTGAGTGTTTTGTTCTTTCCCCACTGCGGCGATGTGCCCCAATAGAACAGAGAAACGCCACGCGGACTGGACGTAGTAATAATGGGAAGGAGGTGCGTCGGCGACGCGTTGTAGTTCGGATCGAAAGCGTTGAGTACCTCCGCATCGAAACGGTTCGCGATTTTGTCCGGCGATGCAGTGAGACTGTAACGATCGATCATGTTTCTTCTTTGAGCGGGAAAGTTAGGAAAAAACGTTACGCGCGCAACGCCGGTATTACCTGATTCATTGGAGGGTCTCCAGGAAACGTACTGCCCGCTCTTCGCTCCAGTACAGCCCCGCAGGAGTGAACTGCGAAAACCCGACGTGGCCTCCCCGTAACGGGGTCTCTATTCTAACTGTCTTGTGATGTTTCAGCTTTTCCGTCGGAAAACATTCTTCACTGAGAAAAGGGTCGTTCTTTGCGTTGATGATCAACGTGGGGATTTCGATGTCGGGAAGGAAATGAATAGAGCTGTTTTGATTGTAGTAGTCTGCCGCGTTCGCATACCCATGGATCGGAGCCGTATATCGATCATCAAATGCCTCGAGTGTTTTGATTGATGGAAGAGGTGTGGTGTCCAATTGAGGATATGCTACGCTCTTCAGAAGGATCTTTTTCTTCAGGCTCTTGATAAAACGGTTCGCATAGATCCAGTTTGAAGGCCGAGAAATCTTCGCGCAGCTTGATTGAAGATGCAATGGAACGGAGAACACAACCGCCCGGGAAATGATTGGATGCACTCTACTTTCGCCGAGATATTTTAGTGTGAGATTTCCTCCGAGGCTGAAACCCGCGAGCGCGATTTCTTCATACTTCATCTTTGACACCGCATGCGCAATAACTGTTTCGAGATCGTCGGTTGCTCCGCTGTGATAAAACCGTAATTGTTTATTGATCTCTCCACTGCATCCCCGGAAGTTCCAGGCAAGGATGTCATACCCACTTGCCAACACAGCTTTTGCCAGCCCCTTGACGTAGGCGCGGTCGGAGCTTCCTTCCAGTCCATGAGAGATAATCAGAAGTTTCCTGGAATTGGCAGTGAGCCAGTCCAGGTCGAGGAAGTCATCATCAGGGGTAAGAATACGTTCCCGATGATATGGATGAATGCCCACACGGCGCACCAGGGAGGGATAGATCGTCTCCAGGTGTGCATTGAACAGGAACCGCGGTGCTTTGTACTCCACAGCTAATACAACCGCTTCAAGACTGATTTGGTTTGGATGCGATGATATTCAGATGACCGAGGTGGTGATCACCGTGCCAGGCATAGAGGGTGATCATCTGCTCGATACTGATTCTTTTCCCGGTCTCAGGGTGAACGAACACTCTTCCCCGATCGCTGGCGGGAATACGACTTAGCAGCGCGGCAAATTTCACATGTAAAGCTTTGAGCAGTGCTATGGAGATCAGCGGATCTTCAGCAATCTCGGGGGTCTCAGCCCACAGCTTTTCATTGTACGCTTTGATTGTGGGACTGTCTTCGGTCAGCGTCCATTTTATTCGGATGTACGCGTTCATATGACTGTCGGCGATATGATGCAGTACCTGTCTGGCAGTCCAGCCGCCTTCTCTGTAAGGTGTTTCCAGCTGTTCTGCGGAAAGCGACCGAAATACAGATTCAATTTTAGAGGGAAGATTTTCTATGCGTTTGATGCTCGCACTTATTACTTCCTGGGTGTATGACTGGGGAGGAGAAAACTTCCCAATGGGATATCTTAATTGTTCGTCAGTGCTATTCATTAAATTCTTCTTTGGCTTTTTTTCTTCGGGTTCTTACTCTGATGTTCACCATTTCGATAAGGAGCGAAAACGCCACTGCGAAATAGATGTATCCTTTGGGAATTTCATAGTGCAAGCCTTCAAGGAAAAGCATAAAGCCAATGAGTATAAGAAATCCCAGGGCAAGAACTTCCATTGAAGGATGCTTATTGATAAAGTCACTGATTCTGCCGGAGAATAACATCATGATCCCGATGGATAGAACAACAGCGATGACCATAATGATGATATGGTCAGTAAGGCCCACTGCAGTCAGAATTGAGTCGAATGAGAAGATAATGTCGAGAAGAATAATCTGAATGATGATTCCTGTTACGTTCACCTTTCCCTTGGTTTGCTCGATCGTTTCTTCTTCGCCTTCCATTTCATGGTTGATCTCGCGGGTACTTTTTGCTATCAGAAAAAGACCTCCGAAAATGAGGATCAGATCTCTGCCGCTGATGTCGATCGCGTGCTCAAAGGCAATGCTCTGGGGGATGGTAAATAATGGGTCTTTAAACTTCATTACCCAGGTGATGGTCATAAGGAGCAGAATTCTCACCACCATTGCGAGTAGCAAACCAAAGTTGCGTGTCTTCGCGCGAATCTCTATTGGAAGACGGTTCGAGACGATGGAAATGAAAATGATGTTATCAATGCCAAGGACTACCTCAAAGAACGTAAGGGTGAGGAGTGCAAGCCATGCCTCGGGCTTAAGGAAAATTTCCATCTAACAGTGTATGTCTAATTAGTACTAAAATAAGTTAAGAATATCAGACTGCAAAAACACGCGTCTGCACTCCAGGTTCCCTATGAAAGTGATATTTTTTTTCATTGATAATTGATCCGGAATCGACCAGTGTTACTAGCGAAAAGGAACCCTTGCCGGAGCGCCTTTTCGCCGGGGGCACACTTTATTGATGAATTACCATTATTTTCTTTCTTACAAGTCCTTTCGCCGATTCCAGCTGCAGAATATAGAGTCCGCCTGCCAGCTCCTTAGTTGTAACGACGTTTACTTCTTCACCTTTTTTAAAGCCTGGTACAACAACTTCCTGACCTCGTACGTCGATCAACCGGATGTTCAGGTCGTCACGGGTTCTCTCAGAAAGTCGGATAGTGAATTCTTTGTCCGCCGGGTTGGGATAGATCTTAATCTTTTCGGCAAATGCCGGTGTTTCAATTCCCGTAACTACATCAGGCGTTGCGGGTGATTCCAATATCTCCGACTGATAGATCTCTTTGGTTATTTCATCCTGGATAAATACCGCGACAGCCAGGTCAGACACATCAATGTCTGCCGAGTGGGCCATATAGTATTGATCAAATGATATAGTTTCACCTGCGCTGTAGCTGGTGGACATTGCCGTGCCCGCCGCATTCGGTAGCATCTTCCGCAGCACATAGCTGTTAGGAGAAGTTTCATTCTTTTCGACGACGGCTATGTGGAGGACTGGTCGTCCTGAAAAGTTTTCTACCACATGCACAATTGCGTTGATATGAAGCTGACCATTTACAACTGACGATGCGTCTATGTCGATCAGGAATGGTGACGCAATCAATGAACGCTCATCTCGAAGCTGGTTTACCCAAGCCATGTTTGCGAAGTTTCCCTGGCTCTGACCATCGACAAAACCACGTGGAATGATGGCGTCTGAGAGCACCACACCATAGAACGCCGCGCGTGCTGATGGATCCGTCGTGTTGACCGAACTGTAAGAGTCATCTCCGGGGTATTTGACATGGTATTGAATCCTGGTGGCTTCTTCTGTGGGAATCGTTTTGAAATTAGCTTCACTCACAGAGTGGTCTTCATCCAGTTCGTTGGTGAAATTTTCAACGAGCAATGTTCTGTTTCGTTTCGTGATAGAGAAATTTCTAAAAGCAAAACCGTCCTGAGTTCGTAGCGCCGCGCCACTCTGAAAAGCAATTCTGAATCTAACGTTAGATCGTTTCGACGGGTTATCAAGGTCTGGAATAGCCTGATCGAGTGCCCGCTTCCCTGAAAGAAACTGAGTTTGTTGTTCGCCCGACCATCCCACTGGACTGTTTCCAATATTACCGCGATCGAATCCAGTGCTGTTAAACCAATTCGATCCTTCACCCGGTGATCCGACAGATTTCCACGTGACTCCATTGTCAGTTGAAAATTCGAGCACCGCTCCGTCGACGTTAGCAGGGGTGTTCACAAAATAGTCGAGTGAAAGCACTGGTCTCTCAATTCCGCTGATGTCGAGGCAGGGACTGTTGACAAAAGAAACGTCTTGCGTTTTGTAAACATTGACGGGATCAGTAACCCATGCAGGGCTTGCGGAATTAATCAATGGTTTGCCCGGAGGCGCGAAGTCCCATGAAGAGTTTCCATTCATATCTTCGACGCGCCAGTAGCCTCTGCCACCATCTTCATTTGCCATAAAGTAGGGAGTTTCCGATGTAAATCCACCGAGAGAATGTAAAATGGTAACAGGTTTAACGATCGTATTATAACATCCGAAACTTGTGTAAGCAGTAAGCGATACGTTGTAAGTACCTGTATTTTCATATCGATGTCTCGGCATTTGAAATGTGCCTTCTGTTCTTCCTGAATGCGTGCCCGCCGGCACAGTGGTTATTCCGGAAGTCCTTGACAGTGTAGCGGCATCTCCAAAGTCCCATGCAAATTCAACTACGGATATGTCGGTGCTGCCACCATTTAATTGCGTGGCGTCGCCTTCGCAGACAAACTGATAGGCCAATGATGGTGTAGGATTCTGGTTTACGCTGACAGACTCCTTGATCGTTTGAGTGCAGACTTGTCCGTTGATATCGCTGGTCACCACGAGTAACACGTTGAAAGTTCCTACCGCATGATAAGTGTGTGTAACAGTTTGTTCGGTCGATGTTGTACCATCTCCGAGATCCCATGCCCACGAAGTCACATTTAGGCTTGGCCCAACGAAGGTTGCTTCTCTGTCGACGCATTGATCAGGAAGGTCGACATTGGGGTTAGGCGCTGGAGTGATAATTACAGTGGCCGGATCTCTGTGACTTTCGCACCCTCTGAAAATCTGTGCCACGCGGAATGTTTCACTACCAGGAATGGCAGTACTGATTCCGGTATCAAAAGTTTCACCTTCACCAACGAGTGCGTTTCCAGTCGTGTACCACCGAAGACTGGTGCCAAGGTCAGTCCGGTAAGTCTCAACCTTTAGGACGCGACGCCCCTCATAGAACTGGCAATACGTCTGGTCATTGGCCACGGGCGCCTCGATCCTCGGGATAACGTTGATAGTTCGTGTTACAGAATTGTTGCATCCACCATCATTATAATTATAAGTGATTACCACAGTTCTGGGTTCATCGGAGTCAGGAGGAAACGGAACTTCCGAAGGGTCGAACAGATAGGCGTTCTCGTCACTATTGTAATTGATAGGGTCTGCCGTCAGAAGGTCCTCTGTATAATTGATCGTCGTATATGATGGGATGTCGGTGGTTAGCTGCACCACCGGACCATCGCTGCAGACATCCTGATCGGCTCTGAATGTCATTATACTCGGGACCTGATTTAGAGCTCTCAATTCAAAATATTGTGAATAAGCCCATACATCGGAATATAGTGGTGGATCGTACACAAGAGTTCCTTCGGAATCGACTTGCGTGATTTTCATGTCGGTGATCACGATGATATAAAAACAATTATACATATACCCACCTGCGGCAAGGGCGTTTGGATTAAGCCGGTACGTTCCTGTGTTACCGATCTCCTGCAACGGATTCGAAGGACCATCCGGCATAAGCATACCATCGTCGCAACGGTATAATGCAAGGCTTTTATAGGTGTAAGTATAATTTACCGTTCCATAACCTGTTCCGTCCCAGTACTGGTAGGAGTATGGAGCAAGGTAAGTTGGGTTATGTGACAGGATATCACTTTGATGCACGTTCTCACAATAGAATTGTTCAAGGTTGTTTACTGCATTAGCAGCATTTACGTCGATAAGAAGCGTATCGTAACCGAAGCAGTTACCAACCTTATAGGAGAGATAAACAGGTAGGTCAGTTTGAGGACCTGCTGCCTGCGGATCGAAATAGAAGTGTCCGTCACCGTGCTTGGAGACGCTAAGGCCAACCATGTTAAGTGTTCCACCGGCAGGCGCAACCTCTACGCTATCCGACAACCTGTATATGGCTTCCTGATCGGAGAACTTACTTTTGATCCCAGGGCGAAATTGAGCAGAGGGTTTAGGATCGACTGAAATGATGATGTCTTCGGTAGCGACTGCTCCCGCACTGTTGGTCACCTTTAATGTATACGTGGTCATCGCGCTTGGAGATACATTGATGTTGGGAGTGTTGCCAAGCGAAGTGGCTCCCACAAGCCATTCAAAACTATTATAGCCAGTTCCACCGGACGCAGCACCTTGCAGAGTCAGCGTCTCACCTTCACAAATAGTTGTTTTTGCAGCTGCAATTACTGCTTCGAGAGGAGTTATAGTAATGGAGAAATCATCGATCAACCGCGTTGTACATTCCGCGCGCGACGCCTGGATGTAATAGTAATATGATCCAATGAGTGAAAGTGTCCCGGTAGACAGCTGGACTGATCCACCATCGTCCGTGTCGTTATCAATGGATACACCGTTTCCATCGGGGGTGTCAGGCGGCTGGGCGTCCCTGAAAAGATCGTAGGTGAGATTAGATTGACCTCCCACGACAGTAATATTAACAGTATTGCCTTGTGCCGGCGCTGTAGGGTTCAGAGTAAGCGGAAGCCCCGTTGCAATCGCGGGAAGAACGGTGAGTCCAAACCCTGATGGGAAACTTGTAAGATTGTTTGAGTTGTTTCTGACTGTGATCGCGCCATTAGGTGCTCCGGTCTGCAGACGAAAGGTGATTTGAGTATCATTGAATGTAAGTACATCTGCTGCTGCAACGACGAAAGTTCCGTTGATGGTGACAGTAGGTTTCACTACAGAACCGAAGGCGGACCCATTGATCGTTACAATGTCATTAATACACGCTTGGGTGGTTGATCCGTTTCCTGTCGCGTTGACGAAGCTCGTGATAGCCGGGGCGGCTTCTATGGTGAAGCTCCAGTCTGCGGAGAAAGTTCCTGCAAAGTCGTTGCCGGAAGCATCTTCGAAGACTGATGCTCCGATACTGACGCCAAACTCCTTGCCTGGCGTCAGCGGTACGGATAGGGTGATCGTTGCGACTGTGTTTCCGGCGCTGAGCGTGACTCTTCCAGAAACCGTTGGATCAATAGTTTCATGATTAACGTTGTCAGTCCTGTTTCTGATTCGGATGTTGTTCGCGTCATCCAATCCTGTCCCGGCGACAACCACCGGTTCATTGAACGTGATGACGACCTGATTTAAGGAAGCCGATACTTGTGTTGCATTGTCTGTCGGGTTCAGGCTTAAGATCGCAGGAGGGGTAGTGTCTGCGAAAGAGTAATCAATTCCGTCAAAAGAAAATGCAGAAGCGGTACCCGCAGAGAATGTGATGTCGGCGTTACCGAGAGAAGGCTGAATCGCCGGTGTTGCTGCATTCAGTCCTGCAGCGATGTCTACTACGATAAAGAAGTGCGTCGTGCCGGCACTCAACGCATAATTGATTCCGGTAAAAGCAAAATGATCTGACTGGAGTGTTCCCGTCGCGATGTTTGCATCTCCACCGAAAGATGTGTTTGCTGACTGATATAGTCTTGGTGATGAGAATTTACCGGAAGGGTTTGCAGAGAGAGGGATGTTTAACGTCTGCAGATTAAGAGGGCCATCTGTTGTGATTGAAAATGCCAGGATAGCCTGATTCGTCGTACCTGAACTTATTGGTGAGGCGGCAATGTTTGTTCCTCCGCCTTCAATTTCTGCAACGGTTATAACAACGTCGGTAGTTGCTGATGCTACCCGAGCGCCTCCTGTTCGGAAATTATGAGTTGCTGCATTTGTACCGTTCCAATTGAACGGTACGAGTACATAATGAAAGGTCTGACCACCTGCAAGTGCGTCGTCGGCATAAGAAATATCCGCATCGGTTGTAGTGGTAACAAGGATCGTATTTCCTCCGTCCAGAGAAGCAGGAGGTGCAGCACCATCAACAAGGCCGGTGATAACTGCAGGGGATCCTTGCTTGCGGTAGATAACGTAACCCTCAGTGTCGGCAAGAGCGCTTGCAGCTGGGAAAGCCAGATCAATCCTGTTTCCATCCCCAACGTTTTTCACTGCTGTGAAGGTTGCGGCGTGTGCGCCGGGCTCTGTTGAAAACGTGAAGTCACTGGCCTCAATATAGTTTGCGCTGAGTGCTGCTGCGCGATAGCTATAGATTCTGAATGTATAGGATGTTCCGGCAGACAGTCCACTGAAACCATTGTAGCTTAACGTTGCGTTCCCATTGATGTTCACAACGCCATGGCCGTCGCTGAGATCTGTATCATCAGTCGGATTGGGTGACGCGACTGGGAAGGTTTCGCCAGTTTCAATCGCGTATAACACGTACCCTTCAGCAGCAGGCGTACCGATAACTTGCGCCCAGGTCAGGGTAATAGCAGAAGAACTTGTTGCGTTTGCGTTCAGCGTGGTCGGGTTATCCTGCGACTTTGCTGTTCCAATGACAAACACAAATGCTATACACGTAAGAATACGTTTCATACTAATTCTATTTCGCATTAATCTTTTAATTCACCGTTCGAGTCAGTTTTGATCAGGAAGATGGATGAGAGACCACCGATCTCCCGCGATCCATCGGTCAGTGAGCCACAGATGAGGAGGCCCCCGTCTTGCGTCATTTCTATACTCGAGACCGACTCGCTCGAGCGTCCTCCTATGGTGCGCGACCAGAGAAGATCACCAGATGAACCTATCTTGAGTAACCAGATGTCGTTTCCGCCATAGATAAGGTTAGTTGTTGTCCCTGCAAGGACAAAACCGCCATCCGCAGTCTGCACCAAAGCTTGTCCTTCATCCTGGATAACGGATTCATTCTCGTTGTTGATGATAAATCCGGGAGTACCTGAATCGAAGAATCGTTTGGTAGACTCCAGAAAGTTTCCCTGATCATCGATCTGAATGAAAAAGACGTTGCTTTTACTTCCATCACTTGAGGAATAAGTTCCAATTGCCGCATATCCTGAATAAGATGGTTTTAGGTCACTGATGCCCAGAAAAAGCTGATCTCCGTTCTGGCCGAAGTAATCGCTGTTGGTAAATGTTGATCCCTCCTGCAGGACAGGCACGGCAACATAAGATCTGCTAAAAGCATTGATTGACTCTGTGATGCTGGCACCCCAAATGATTTTTCCCTGATTGTAAAACAGTGATCTTGTATTGACGTAGTCGCGGTTGATGTAGTCATATTCCTTTACCCAGCTTGTGTCCATAGTAGTGGGATTAAAGGAAGTGATCACCGCCTTTTCCGGCAGGTTTGGTCTTTTCGACGTGCCCAGTGTGATGAGGTTGCTACCAGCCTTCGTCACCCCATTGGCATGAAAGTCGGTATGGATCGTGCGCTCCTGTCCTTCAATGGTGACTTTGTTTTCCCTGTGAAAGGAGTGATCCGATACAATATTTAAATTCATATCCAATTGAATCAGCCTCGCAGATGTGTTGACCAGGTCGGCCAGCTCGTTTGTGTTCGGGTTGTACACTGCTTTGTCACCAACTACAATGATTGCGCTCTCTGAAACGACTACGCTTGATGCAATACCTCCATCGATAATTCTTTCGCTAAGCTTTTGTCCGAAGTCATCGGTCCTGATTACGATGATCTTGCTTTCAGGTGCGTCTCCCTCTACGCGTATAGTACCAGTGATAATGAATCCTCCGGAAGGAATTGCTTTTGCTTCCGCTGCAGTGAAGCTGTTGGCACCTTCGTAAAACCGCAGGAAAGAACTTCTTTTCGTTAGCTCAGCATCTTCGAGATTGTTACAGCCTGAAAAAATGAAAGCAATGATGGCTGGCAGATAGAATTTTTTCATGCTCTCTTACTTTTTGATCTTTTTCGGATTGAAGATGTTGTACACGTACCCGACCGTAAAGCTGAGTGAGTTCAGCTTAAACACCCCGTCAACGTATCCCCCTGTAGGGAAGGTCTTGTCGAAAAGAGAATAGATGTCTTCGGGACCGTTCATCCTGGTTAGGCCGTGTGTGTAACGAAGCTCAGCAACGGCAAATCCTGAAGTGACCTTTAGTTTACCTCCGAGTGACGCAACTGCACTGACGTTGATATTATTTCTCGTCGCCTTCAGGTCAACAGTTTGTTCTTCCAGTGATGACGCTTCCTGTTTTGTTCTGAGAAATGCATTTCGCGCTGACAATAGAAAGTCTGTGGAAACCCCTAATGAAATGAAGGGGTTTAACTTGCTGTCCATTAACCGGTATTGTACAATAAGAGGTACGGAAACCCACGAGTGCCTCTCGATACTGGTTGTCTTGAATTCCCTTGCTTCACCGGTTACTTGTTCAAGGTATTGAACTGAGTTTTGGTACTTGAAATTTTTGAGAAGGAAATTAATTTCAGGAGTGAAGGTGAATCCTTTTGATAGGGGAATCTCCGCTACGAGGCCGGCCTGAAAACTAATTCCCGGGCTGTACTTGCTCTCGCCGTCATTCGCTGGCACATAGCTAACAACGTTTGGTTGAGATGCGTTTGCGCCAAGTTTTGCACCGAAACGGTAGATGGGGTCAGTTCTGAAAGTGCGGTAAAGTGCGATAAACTCAGCGGGATCACTTGAAGGGTTTACCGTGAAATAATGATCCGTTTGAAGAATGCTCAACATTGCCTGATCGGCCTTGGCAGGTTCTTCAAGATAAATGTAGGAAAGGCATAACAGCTTGTAGGCTTCTACTTTTTCCTGGATGGAACCATTTTCTATACAGCTCTGTACATACGTGGGAACTTCATGAAGTCTTCCCTGTTCATAGGTAGCCCGGGCAAGACGGAGGTTTTGTGCGCACGAAGTCTGCTGGGCGAACGTAGTATGGCACAACCCCAGCGCGCCTGTCATGAGAAAAGCGGTTAAAAGTCTCTTCATATCCAAGTTAGGTTCTCGGAGTTTTTCGCTCCGGGTCTTTTTAATTCCAAACTCAATGGAGTCGCTGACTAAACTACTTGCTTCGTAATTACTAATATTGTCAGCTTGTCCAACGTAAACGGTCAGTCCTATTTATTGTTTTCGGGTAGGGAAGGACACGTCTTTTCATAGGGAAGGTCATTCCCTGCAAAAGTTTCCCACTCCTCTGCATCTATGTTCCGCTTCACATATCCGTCGCACATGATATTTGCCATGGTAGGAATTCTGGTTGGCCACGCCCGTATCGTATGTTCCACACCTTTCACTGTCTCCGTCGAGCTATGAACGCTGGCAAGCAATTGTTCATCATCGGGAGTAAACGTTGCACTCCACACCCAGTCTTTGTGATCACTCAACACGATAGGTTGTTCTTTAAGGTTGCTCATGTTCCACAGGCGGACTGTCTTATCCTTACTTGCCGTGGCCATGAACGTGCCGGCATGATTGAAGCGAACCTGTTCAATTCCAGAAGTGTGTCCGGATAGAGTACGAATCATCAACCCTGACAGTTTATCATAGATCTTCACGATGCCAACTATATCTCCGGTCACAATCCTGCGTCCTTCTGGTCCAAACTCAACAGAGGTTAATGGGTTACCGAGACGTGGAACTTCTTTCAAAGCAAAATCATTTTTCACATCCCATAGATACAGCGTCCCATTGTCACCGGCGCCGGCGAGAAGGTTTCCGTCCGGGCTAAGCGCAATCGCGTTGATCTTAACCGGAGGTGCCACTACTTCCCGACTGGTCTTGAAATCAGAATATTTAATGCTCTTACCTGAATTGTCTCTGGCAAAGAAACCAGCATTGTCTGGCGTGATGCAGATGTTCTCAATGGCATAGCTGTAACCTTCTACTTTCCTGGGGTGCTCCGCCATGTTGCCGAGATTATAAACTTCAACATAGTTCTTCGTCTCACTCTGGGTATTCAATCCAGCAGCGACAAGGATTTTTCCGTTGTTGCTTACATCCAGAGAATAATATTGGTAGTTGTTACTCTTGACGAGTATCTGAGACGACCACTGACCATTATTATCACTCCAGCGGATGATTTTTCCATCAGATCCGGCAGAGTAGATTTTATTTTCCGTTGAATGTGTCACGAGTGCTCTGGCTGCTCCGTTGTCATGAGCTTTCAGACTTTTTGTGAGCTGGTGGTCAAATTTTGTCAGCGCGTAATAAAGTCCATTGTAGATATCGTTGTCGTAGACGTATCCTTCATGCTCCGCGTTGAATTTGTACGCCTGCTGAGCGATAAGCGCATGCTGTGCAGGGTCGTTCAGTTCCTTTGATTTTACCGCCATTGCCTTCGCCTGAGCGATGTAGCGTTGCCGCATTGCTTCGGCAGCACTCTTTCTCGCGAGTTCACCCTGATGGACTGCTTCCTTCTCATTCTCTTCTGCCCGTTGACGTTCCAGGTTTGCAAGCTTTTCATTTTCCTTAGCCTGCCTCTCGTTCTTTCTCGCGAGCTCGGCATTTTGTTCAGCCTGGGTTTTTGCGAGGTCTGCCTGCTTACGTTGTTCTGCTTCCGCCTCCTGTGCCGCTACCGCGGCGTCTTTCGCTCGGGTTGCCTCATCACGGGCGAGATTTGCAGCATCACGTTCTTTCTGAGCCTCCCTCGCACTGGCGTCCGCGGCTTTCGAATTTTCCTCTGCTTTATTTCTCTGTTGATCGGCCTCTGCCTGCTGATACAATGCATAAACAAGAAAGAGGATGGCGATGATCGTAAACGCTCCGAGTATCAAGGCGAATGCGCGGGCGCGTTGTAGTTTTCTCTTCTGTTCGAGTTCCTTAATCCGCTGTTCTGTCTCCCATTCTTTCTTCGAGTACTCGAGGAAGATCATGGTCCGTTCAAACGCAGGATTATAGCGTTGACCCCACACCAGGGTCGGTTTATGCTTCGCCTGCCAGTTTAAGGCAAGTTGCAGATCCGGCGGTCTCCACAATCCGGCCTTGCCAACCTGGTACATAGAAGCCGCTTCTGCAAGACGGGTATACATCTGAACGGCCTCCGCTTCATCATCAACCCAATTCTTCAACCGTACCCATATACGCATCAAGCTCTCGTGCGAGATATCGACCATTGATTTCGATGTTATTGACGCACCGAACGCAGGTGTCAGTAGTGATCTTGACGGGTCTCGGAACTTATCGATCACGTGAACCACTTCCTGCTCCGAAACATCAGCAATCGCTGCAATCTCATTCAAACGTGTCGGTCTGCGAATGCCAAAATTCTCCCCGCGTTTCTCAGTTATTGCTTTGAATAATACTTCGCAGATGTGTTTTTGTTCCTCCGTAAGTTCATCGTATGCCTCATTGGCGTGCATCGATAATGCTTCCGCCATCGTTCCGATTGCTTCATAATGCTTCAGGTCGACGGGCTCATCTTCATAGTCTTTGAACGAAGACCAGTAACTCCAGGTACGCATTAACGCGTGCTGGAGAATAGGCAGCTGATCCGGATTGTCACCGAGATCATTCAGAAGCTGTTGAACAAGACGTGGAGAGATGTTTGCTCCACCTACAGCAACCGGTCCCTCAATCGCACGGCGTTTCTGGTCTCGGGTCAGTTGCGGAATCAGGTAATGGCTGTCGTTGATCTTCCTGGTGAGTTCCGGGAACTGCGCGCAATCGCCAATGAAGTCCGATCTCATTGTGATGGCGACATAGATGGGAGCATCAGGATAGTTCACTGCTTCCATCAGTAGATTGATGAACGCCAGTGTTTCGTTTACAGAGGTGATGTCAAGGCTATCCTTGAAACGAAAGAGCTCTTCAAATTGGTCGACGAGGATAAGATAGTTTACATCTGCGTTCTTACGCGTTTGCTCAACGGCCTCAACTAAGCCGAGTGAACTACTTCGAAGGAGTGTAGAAAATATAGTACGCTTGATTTTCTTTTCTTCGACGTCGGCGGAAATGTATTCGGGATTGTTCTTCAGTAGTGCCTCCGCCATGTTGTCGATGGGGCCGGCGCCAGGTCTCGTAACGACAACTTCCCAGTTGGGACTTGCATCGGTTAGGAATCCTCCGTACAGGATCGGCATGACCCCGCAATAAATGAATGAGGACTTACCACTTCCTGAAGGACCAATGATTCCGACGAAACGGTTCCTGGAAAGTTTGAGGAGTACTTCATCGCTCTGTCCTTCACGCCCGAAAAAGAGGTGGCTCTCATCTATTTTGAATGGCCGCAGTCCCGGAAACGGGTTTTGGATGAGTACGTTTTCGTCAATAACCTGGCTCATGGTTATGCATTAAATTCGTTGAAGAATGACTTCAGTGATTCAACAGATCTCTGCTGGTCACCTTCAATCACGCGAAGGTTTTGGGTACGGAAAGCTTCTGTGTTAATCCCGGAGTTTGGTGTTGTTAAGATTGCTTTGGCAACAATGGGTTTCTTGCGGCCGAAACCGGGAGCTTTAAGAAGGTCCAGCGCTTTCATCCTTACCCATTGCTCATTTACCTTTCCTTTGTAAATGATGGCGCCATCAAGTCGTCTCAGATTTTCAATGTGTTTCTGGCGAAGCTCAAGAAGTTCACCCTCGAACTCCGGGATAAGGACTTCGAATCCCGCCTCTTTTGCCAGTTGGATGAACGGTTTCACTTCTGCGTGATCCACCTTGTCATGCATGATATAGATGGATTTGCCTTTCGATTCCGCGAGTGAGTTCTTCTCCACTGCTTCCATCAGCTCCTCCCGCATAATATTCTTGAAATCTTCCAGCGATGTCTGAAGGATCTCTGCTCCTTCCTGGGCTTCCACATCGCGTTTGATGTTTTCGATAAATGCTTTCTGACGTTCACTGGCGTGGGTAAGATTCGTTGGTATCCAGATTAATCGTGTGAAATCAACACCAGCGGCCCGGGACTGAATTGTTTTCTCTGCAGCGAGCTTGTGTTGAATGTCAACGACGGACCGGTCTGATCCTTCTGGTATTTCGCCGTAAGCGGCACCAATCAAATGTATAGAGAGATTCGATTTCTCAAGGTCACGCTTCACAATCCGATCCAGTTCTCCGGCGGTGCCAGGAAGTGTCTGGTTGGGCAATACATGGTAGCCATGCCGTTGGAGCTCACGTTTGATAATGTTTCGTTGAACCGAAAGATCATGACCAGTTTCCGCCAGATAAATTGTCTTGCGTTTGTAGTTGATGGTTTCTGTTTTTGTGGTGCCGCGCAAACTGAGCAAGGCATCGTAGATGTCGTATGTAAGATCGACCATCTTCATCCAGTATTGTCTTTCAGCATCAGTGCTGAAATAATCTGTGTACTCCCTCATCTCTCCGGATTCCGGATCGATAAGATACATCTCATAGCCAAGAAGCTCGCGGAGTCGGGGAGGCTGCTGTGTAACAGTGAGAGGGCTCTTGAATACTTTGAAAATTCGTGGCAGTGACGGACCTCTCTCGGTAACCTTATAAAATGTTTCGACATGGTCGAGGCACTGACCTGATTGTATAAAGTCTTTCGATAATATGGTAATCAGAACCGCAGTATTATCAAGTTTGGGAGAGGTGATATGATCATACTCAGCCTTCAACACAACGTTGGGCTTCTGCCCAAGTACCTGAGTGAGCATGAGCTCCAGGAATTTTTTGAACTGGGTCACCCAACCCGGTTCCTTATTCGCGGTTGTTTCATTGTCGTTGTCGGCGAATACAATCAATGCATCGATATCAAATCGCATTTGTCAGGTTATTAGGGCTATTAAACTTCCGTCATGCCGGACCCATCCGGCTATTAAATTTCACTTATAGTTCGTTCAGGCTTCCGCCTGGACTTTCTCGTCAACAGTATTTCTGATAAGACCCTGTACAAGCTCGTGATGGTTGGCCAACACAAAGTAAAAGTCCGTCAGGTTTATCTTAAATACAACAGACCGCTCATTTGCTTCAATCGCGCTCAACCGGGTCACGGGTCCGTTGTTAAAAAGTTCTCCATATACACCACCCGCCTTGAAGGTGGAAACAATTCCTTGTTCGGACCATAGTTTCACTTCGCCGTGTCCGACGATCAATACCGGAACGTTATGGTCTTCTACGGTCATTTTGATGGTCTCGCCAGGATGAAAATCAAGGGGTACTATCTTATCCGCCAAATCGCAGATCACGATGCCACTTATGTTCCGAAACGACGGTGACTGTTTAATGAACAGTACCATTTCCATGTAAAGAAAGAATCCGTCATTCAGGCCATCGAGAAGTTGGTTGTTCTCAATTGCTGAATCCAGAAATTTCTTGTCGCGGTCAGGAAGTCTGTCGGCGATGCGTGCATAGAGTTGTTTGTCCTTGTTATAGATGACCCATGCTGCTGTCTCCTGCAGAAGTTTGTCCGAATTGAACATCTGTGCTGCAAGGCCACGGCTCACGCGGAATTCATCAACATACGCCGCAGCATGAACTGCACACACCTTTGTCCAACGGTTACTGAAATTATAATCGCGGTTAAAGATGTAGTTGATTACCTGTATCGGGTTGTAGTTTTCGCGGGGGAAATAGATCTGAAGGAGCCGCAGCTTCGTTTCCGTGGGAGACTCATCCAGCAGGGGCAGAAGTTTTGGCTTCATCTCCGGATCGATGAAAAGATCCAGCAGCTCCATCGCGAACGCAATATTATCCGGGTCACCCGACTCAAGGTTTTCGCGAACCAGCTGAATTGAACGCGGGTCATGCAGAATTGATAGCAACATGAACAGCTGGTCATAGTTGTCGCTGACCTCTTCCTTCAATGCTTCGCGAAGAATCTGGAAGCGCGGCTCCTCCGGAAGCTCATCGAGCGCTGCAAGATTCCAGATAGTCTTGCTCATCTCTGTTTCGATGAGGTTGTTTACTTCGCGGATTTCCTTTCCCGTAGCCTTGTAGTTAATATACCGAAGCGAAAAAAGTATCTGCTTAACGATGCGCTTGTCAGGGTAATCGGCCTTCTTCCAAAGGAGTTGTAGCGCGTGTTTGCTTCCTATGCGCCCCATAATCTGAACTATGCGAAGCATCACAGTGTCGCTCTGTCCTGATTTGTGAAAAGCAGACTCCAGTGTATTGAGTACCTGTTCTCCTTTTTCGGTAAGAGCAGACGCGGCATGGTGACTATACGTAGGAGAGGCGAGTAATTCTATCAGGACAGGCCATGTTTCGGGCCGGTTTACCTTTCTCGCAGTGTACAGGGCCTCTGTCCTTACCTTTGGATCTACATCTCTAAGGAGCTCAAGGAGAACAAATATGGTTTTCGAACTAATGAGTTGCCGTAGTAGTTTTGCCGCAAGAATTCTGTCACTTTGTTTTCCTGACTTACTCAGTTTGATAAGTTTTTCAGGAGATATGGATAACAAATCACTTTCCTCTGAAACGCCCACCGCATTCTCGGCAAGAGAACGAATTTCATTTCGTTGTGGATCAGCCTGAATTCCGAGGGCCTGGATCTTTTTATCGGCAAACATTTTGATCTTCTTCGATTCACTTCCCGATAGTCCGATGATGGCATTTTCGAAGAGGGCGGGCTCAAGCTTTTCCATGAGCATCAAAGCATAGATGGCTTTTTCTTCTGTAGTATCACCCGCTTCTTTCTCAAGCAATGTGCGGATAGAATATTCTTTTTGCGCTCTGGTTCTGGTGTTTGTTTTTCCACGCGCTAGTGTATCCTGGAGGGTGTCCTTATAGCTGTGGTGCATTTTGTTCGTTACCACGATCCATGCAATAAGGAATGGAATGGTGAAGAATGTTACAGCAAGAAGACCGAACGTTTCCAGGTTGGTAATGGCATAGATTAATCCCCCTGCGATTAGGCTCGCGAACGCAGTAACGGTCCCTGTGATCTTAGTCTGCACGTCGATTCGGATATTTGCTTCAATGGGTAACAGATATAGTTTGAAACAGGTCTCATCAATAGTGTCTTTCAGAGATCGCAGGAATAGCTTACTCACCGCGATGATTATGAAGAAGAGCGTAAACCACGTTGCTTCTTCTGTATATTCAAATATAGATCCTATTACAATCGCGCAAACTGTGAACAATCCTATCAACAACGGGTTGATGAGAAGGGATACCCGCATTCCATACTCTTTGATGATCCTGTCCTGTGCAAGCTGGTCAAACAGAAAAGCAAAGATCACGATGGTCATTTCAAAGTAGGAGAGAAACTTCGCGATGCTTTCCTGCTCAGCGCCTTCATTGTAGTTTGAGGTCGCTGTAAGAAAGGTAAAGTCTACGAAGTTCATTGCTATCATAGAGACGATCACGAACAGCGACATGTAACGGAGGTATCTGTTCTGAAAAAAGTCCATAAACTGAACCTTCTTGTACATTATTTTTTCCTGAGCAAATGAACGTGTCCTGTTGAGAAAGCGGATGCTTAGGAATACAAATAATACAAGAAATGCTGCGATGCTCATCAAGCTGACCGTGTAAAGCATTTCGTCGCTGAACCATTCAAGATCTAGCACTAAAGGAATAATAAAGAACGCAAGAAAGGACGCAAGCATCGCACCGAGGTCAACCGTACCCACGACACGTTTCGCCTCTCGGAGGTTGAAGAGTCTCGCGAACGATCCCCAAAAGACCAGAAGTATGATGAATGAAAAGGGAATGAAAGACGTAAACCCGATATAATAGATTTGCTCTGGATCCGAAAGAAGATCACCGCCGAATTCTATGAAAGCTGTTGTTGCAGAAATAACGGTTACGCTAATCGCAGCAAGAATAGGGAATGGGATTCTGTTCTGAAGGAAATTATAAAGAATGGTAGCAACAAGTCCGAAAGCACCAGAGAGAAGAAGGGCAATCGGGAGTTGTTCTGTGCCAATATTTTCAAGGAAAAGAGACTGAGATGCGACGGAGTATGTCGCGATGAAAATCCCCATGAAGAAGCTTATTACGAGCAGAAGTCCGACCCTTCCGCTTTCTTGCTTTTTGACGCCAAGAAAATGTAAAAACTTCTCTTTCATAGAGGTCCCCGTTACCTATAAAAGTCGTTATTCGGCAAGTAATATCCTATAAGGTGTAGTTTTTTTGGCCGTTTGGGAAGGTTTTCAACTTATAGAAATGTACCTCTGAGGGCAACCGTAAACGATTTTAATCGACAGAGGTTAGAGGTTCATGGGTATGTCCAGGGTAAGGTTCGCAGTCAATTCGAAAAATTAATGCTGGATAAACTTTGTAGTATTGAGATTAAATTTTTTGATATGATAAAGAATATCCGTTCTCTATCTCTGTTCGCGCTTTTTTTGATCTCAGCCTTTGGTTCCCTGGCACAGGGAAGTAAGGCTTTAGCTGAAGCGGAACGTTTTTATGGGATCAAAGCCTATGAGTCGGCGTTGCCAAAATTCCTTGAAGCAATAGAAGCCGGGGAGAAAGACCCGATGGTACACTATAAAACAGGGGTATGTTATCAGAAAGGGTTGAACCTGGATACGCAGATCAAGGCCATTCCTTTCTTTGAACATGCGTTGAAAAATGGGAAGGCTATGCCTCCGACGCTGCCTTATGAGCTTGGATTGCTTTATCTGAAGGATGAGAACATGGGGAAAGCCCTGGAGGTTCTTAACCAATATCGTGAAAGTGTCAAGGCGGATAAGAAGGCGGTCGCACTTGCCGATGAAGCGATTGAAAGATGTCATAATGCGCTTACTTTCATGTCGGTACCCCGGAATTTTAAGGTAAACCATTTCAATTCTATCATCAATACTAAATACACAGAATATAATCCGGTGGTTTCGGCTGATGAGTCGACCATGGCCTACACGGCATACAGACCTAATACAGGGAAGACAAGAACTGGCGATAAATTCATCGAGGAGATTTATATTTCCTATAATACCAATGGGTCCTGGTCGGAACCTAAAGTAATTCCCATCGCCCACGACTACAACGTAGGGACTGCTGGTATTTCTCCCGATGGTTTGAAGATGTTGATTTTTATGGGGGGATCAGTTGATCCCGGAGGATTGTATCAGATCACAAAGTCAGGTGACAGCTGGTCTAAGCCAAGCCTCGTAACGCCTACACTGAATTCTCCAAAGTATCTCGAGACCACGGCAAGTATAACTCCCGATGGAAAGACGATCTATTTTGCCAGTGACCGCCTCGGGGGACAGGGTGGACTGGACATTTATAAAACCACCCTCCAGGCAAATGGATCGTGGAGCGCGCCACAAAACCTCGGACCTCAGGTGAATTCAAAAGCAAATGAAGATGCTCCTTTCATTCACCCGGACCAAAAGACTTTGTTCTTCACTTCCGATGGTCACAACTCCATGGGTGGACGCGATATTTTTGTGACTAAACTTGTTGGGGATAAATGGACTACGCCGGAGAACATGGGTTACCCTGTTAACACTACGGCGAATGACAACTACTTTACGCTTATTGCTGACGGAACCCGTGCATATTTTTCTTCTGATCGCAAAGGAGGAATGGGTGGTCAGGATATTTATTCAATAGACCTTCCCGCTGAATCGGCGAACATTCCATTGACCATGATCAAAGGAAAGATTCTCAATGCTGAAACAGGTAAACCGATGCCAACGAAAATCTATCTCGTGGACAACGAAACCGATAAGAAGCTGGACTTCGTGTATGATCCGGATCCCGCGACCGGAAATTACCTCATCATTCTTCCTCCTGCGAAGAATTATGATATGATCATTGAATCCGAGGGTTTCCTCCCGTACACGCTGAACATTAACATCCCGAATCAATCATACTTCTATGAACTATACCAGATGATCAATCTGAAAACGATTCGTCAGTTTGATGTGGTGGTCGGCCAGGAAGTGCAGGTGAAGAACGCATTTTATGATACCGATACCGACGTGAAAGCAAACCTTCGTAAAACGCACGAGGCAAAGCTGGTTCAGGATGGTGGAGTCGATGTTTATGACATGATGCTGGACCTCATGTCGGCTCATGATAAGGATGGAATCAGCTATCTCGTGGAACTTGTCCAGATGAAGGATCCGATCGAAGATGTGAATTTTAACGAGAAGGAGAACACTCGCATCGAGATGGCTAGCCGCGTTTATTACTATGATGAAAGCGATGAGTCCAAGTTCGAGCAAAAGACTGTAGAAGGAAAAACGATATTCTCATTGCCGACCTTCACATTTGATGAGGAACTAAAGAAGAAGAAAGATCAGATGACGAAGAAGTCAGCCTTCGATCAGAATGCTTTGAAAAAGTTGGTGAAGGTGTACTTCGATGCAGGAAAGAGCGATCTGAAGACTCAGTATAACCGCGAACTTGACGGGCTTCTGGCAGACCTTCAAAAATACCCTGACCTTGGTGTGGAAATTTCCGGCTTCGCTTCCGCAGAAGGAAGTGAAGATCTCAACAGAGACCTTTCAAACAAGCGCGCAATCTCGGTGCTGGATTACTTTAATCACAAAGGAGTTGTGAGACGGAGGATTGTTGCTAAAGGATACGGGGCATCTAAAGAAGCTGCCGATTCGAAAGAAGAAGGGCGACGGGTGGAAGTCCGCATCGTTGACCTTAATTCGCAAGGTGAGAGAGTTAACTGATGTCTCGCGGCATTAGTAAAGAGCTGTCGCCATAGCTTAGGAACCGATAGTTGTTCGCAAGAGCTTCCTGGTAGATCTTTCGCCAGTCATCACCGACAAATGCTGCTACCAGCAGGATTAATGTCGACCCGGGCTGGTGGAAGTTGGTGACAAGTGCCTGGCATATTCTGAATTTATATCCTGGCATTATATAGACCGCGGTCTCTCCGGTAATGAGGTCCACTTTGTCACGGTCCATCCTGTTCAATACATTCCGTAAAGCGTCTGCTGGTGACAGGTCTTGTTTAAGTTTGTAAGCATCGTCCTGGAGGATGTTGAACTCTGAATTTGGGTCCTCACCTAGTTTGACACCATACCAATACAGACTTTCCAGTGATCTCATGGATGTTGTGCCTACCGCCAATGTCGTTCGACTCTCTTCAAGAAGGGACTGAATATTTCTTTTGGTGATAATGATTTGTTCGCGATGCATTGGATGTTCCGCGGCATTTTCAGTCTTCACCGGTTGGAACGTTCCGGCGCTTACATGCAAAGTAACGAACTCGCTCTTGATACCTTTTTTATGAAGTTCCTGAAGAATCTTTTCGGAGAAGTGTAGCCCGGCAGTTGGGGCTGCCACAGCGCCTTCTTCTCTTGAGTACACTGTCTGGTACCGTGTTTTATCTTCTTCTGATGCGGGGCGCTTCAGGTATGGAGGGAGGGGAGTCTCTCCAAATACATCAACTAGTTGAGCGAAAGTGAATGGTTCCTTCCAGCTAAATTCAACAATTCCTTCTGCACGATCGACAAGAGACACTGCAAGCTGAATGCTTTCGGAAGTCTTCGTAAGGATGACACCTTCCTTCCATCTTTTAAGGTTCCCAATGGTACACCTCCAGCGGCATCGTGACGTAGCTTGCATAGCCAGCATAAGCAAGGGAGAAGGATCTGTTGGGTTTAGCAAAAAGATCTCAATCGTCGCACCTGACTCTTTTCTGAAAAGCAGTCTCGCCTGAATCACCTTTGTATTGTTGAAATACAATGTGGTGTTAGAGGGAATGTGTTCTGTGATTGCCTTAAAGGGTTCGTGACTTATTGTCCCACGAGTATACACGAGAAGTTTTGAACGGTCCCTTTGTTCTAAAGGGTGAATCGCAATTCGGTCGGCCGGAAGTTCGTACGTATAGTCGCGGATGTTTATCTCACGTTTCATCCCCGTAAAAATAGGTCTCTGACTCATCGTAAAGAAATTATTTTTGACCAGGAAGAGCGGACATATGGGGCTTTTGTACCTTTAGACAAACCCATTCAACGCTTATGGCGCTGCAGGCTACATTCAAAAAAAAGGTGTTTACTTTTTCATTCAAGGCGCGAACATCCAGAGGGCCAATGAAGGACAAGACATCGTGGTTCATTCTTTTACGCGATTCGGAAGTCCCCGGGGTTTGTGGCATTGGCGAATGTGGACCTCTCCCAGGCTTAAGCATCGATGCTGTTCCTGGTTTTGAGGAAGTGTTACGGGATGTATTGCAGCAGGTAAATGGACTTCCCGTTACGGACGTAAGCAGATTAAGTGAACTTGTACCTATAGACTTCCCCAGCATTTGCTTTGGTCTTGAAACTGCTGCGCTTGATTTTGTTAATGGAGGTCGGCGAATAATATTCGACAACAATTTCTTACGGGGGGAACCTATTCCTATCAATGGTCTAATATGGATGGGAGATCTGGATTTCATGATGAACCAGATCAATGAAAAGATCTCGATAGGATTTCGTTGTGTCAAGCTCAAAGTGGGTGGATTGGATTTTGAGCGCGAGTGTCACGTGCTTGAATATTTGAGGAAACGTTATTACAAACTTGACATTGAGATCAGACTTGATGCCAATGGAGCATTCAAGATTGATGAAGCGCTTTATAAACTCAAAGAGCTGGCCAGATACAACGTACAGTCTATTGAACAACCTATCAAGCCGGGACTTCCGGAGATGGAGGAGCTTTGCCGTAAATCGCCAATTCCGGTTGCATTAGACGAAGAACTTATCGGCAAGCATTCACGCCGAGAGAGAACAAAGTTGCTTCAGACGATCAAGCCGCATTACATCATACTCAAACCTACTCTTCTTGGTGGACTCGCATCTTGTGATGAATGGATCAGTATCGCTGGCGAGAACAATATTGGCTGGTGGGTGACTTCTGCCTTGGAATCTGGGATCGGGCTGAATGCAATTTGCCAATTCACGGCGAAATACCCTGTTACAATTCCTCAGGGTCTGGGAACCGGCGGGATCTATGAAGATAATTTTGAGTCCCCGTTACAGGTAAAGGACGGCTTGATTTTTCATAATCCGGAAAGAGCGTGGATGATTGATGAACTCACGTCTGGATGAATCACTTGATACTTGCCAGCGCTGCTTTCAATTCCTCATCTACACCTTTGTCTTTGAGTGAACTTTTCACACCTTCCAAAAGAAAATTGGGGATTCTTTCGCTACGGCTCACCTTGTTCTTTATCTCAGCAAGCATGTCTTCTACGTCGCTTTTTCCTTCGAAGTCGGGAAGAGCCTGAACTTTATCTACAAGTGTTTGCCAGGCTGTCGAGTTAGCTGCTGAGTGAGGCGTTTCCACCGGTGCCTTTATTTCGGGTTGTACTGCTGCAACTTGCTGGGTACGGCTCCGTGCGTCGATGCAGGCATTGAAATCGTCTATGATCGCTTCGATGTCTTTCTTAGTTAGTGTACCATTCTCAATTTTTGTAGCTGTTGATTCACACTCAGAAAGAAAATTGGTCATTGCTTTTTTAAACCCCAGGTTCGGTACTTCAAGAAATGTTCCGTCCTTTTTTCCAATGAGCATTCCGTCGAAAGTGGTCTGATTGGGAAGTTGAAAAGCGTACAACGAAAGGTAGCCGTCCTTCCTGATCTTCATGAACGCGTAGCCCTGTGGTCCTTTCACTGGTCGATAAAGTTCACTATCGATGGTAAGATTTTTCACTTGCGTGATCGGAAGGATTGTCTTCTTTTTGTCTTTAGAGTTAATCTGGATCTTGCGGTCACTGCCGAAATTCAGGATCCTGATTTCGCCATTGAGGGTATCTCCGCGATGCGTGACTGCAAAATCCTGTGCATAGCCGGAAAGGGAAGCCAATAAAACGAAAAGCAATAAGCAGGAGTTTCTCATAAATCTGTTATCGTATGAAGATGGTCAGTCCAACAAATCTACTCGGATTTTCCTTTTGTTTTCAATCGTCCTGCGTCTTTCAGTGCGCGGCTGATGATCCATTCCATTTGACCATTGGTGCTGCGGAACTCGTCAGCAGCCCATTTTTCGACTGCTTTTAGTAATTCAGGATCCAGACGCAAAACAAATGGTTTCTTTTCTGCCATTGGCTTCCCTTTCAAACAGGTCTCTTAACGATGGTAGTTATCAATGATTCAGTGTTCCGGCGTTAACGACAGGGCTAACATCTTTGTCTGAGCAGAGCACCACCATCAGGTTGCTCACCATCGCCGCTTTCCTCTCCTCATCGAGGTCGACAATCTTCTGGCGCGACAATTCATCAAGGGCCATTTGCACCATACTGACTGCCCCCTCTACAATCTTAAAGCGAGCCGACACGACAGCGGTAGCTTGCTGACGCCGGAGCATTGCACTCGCAATTTCCGGTGCGTAGGCAAGATATCCTATTCGCGCCTCAATTACATGAATACCCGCGATGTCGAGACGATTCTTGAGATTTTCCTCGAGTGCGGAGTTTACTTCATCGTGACCCGAACGCAAAGTCACTTCATGCTCAGTATCAAAATTGTCATAAGAATACATCCCTGCAAGTTTCCGAACTGCGGCGTCGCTTTGAATCCGCACGAAGTTTTCGTAATCATCCACCTCAAACGATGCCTTGAATGTGTCGCGTACCTGCCACACGAGGATAACACCAATCTGGATCGGGTTTCCAACTTTGTCATTCACTTTGATTTTCTCACTATCAAAATTCCTTGCTCGCAAAGAAATTTTTTTCTTCGAGAAGAAAGGGTTTACCCAAAAGAATCCATTCGCCTTGATCGTGCCCTGATAGTCCCCAAACAATACCAGAACCATCGCAGTATTTGGCGTCAGGAAGAAGAATCCGGGCATAAGGAATACGAAGGCAGTGACGAAGACCGCGAGAACTCCTCCCTGGTTGGTGGCTGCTGTTACCAGGATGCCTATAACGAGGACGAAAACAGCAACAAAAGCCATCAGGTAACCCGAAAACGGCTCGAACGGTTTTTCGTGGATCACGGGCGGTGACACGGGATTTTTGGCGGAGGTGCTCATATCGATTTTATTTATGGTTAAGGAATAACTTCTTCTTGTATGATATTAAAATGATATCATAACAATATTACATACGGAATAACTCATTTCCAAGTTTCGCTCATCTGGTAACTATTATTTCTGACGCTTTCGGATAGGATGATTGCAAATCAGCGCCTCTTCGCATTTATTAGCGGCCTAATCTGTTGGCATGGTCAAGTACAACCCGAAAACCTGGTTCACGCTTATCTTTCATTCTTATAGTAAGCATGTGCTGAAGACCCTTTGGCCCGCCCTGGGTTTTATGGCCGCCTTTTCAACCGTGATCTGCATAGGTGTGCTGCATGTACTGGAACTTGATCCTAAACAATTTCCGGGTTCTACAACGGTGCACAGTCTTCTTGGTATTGTACTCGGTTTGTTTCTCGTCTTCCGTACGAACAGCGCATACGATCGTTGGTGGGAGGGAAGGAGACTTTGGGGAGGTTTCGTGAACAGTACGCGGAATCTTGCGATGAAGATAAACGCCTACCTGCCAAAAGGGGATCACGATGAGCGCGACTGGTTTGCGAAAATGATTCCGAATTTTATCTACGCCACAAAAGAGAGTCTGCGGAAAGGTGTGCAGTTTTCAGAACTGGACCCGATTGCCGAGAATTTCGAGTCCGACCTTCGGAAATATGTTCATCGCCCAAACCGTCTGGTCGCAATGATGTACGAAAAGGTAGATCAGCTTTATCGTAAGAATGTTCTTACCGGCGATCACATTATCAACCTTGATAAGGAACTGAAAGAGCTTATCGACTTAATGGGCGCCTGCGAACGGATTCGAAACACACCTATTCCTTATTCATATACGATGTATATCAAGAAATTTATCTTCATATACATCATTACATTGCCTTTCGGATTTATCCCAACTTTCGGATACTTCACTATCCCAACGGTCTTACTGGTTTCTTTTGTGCTCTTAAGTGTCGAATTGATTGCAGAAGAAATCGAAGATCCTTTTGGTCGTGATGTGAATGATCTTCCTACGGATGAACTTGCAGGAAAGATTAAGGATAACGTTCGCGAAATCTTACTGAATTAATTCGTAGAAAAGCCCAACCTGCAGCGCTCTATAGGAAGTCAATATCCACATTCAGCGGATACCTCATCAGATAACGGAGTGCCTGGGGCACGGTAAGATCCCGGAATAGGACCTGATACAACGTATTGGTTATGGGAGCCTTCACTTTGTAATAGTCTGCACACTTCTTGGCGATGCGGATAGTATGTACTCCCTCTGCGATTTCGTCGGTGCTGCTAAGAATGTCAGATAATGTTTCTCCTTTTGCCAGACGATAGCCTACTGTAAAGTTTCTGCTCAATGAGCTGTTGCAGGTAGTCACAAGGTCGCCAATCCCCGCGACACCAAGGAAAGCGGTGACATTCCCGCCCAGGGCCCGACCGAGATAAACCATCTCCACCATGCCGCGACTGATAAGCAGTCCTTTTGCATTCTCGCCGTAACCCAGACCGCTGAGCGCACCTGCGGCAATCGCGATGATATTCTTCAGGACACCTGCGAGTTCGACACCAACAAGGTCATTGTTACCATACACCTGAAAGTAGTTGTTCCTGAGCAGTCGCTTTCCAAGGTTAATGACTTCGTTGAAATGGCTTGCAATCACAGTTGCGCCAGGTTGTTCAAGAGCCAGTTCTTTTGAAAGATTAGGACCTGCCAGACACCCCATACGAATCACGACACTTTCCTCGCGGATAACTTCACTCATGGTCTTCACCTGGCTGCGATCGAGGACGTCGACATTCTCCAATGTTTTTCCTTCCGGAAGCACGAGATCGAATCCTTTAGTGCCGTGAATCAATATATGATAAGGATGAAGATACGGCGACAGCTGACGCATCATCTGCCTGAAGTGCTGCGATGGCACGATCGGAAAGATCACATCGCATTCTGAAGCGATTTCTCCCAGATCATTGGTGGGAGTGACACGCTGATGCATCTTGTGTCCCCTGTTCTGGCGTGTCTCGTTGATGCGTGAAATCACTTTAGGATCACGCGCATATAACAGGACATTGCGATGCTGTGCGAGAAGGTTCGCCACAACACTCCCAAAATTACCAGCTCCGATCACTCCGATCGGTTTATCATCAGATAAACTTTTCAAGGTCATACCCTGTTAACCGGTTGTGATAATAATAAAGCGTGTTGAAATCCTTCGTGATCACATTGCCTTCCTTGTTCAATAACAGAGGACGCTTCAGGTGGAAGATACCAACGTTCTCTAATCCGTGACGGATAACCAGATCGATCTTTCCCTTCAGGTGGGTGGCGTGGTTCACTTTGCCTTCTTCTTTCAATTTATAGATCTGCTTGCGAACACGCTTACATGTTTCGCGGAACTCTTCGTATGGAATGACCTGATCTTCCTCCGGCAACCGTAACAATCCAAAAAGATCAAGCTTTGGGTGTTGTTTCTGAAACATCTCAAAGGCTACAAATGCTACGAGATGGCTGGCGAAAACTCTGTTGATACGATGGTACTCGTGCACAATTTTCTGGCTGAGCATCCGCGTATATTCATCCTCTCGTTGTTTATCGATCGTAATCTCGCCATGGCTGACGAAGTAGTCTTTCGGCTCAATGACGCGGCCAGCGGAATCAAGGCTGTTACCCTCAGCATCGACATAATTTCCTAATACATCCAGCGCCGGACCAATTGAAACGGAAATGTTCGAACCTTTCGTAAAGAATTTGAACAGGAACTGAAGTAATTGCCAGCTTCCGTACTTGTCTTGCTCCGGAAGATATTTATCCTGGCCTTTTACAGAGAGATAATCGTCGATAAGGTCAGGCGCTTCCAGTACGAAGTGATAATTCAGAGATACTGGAACAACAAAAATCTTTCGTACTTCCTCTCCTGGTGCGGCTTCAAGAAAGAGATTTCGCTGTGCTTCAATGGTTGAGCTGAGAAGGCCAAGCTTCAACTGTTTTTCGAGCATACCGGAACGTGAGCGCGTCCCGCCCGGAAAGAAAATACTATGAGCGCCCTTTTGAATGGCCAGCGTTGAATACAGTTTGAGCGCTTCCAGGTAGGGCAGGTTCTTCTTCCGCCGGTCCACCTTGTAAGCACCAAGGCTGTTCATGAAATACGCGAAGATCTTAATGTTGAAGAGGTTCAAACCCGCGCCATAGATGAATGCGGGTAGCCCAAGAGAATGGATGATCCATCCAATGAGAATAGAGTCCAGGTTGCTGAAGTGCGTCGGTACCATTACAACGGTCCCCTTAGTGGCGAGATGCCGCAACTGTTTCACCTTTCCAACAATATGAATCTTATCTCTGAGGGTGTAACGATTCCGAAAGAAAGCTCCGAACTTTTTGACCCGCGCGCCATTGAGGAGTCGCGCAAACCAAAACTTGACAATCTCACGTGTTACACGATATGAATTTGCTTTGAAGTTTCCTGCAATCTCATTGGCATAACGCATCGCGATCCGATATAGAATATCATCGGCTTTCTTTTGCGTCTCCTCGGCGCTTTTGCCAGATAATGATACGAGCTCTTCTTTGATGGTACTCCAGAACTGCGCTTCATCCGGAGGGTCAACCCTCCAGCGATTGCGTTTCATTCGCTGCTGCTCGCGGTATACGGTAGACTCAAGCTCATCAGTGAGCTGCTTTATGGTAGGACGAACTTCCTTAACTCTCCTGAAGGTGCGTTGCGCAACTTCCTCTATAAATTCCTTCCTATTCTTACTAAGCTGATATACAGGCCATTCCGGAATAGAATCCAGAATCGGTTTGTACTTCTTATTCTTATTCTTCTTTTCTACGACTTCCATCAGACCTGCAAAATAATACAAAATCCATCAGTTTGATTTCGCATAAAATCGATGAATCGCATTTCAGATGGAATCCGCCCGGACCATCGCGGCCCGCATTGAACTATTCATTTCCATGAAGCGATCGAGGCATTCCTTTATAAATTGGTCATCGATCAGTCGGCGGAGATCCTCGTCTCCGGCAAGATCGAATTGATCTATCTTGAAGGTCTGCTCCAGAAAGCCTTGCTCAACCTTGATGAGGTATCGGTTATTCCAGGAGAGGAGAGTGATCTTACAATCTTGATGGGGAATTTCTCCTACTATACGCATAAAAATACTTTTGTACCGCGCAAAGTAAGGATGATCACCAGAGAGGAAAAGAAAGGGGACTATTTTTTCTGAGAGGTATTCTCCTCCAGCTTCTGGCTGATGTTGGAGAGTTCAGTTTCGAGATGGTGGAAAACGCTACTGTTTTGTAGTTGATCAGACTTCATCTGGTCGATCAGTGCCTGAAGTTCCGCACGCCTTTCGCGAAGCGCCTTCTTCAAGGCCTTAACTTGTGAATCCATTAATCCTTAGGGTTAGGGACGTGAATATATTTCTTTTCCTTGAATCAGCCCGCCTCGTGCGGCTTTCCAACGAGGGGTCGGATTTCTGTGTCAGAAAATTAATGTCTCCAACGACGCTTATAGTGGGCTGGTTACACGTTTTTGGGTTGGTCCAGAGCCGGATTATAGACACAAATTTTTTACTTTATGTAAATATTTTCCGCTATCTAGGCGTTTTATTCACAGAAACTTGAGCCACAGGAACAGGATTTTATATCTTCAAGTATCATAAACAAAATCATTCAGGTGCAGGTCAGTCAAAATTCACTGAAAGAGTTGTTCGTCTTACAGTCCGCGATTTTTGGTCGCGCCATGCTTCTTTTCCTGGTACTTTTCTTCGCGTCTGTGAATCAGCTTTTTGCAACTCACCTT
The DNA here is from genome assembly GCA_023431285.1 of Bacteroidota bacterium. Classification (GTDB taxonomy): domain Bacteria; phylum Bacteroidota; class Bacteroidia; order Cytophagales; family Cyclobacteriaceae; genus Ohtaekwangia. The sequence goes on from JAEYXN010000248.1 coordinate 61,618, forward strand.
CGCGCGGGTCAGATCAGGGTGATCCATAAACCAGGTACTCCGCGTACGGTGATTATAAAGATTCAGGTCTGGACTAACATTGAAAACACAACGGTATTATTTGGTGGCGATCAGGATGTACTCGACTTCGGCGATGGCAAGAGCATGCTTGTCCCGG
>JAEYXN010000008.1 GCA_023431285.1 Bacteroidota bacterium
CGAAAAGGCAGCGCGGGTATTTCACCATAACTATGGGGATATTGCTTTCGTGTCGACCGACGCAGAAAAGTTCTCCGAGCGCAACCTGTTTTTCGCGGACCCTGAGGCACTGGATATTTTTACCATCGAGTTTGTAAAGGGGAACCGCGAGAAGTCTCTGGACCGGCCTAATGCGGTTATTCTTAGTGAGCGTTCGGCGAGAAAGTATTTTGGGGATTCAAACCCTGTTGGAAAAACGATCAGTGTGGACAACCGGTACACATTCGATGTGACAGGGGTGTACAAAGATTTTCCCTCCAACTCTTTTCTGCAGTGTGAGCTTATTGCTTCGTTTTCATCTCATCGATTTTCTGATGAGGAGAATCTGAACTGGGGGAATGCCAGCTTCGATACCTATTTTCTTTTGCATCCGGATGCGGATCCTGTCCGTGTTGAACAAAAGATAGGGGAAGCCCTTTCCGGAGAGGAAGTCTGGTTTAAGGCGATCCTTCAGCCGATGCTTGACATTCGTCTTCATTCCAATGAACTTACCTCAGAGTCTGATGGAAAATCTTATGGCGATCTCCAGCAGGTAAAGATCCTTATTGCGTTGGCATTGGTTGTACTACTCATAGCTGCGATTAACTACATGAACCTTGCGACGGCGCAATCTCAGAAAAGAAATAAGGAAGTCGGTATTTCGAAGACACTGGGCGCAACGTTTGGTCAGCTGAGTGTGAAGTTTTATTTCGAAGCCGCGTTCTTTGTTGCATTATCTCTTCTGCTGAGCATAGCATTGTTCAGTCTGCTATTACCCTTCTTCAATATTCTTACAGGCAAGGTCTTCGATACGAATGTGTTCACTGAGCCTTGGTTCATTGCGGGCTGTTTTCTTATCTGGATCTCCCTTTCTGTTATTGCAGGTGTATACCCTGCGTGGTATCTCTCGTCGTTTTCTCCTAAGGCGGTGTTGTTAAAGACAGCATCGTCACGGGGGCAGGCATCGATCCGAAGAGGGTTAGTGGTTTTTCAATTCACCACATGTATAGTGCTCATCGTGGCGACGATCATGTTTTCGCGCCAGATGAATTTTATCCGTGATAAAAAGCTTGGTTATACTCCGCAGCAGGTAGTTGCTGTAATGGTATCTGCAGCCAAAGGTGGCGCAGAGGTCAGCGCGCTGAAGAAGAAGTATGAAGGAATGAGTGCGGTGCGTTCGGTAAGTTACAGTCAGTCTTATCCGGGCGTATCAACGAGCTCCCGTACATTGATGCGGGAAGGCATTGAAGGAAAGGGAGCATCGATCATGACGACGAGGTCGACGCACGAGATTCTTGATGTGCTTAATATTCGTTTGATCGCGGGGAAAACGCTTCCTGAAACAAAGCATGATGAAGACACAACGGTTCAGGTGGTGATCAATAAAGCTACTGCGGACTATCTGGGATTCTCCCCGGAAGAAGCTGTCGGAAGGAAGATATATATCCAGGGGCTTGACCCTCAATGTGAGGTCGTTGGTGTGGCGGAGGATTTTCACGCTGCTTCAGTTCATCAGAAGATTGGTCCATACTGTTTTCACAATGCTCCCACAGAACGCAATACATACTTGTTGGTCAATGTAGAAGCGGCAGAGCTTTCACGGGCAGTGACTCAACTGGAAGAAGAATTCAAAACCGTGATTTCATCGGCGTTTGAGTTTACATTTCTGGATGAGAAAATTGCCAGTCTTTACGATTCAGAAACGAGGCTTTCGAATCTGGTGCTGATCTTTTCCGCGATGGCGATTTTCATTGCATCGCTTGGGCTGTACGCACTGGCAGCATATACCGCGGAGCAGCGGTTGAAAGAGATTGGCATTCGCAAAGTATTAGGGGCGCCGGTGAGAGGGATAGTGGCGCTGCTGTCGAAAGATTATCTTTTACTGGTAGCCGCCGGAATTGCTATAGGCATACCGTTGGGATATTTCGCCGTAGAGAAATGGCTTCAGGGGTTTGCCTATCGTACTGATTTCAGCATCTACGTGTTTCTTACTGCTGCAGTAGTCGCCTTGTCAATTGCGGGCTTAACCGTGCTAAGTCAGTCGCTGAGAGCGGCAAGGACTAACCCGGTGGATACGTTGAAGTCAGAATAATGATTTTGCGATCAATAATCTGATCACACCATCTGATTAAACTTGATGAAGTAGACGACGCGTTCATGTGTTTTCGCAGCGTCGTTACCATTGCCGATGTTATGGCGGATGGTATCAATGATTCCTTTGATGGCGGGTTTGGGATACTCGAAACGGCTCGCGAACAATTCACAGAGGCGTGCCTCTTCAGGGTGAATTTCCTTGTCGACGATCATCATGTGAACAAGATCGAATAGTTGTTCAAAACGTTCGCGCTCTTGTTTGGGAAGTTCGAAGGCGGTGGGTTGCGGGTTAGAGCGGATTTCTTCTATGCGCTTCCGGGAGATCCCATTGCGTGCAGCGATTGCGATAAGAAGCTCGTCCTCTTCTTTAGCGTACCTTCCGTCTGCCGAAGCGATTTCAATAAGGTTTTTGATGTGACTTTTAGCTGTGGTCTTTCCACTCCGGAAAAGATCCAGGATTTCACGAAAACTCATAGGTTAGGCATCGAATGTTTAGCCGGTAGAGAGGGCAGCGTTCAAAATAGCTGTTTACTTCCATAGTTTCAAACGGTCAAATGAAATTATGCCAATGGGCTATCATTCAGCCATATATTTTTGTCCGATCACTGATTGAAACCGATTGAAAGCCCTCTCTGCCGGATGATTATTTACCGGTGGGTTCGCATTAGTTGGTCTTCCATCTTCGCGAGATCGTCCTTATTGGCGCGAAGCATTCCCAGCTCGCGTGCGGCGAACGCCCGGATCTCTGTATCATGGGCTTCAGAGGCCTGCTCTGCGAAGAGGTTTGCATGTTCCGCGTTAACTCTTTCAAGGATATCAACATACCGGTCATCAAACTCAGAGCGGGCCGAGCTGACCAAGTCCTGGTACAGGCGTTCGTGCTCAGTCTTCATTTCACCAGGGACTCTGATCTTTTCTTTCCGCGCTACTTTCAGAAGTGCCTTTTCAAGTTTCGACTGTTCTTCAAACTCGCTTTTTGAATAGCGAACAAGATCTGCACTGTAGCCTTTCTCCTGGGCTAGTTCGTTGACTTTTTTCTCCAATAGATTGAAGCTCCTTGCTTCCACCAGAAAGTTAGCATCCTCCAGACGCTCCATGCTTTCGAGTGATTTCCTGTTCTTGTTCATTGCTTCCTGATAAGATAAGCTGGATGAGCAGCCACTAAGCGCAATCAGCGCGGCGCAGAATGCCACGGTCGAGATAAGTATAGATGTTTTCATACGAAGAGTTTGGTATTATATCATACCATTCATATACCAGTGCCGGCGGATAGCGCAAGCGTTGGCTGCCTGCTCCTGAAAATTGATGCATCATGGGCAATGTTTGCCGTCAACTGTGGAAGAAAGCAACAAACGACTTTAATTTTATCAGAGGTATGAAGAAGGAAAATCGCTGCATACGTCCAATAATCGTAGAAAAAGCGTCCTGCTGGGTGTTTGGCACAATCCTTCTATGATGTGCGCACGGTAAAACAACTTTAAAACATTTATTCTATGAAAAAATTATTGATCGTATTAGGCTTCGTAGCAGGATCTGCAGTAGCCGTGAATGCACAGGATTCAACTTCAGTTAACCAGGCTGCCGGAAGTACAACTGTACAAACCGACGCTCAGGATGACAAACAACAAATCGCCGTTGCTGAACTTCCTGCAATCGTTCAGGACCAGCTTAAGAGCGCGGATTACTCTGCATGGACTGTAGGTAATGCTTACAAGAAGGAAAAAGAAGGACAGACTTTCTACGCTGTAGAACTGACTAGCGGAAGCGAAACCAAAGTGGTGAAGTTTGACGCGCAGGGAAACAAGGTAGATGAGAAATCAAAAGATAAGGAATAGTAGTTTTTCTGATATAGTTGGCATAAAGAAGTGCTCCTCTAAACGGGAGCACTTCTTGTTTTTTAATGAGTCTTCCGCGTTAACCTGCATCTCCAAGTTTTACCCGATGGAGTGCTTCATCACCGCGTTGTATCCGATTCAGATTCTTGATAAACAAGTCCACTTTCCCGTCGTCTTCATACTTGTATCCTCCTGCAGTATGCTGAGTGAGAATGACATTTTCCATTTTCCAAAGAGGGCTGTCTTCCGGGAGAGGCTCCTTCTCAGTAACGTCAAGGACAGCGCCTGCAAGCTTTGCTGATCTTAGCGCGTCGATGAGGGCCGTCTCATCTGTAGTGCTGCCACGTCCCACACTGGCGTAGAGCGATCCTTTTTTCATTGCTTTGAAACATGCCTCATCGATGAAATGGCGGGCAGAGCCGGGCAGTGTGTTTATCAATAGGTCAGTCTCCGGGAGACAACGCAGCAACTCCTCCTTAGAATGGATCGTGGCTTCCGGATTCTTACGAGCCGTCATTTCGATCTCGCAGTCGAACCCGCTCAGTATTTTTCGGATAGCCATACCGATGGTTCCGGCGCCGGCGATGATAACCTTTTTACCTGTGAGGAGATCCATCTGATACCTGATCGGTTTGCCAACCCATTTTGATTTTGTCTGCAAACGTACGAGCTCATGAATGCTTCTATAGAATGCGAGAATCCCTCCGACAATCGTCTCTGCACATTTCACAGCAAAGAAGTCTCCCATGTTCGAAACTGGAAATGAGACCGAGAGCTTTGAGTATTGATCAAACCCCGCCGAATCAAGTTGCCAGTAGGTAAGCTTCTTAGCGTCCTCAATCCATTTTGAAGGCGGATTCCCCAGGAGAAACTCTGCATCCTTAAAGGAAGCCGGTGGCGTCGCGTCATCTTTTCTGAATGAAACGTTATGACCGGCAAGTTCCTTCCTGAGTCGGGATTGCAAGTGTCCGGGAAGATCTGTGTAAACGAAAACGTTCATGTGGGAGTCTTTTGTATTCAAAGATAACATGGCACTACGGGATTACCAGTAAAATCGGACCAGCGGAAGTACTGGAGAGCCGATCCGGGTATTTTACTTTTTCGGATGTGGGCTTGGGGTTATCTTCACGAATTATGAAGAACATTATATTATTCCCGGCGGTTGTGTTCCTGCTTTCTGTTACTGTCCACGCCCAAGGCAAGAAGGCAGAGGTGGTCTTTTTTGAAGATTTTTCCACAGGTACTCTCGACCGGTCGAAGTGGAATGTGATCGGCCCAGGATTTCATGTCAACGATGAGCAACAAGCCTATGTTGATTCTTCATTGGTGATCACATTCATCAAAGGGAATGCAGAGGGAGCAAAGAACGGGGCGTTGGTTATCAGGCCGGTATTCAGAAAGAATGCGATTTCTTTCAATGGAAAGACTTTTGATTTTCTCTCTGGGCGTATTGATACCAGCGAGAAGGTTGAATTCACATACGGTACTGCTGCTGCGCGAACCAAGATGAATGATGCATCGGGTTTGTGGCCCGCGTTCTGGGCGCTGGGGAACGGTGACTGGCCTGACACAGGAGAGATCGATATTATGGAATATGTAGGCGAAGGAGATTGGACAGGTGTTGCTCTTCATGGCCCGGGCTATTCAGGAGACACGCCACTGGTGAATAAGTACTTCTTCAGAAAAGGGACCGATGCTACGCAATGGCATGTGTATTCCGTCGACTGGACCGAAGACGCGTTGTTGTTCCGGATTGATGGTGAGCTTATCTACAGGGCTACACGTCCTATGGTGGAGAACTATGGAAGGTGGGCTTTCGATAATCCAAAGTATCTGATTCTGAACTTTGCACTTGGTGGCGCATATCCGGGGAAGACAAATGGCGTGAAGGAACCTTACTACGGGTTGCCGTCATCGACTGTGGATCTTATCAAACAGGGTGATGCAAAGTTTATGGTTGATTGGGTGAAGATCACCAAACGATAAGTTGTTGTAAATAAAGAAAGGCCCGGAATACGGACCTTTCTTTTCACAATCACACTGTGTTAATTCTGATCGGAATCTTCTGTAGTGCCGTCACCAGATGTTGTTCCTGAACGACGCGGATCCAGTTCTGTTCCGTTTCCACTTCCATAACCGCTCTCGATAGAGTTTTGCGTTTCATTAACATTTCCTCCTTCTTCATCAGTACCAGGCTGTCCGTTGTTAACGTCGCCTTCCATATACTCCTGATTTTCCATATACGTTGAATCAGATTGCTCCATTCTGTCGTCTTCAGTCGCTGAAGACCGGTTTGCATTATTTTCGCATGCTGCAGACACTGATAAAAGTGCTCCACAGGCGACTATAGTTATCCAATTTGCTTTCATAATAGTTAGTTTCTTTTTCGCTACCAGGTATGAATCTCATGCCAACAGCCTGAGGCGGCGCCAAATCACGGATGAATGGTTGATCATGCCCATAAGTTGCATGGGTTCTGTGGAGTAACGGCGCCCGATACTTAATTGATTTTGCGGATAGCTATTACGTTGCTGAGGAATTTTTCAGAAGCAAAGTGATGCTTCTATGTGTGAAAAGTTTAGAAACTGTAGAAAAAGTCCGGGCCATCATTGAAGTGATGGCCCGGAGGAGGTTTGGTTTGAATAAGATTCTATACAGTCGGTATTTTGTATCCGTTGTGATAAACGGGTGAGATCATTTTATCAGCTGCAGGATTGTCTTTGAACTTTCCTTTTGCAGCGTCCCATACAACTTTTGAACCGGTGCGATAAGAGATGTTTCCCATTTGAGCATTGATGGCGGCAACACTTCCTGACTTGATCGGAGTGTTGAGATGTGACTGATCATTTTTCCGGATTGCTTCAACGAAGTTGACAGTGTGCAGATCCAGGTAATTCAGTTCGTCAGGTTTTACAAAAGCTTCAACAGGTTCCATCTTTGGTTTGCCCCATTTTGAATATCCATCGGCTTCTCTTTCAGGATAGACTTCATATCCTGCGCGGTCCACCACCAATGTTCCGTTGTTCCCGATGAAAGCGATTCCTTCCCTGCGGTTATATGGACCGATGTCGATACCAGTAGCGTGTTCCCAAAGCATATTGAATTTTTCGTACTGATACATCGCCTGTAAAGTGTCCGGTGTTTCAGAGGCATCATCAGGATAAGCAAGCTTGCCTCCGCTCGCGGTGACGCTTACAGGTGCCGTTGCTTCCATTGCGTAGAGGGCAATATCTATTTCGTGGACGCCCCAGTCAGTCATGAGTCCGCCGGCGTAATCCCAGAACCATCTGAAGTTAAAGTGGAATCTGTTTTCATTGAAAGGTCTCTTCGGCGCGGGGCCAAGCCATGAGTCATAGTCCACACCTTTTGGGGGTGGTGAGTCCGGCACTACGATCACAGGTTTCATCCAGCCCTGGTAAGCCCACACTTTCACCAGCCTGATCTTTCCGAGTACCCCGGATCGAACCATTTCGATAGCTTTCCGATAGTGAGGTCCGCTGCGTTGCCACTGTCCGGCCTGAACGATCTTACCCGTTTTTTCCTGAGCAGCAACCATGATGTTACACTCTTCAATAGAGTTTGCAACGGGTTTTTCTACATATACATGCTTTCCGGCCTTCACAGCGTCAACCATCATTTTGCAATGCCAGTGGTCGGGCGTTCCGATTACTACGGCATCGATGTCCTTGTTTGCAAGGAGCTCGCGGTAGTCGCCATAGGTTTTTGGTTTGTTGGTGCGCAGCTTCGCGTAGTCTGCGAGTCTGCTGGTGATGACGTTTTGATCCACATCACAAATTCCAACAAGGTCAACATCCTGCATTTTCAGGAGGGAGTGGACATTTGACCAGCCCATTCCTTTGCAGCCGATCACACCGATGTTCACCTTGTCATTTTTTGAGATGCTGCGAATAGAACCGGCTATTCCGGGAGCAAAGATTGCGCCGCCTGCGAGGGTCAGGCCCGTCTTGTTAATGAAGTCTCGTCTTTTCATGGAGTGTAGGTCTGGTATACACATCCAATGTAATTAAATTGTGGAATTATCAAATGTCTTTTTACGAGTAATGCTCAGGACGATGATGAGTAAAAGAGAAGGCCCGGATGCCGACTGCACCCGGGCTTCTTCCAATTAATAAACCAAACCAAATGAGGATTTTGATATCTATCGTTGCGCGACAGCCTGGTGTACGTAGGTGGCACGTTCGAGATGATATGTGAAATATTTTCTATCTGCTGAAAGCTTTACCTTATAGATCTCAGACATTTCGGAGGATTCAATGCGAATCCAGAAAGGGGCATCCGCTATTCTGTTCACATTATACTTTTTCTGAAATCCTTTAGGGAATTCACCTGTCACGCGGTCGCGGGCAACTTCTCCGTCTCTCGTGCTGAAGGTGATGTTTACGGGATCTGATGTTGTTCTGGTGAAAAGGAGTTTCAATACACCTTCGTGTGGTGTGCGAAGAATTTTCACAGGTGATGTGATGGTGGCCTGGGCCGTTGCGCTGATGGCGGCGGCGAACATAACAACGACGCCGACGATGAGGGTGATAGCTTTAGTTTTCATATGAGTTCGTTTTCTTTTTTGACCTGAGTACTGTTGAGAAAACGCCGAAGCCGACGAATAGATGTCATGCTTCAGTAATCAATTGTAACAAATTGTCACGGCCGTTCAGGCGGGCCTGCGGGAGATAAAAGGGCTGATTTCCTTGGAGAATGTAAGTGATAAGACGTGCATTGCCCGGGTGCAGGCGATGTAAAGCATGCGCTGGTCTACTTCATTATGATAATTCCTGGACGAAACAAACGGTACGATCACTTCATCGAATTCCAGGCCTTTGGCAAGGTGTGCCGTGGTGATAATGATTCCTTCCTTGAATGATGTGCTTTCTTCTGTGAGAAGAAACCCATTCTGAATCCGGAGCTGCGAGTGAACATGCTGAGCCTGCTCAAGAGTTTTGCAGATTATTCCCAGTGACACATGGCCGGAGTTCCTGAATCGCTGTACCCATTCCGACACCTGTGCGAGCTCTTCATCATTGTCCGCACATTGTTTCACTTCCGGCTCGGAGCCGTGTCTTTCCATAGGGATGATCCCCGGGCTCTCGGCGACTCTCTGGCTGAATTGTGTGATTTCCCAGGTAGAGCGATAACTCCGCATGAGCTTCACTGTTTCGCCTTGAGGGAAGACCTGGTGGATAGTCTCTGCAGAGGAGCCGCTATATGGATTCACTGTCTGGCTTACGTCACCAAGAACAGTCTTTTTACATTTGAATAAGCGGGAAAGAACAGCATACTGAACAGGAGTGTAGTCCTGCATTTCATCAATCAGCAGATGCTTCACGTGGTCGTACGCAGAAACTCCCTCCAGCCGGATTTTAAAATAGATGAAGGGAAAGACATCGGAGTATTCAAGCTCTTCGCCCCGCATTTTCAACAGGTCAGGGCGTTTGATCCATTCGAAGAAGTGACGGTAGAAGTCCATTACCGTGCTGCGTTTGATCATTCTTGGAGCCGCCTCCCAGATCTTTGCTTTCTCCCCTCCTTGAAGTTTTCTTCCGGTTTGGTCACGCACATAATTTTGGATGTCTTTAACCACTTCATGGAATCTCTTCAGCAGCGGAATCCGGTGGTATGCCCTGAAACGATCATGGATGAAAGGATAAGGTACAACGGTCTTGCCTATACGTAATTCTTCAGGTACGAAGAAGTTGTTCTCCACATGGATCATGTACTGATTCAGCTTACCCAGGAATTCAAAAGTAGATTTGAATTTGATTCGTTCTATGTATGCAGGGTCCGGGGACTCCAGGAGTTGGGATACCTGGCCAAAGAAAGTCTGAAACTTTATTTTGTGCTCAAGAACTTCGCTGGCAAGCTCCTCTATTACGAGCTCAGGGATATGCTCTTCACCCAACTCTGGAAGGACGTTGGAGATGTAGTCCGCAAAAACTTTGTTGGGAGAAATGATCAGCACATCCTTTGAGCGGATGGTGTCTCTGAAACGATAAAGCAGGAATGCGATGCGGTGCAACGCGATGGAGGTCTTTCCCGATCCTGCGACACCCTGAATGATCATTACATTGGCTGACTCATTTCTTATGACCGCATTCTGGTCGCGTTGAATTGTCGCGACGATGTTCTTCATCTTATCGTCGGAGGATTTGCTGAGCTCGCGTTGGAGGAGGTCGTCGTGAATGTTAATGTCATTCTCGATCATGAACTCCATCTTGCCGTCGCGGATCTTGTATTGACGCTTCAGAAGGATTTCTCCGTTGATTGTTCCTGAAGGAGTAGTATAGGAAGCTTTTCCAAGTTCGTAATCATAGAACATCGATGAGATTGGTGCGCGCCAGTCAAAGACCGGGTTCACGCGATTGGCTTCATCTGTGAATGAGTAGATGCCTATGTAAACGGGGAAAGCGTCGTCAGTTCCTTCCGGATCGAAATCTATTCTCGCGAAGTAGGGGGAGTCACCTAACTTGATAAGTTTCCGCTTGCGCAACACAGCAGACTCGCCGGTGTATGCCATCCGGTTGATGGACTGTCCGGCAGCAACGAGATCAGCTTCGTCAAGACCAGATTGATGTTCGTATATATATTGTTTGCTTTCGCGTAGCTCATCAGAGTATTGACGCACGCGTTCGTCCTCACGTCTCAACGCAAGCAAGAGGACTTCCTTTACTTTCTCAAGATATTCCCGCTCTTCCTGTTCTGTTGCGTTTCTCATAGCTCAATAGGGATGCAATTATAGGAAGAAAAGACATGCTTTCCAGCGGAGGGACTGATGCGTAAGGGTCTAGAGGCCTTTGAAGACAGTGCGAATGACGGCAGCGGTATCGTTTCCAACTCTGCAATCGTAGACATAATAAAATTCTGAATCGTGCTGCACGTAGTCGTCGAGCTGCGCTTTGATGTACACGTATTCGCTCTGCTGTTCGAGAAGGTCAAAGAAGCCCTCGTCACCTTTGAAGGCGAGGCTGGTGATTTGTTTACTGAATTCTTTAGGAATATAGAATAGCTCTGTAATGGTGGAGCTGCCCATTTGTGAGAAAAGGGACTTCAGTCTGGACGGATTCAGAACCCTGACCAGCCCTCGCTCAGTCGGAAGAATCGACAAGAGCAATTTTAACCATGGCGACCTGGTAGTGTCTTTCTTCAGGACTTCTACGTCACTATCAGCTTCCAATGATTCGTAAAAGTCACTGGTTTGTCCACCTTTGGCATGAACGATCAGATCAAAACGGGACAGGTCTACCATTTCCTCATCGCCCAGACGATCAAGGATCTTATTGAATTTCGGTATTTCAACCTCAATGTAGTTTGACATAAACATATTGCAGTTATGCATTGAAAAATTGGGGCCTATTCCCGGTGCCCGCCTTTCTAAGCAGCCTCAAACCGCTGACTGACAGGCCTACCGTTGGCACGCGATTTTTAACATTGACAACAGCCATCTAAGTGTAAAGGAGGGTTTGTCTGTAGGCAAGCCTTCCTTTTTCATTTAAAAGATCCTCCATGCTCGTGTTCGAATCTGCCTTTCTCCGATCGAGGTATTCGAACGTGGAGAACAAAATAATCA
>JAEYXN010000017.1 GCA_023431285.1 Bacteroidota bacterium
CGAGTACGCGGATCAGTCGGTCATCAATTTCTTTCTCCGTGATCAGTCCCATTTTTACCGCTTCAGGGAGTTTCTTGTAATTGTGATTATCCCATTGGCACTCTACATCCGTACCTGCAAGCACTCCTTTGGCAGAGGCATGGAATGGTGTGGAAGAAACTTTGTGTGTTGTATAGAAGTCGGCGATCGCCCCGCAATCAGAGACCACCAAATGTTTAAATCCCCAGTCATCACGAAGGATCTTTTGGAGAAGTCTTGTATTACCACAGCATGGTTCGTCATCCAGACGCTGATAGGCACACATCACCTGGCGTACATCAGCCTCCTGCACAAGTGCTTTGAACGCAGGGAGATAGGTTTCCCACAGGTCGCGCTGATCTACGCTATTAAGGTTCAGCTCATGACGGCTCCACTCAGGACCTGAATGGACGGCATAGTGTTTGGCGCATGCCAGAAGCTTCTTGTATTTGCTATCCTCCGGTCCCTGAAGTCCTTTCACCACAGAGACACCCATGCGTTTCATGAGGTAGGGATCTTCTCCATAAGTTTCCTGTCCGCGGCCCCAACGAGGATCGCGGAAGATGTTAATGTTTGGTGTCCAGACGGATAGACTGAGAAAACGACGGTTCTCCTCACCATTACGGAGTGCGTGATGATACTTTGCCCGGACTTCATCAGACGTGGCGTTGAAGATCTTATAAACGAGCTCGTCATTAAACGACGCTGCCATCCCGATCGGTTCGGGGAAAACAGTGACTTCGCTGTTATTAGCAAGGCCGTGAAGCGCTTCACTCCACCAGTTGAATTTCCTGATCCCCAGGCGCGGGATATCATCTGAAACGTCGCACATGAGAGCTGCCTTTTCTTCGAGGGTAAGGCGGCTCATCAGGTCTTTCGCCCTTTCTTCCGGACTTAATGCCGGATCTCTGAAAGGATGAATCTGCGCCGTGAGGGTTATACTGAATAATAAGAGAAGGGTAATCAGCGACGATGCGCGGGGGTTGAAGAATTGTTTCATGACGTGATTGCTAACCGCCTCAATGTATTGCAATCGATTGGAGACGGACTGTCAGAAATTATTCAATTGCTTGCAATTTTGAAACATCAAGTTGTAACGACATGTAAATGAAGTGATTGAAGAACTGCCTTAGAGCTCTCGTTTCTCCCGGGAAAAGATCTCAGAGTTTATTTAAGGTACTCAATCTTCACGATCTTCCATACAAATTCGCCGGCCCCGGTCTTCACAACGACCTCCTCTCCCACCCCTTTTTTAAGAAGCGCCTGAGCCATGGGCGAATCAATGGAGATGTAATCCTTTGTGTCGAAGATCTCGTCATACCCAACGATGCGGAATCGTTTATGCATGCCTTTATTGTTCTCGACCTCTACCCACGCGCCGAACAGTACCTGACCTTCCTGGAAGGGTGAGTACTCCACGATCTTCAGGTCGTCGATACACTTCCGCAGGTACAGAACGCGGCGGTCTATTTCACGCAGACGCTTTTTGTTATAATGATAGTCCGCATTCTCGGAACGATCTCCGAGGCTCGCAGCCCATGCCACCTTCTGCGTCGTCTCCGGACGTTCCACCCGCCATAAATAATCAAGCTCTGCTTTGAGCTTATCCAGTCCTTCTCGGGTGATCAATCTTGTTTTCATCTTGCCAGGGTAGAGTCTGATCAAGTCAGAATTCCGGCTAATATAAATGCAGTTTAATTACGATGGAAGAATTCGGGTCCTGCAATATCTTATGAGCGCTTACTGATCCAAGCAAAACACCAGGGTCAATCAACATGGTGAATTGTATGATGATACCTATCACGCGAACCATCACCCATTCTGTCAGACACTACGGACACACTACACGCGGGCGACAGGCCACCAAAAAAATAATGACGCGTATCAGGTGGGTTGTGTTGAAAGTGTAATTATATTAAACTTAATTACTGCATGGAATTATGGGGCATTCTTTTACCCTGAAATTTCCGGCAACATTTATCGACGTAATCATTCGGTCCCTGATGATTTCACTGTCGGGATCTCGTACCCCCCAACCTACAACGGAAGACTTCATCGGTTTTTTATTCACCTAAACAATCCAAACTATGAAGGATCCTCTCTACCGTAGTCGGACAGGCCCGAACCATTCGCGGCCCAGACGCTTTGCCGGAATTATGCTGCTGGCTTTTGCCATGCAAATAACTCTGGCGCACGCGAAAGCTGTCATTGCGGAAAAAGTGCAGCAGACCGTCGTTACAGGAACCGTAACAGATGGTAACAACAGTCCCCTCCCGGGGGTAAACGTAGTGATCAAAGGAAGTACATTGGGTACAGTCACTGACGCAAGCGGTTCATATTCGATTGAACCGACAAACACAAACGCAGTTCTTGTATTCAGCTTCATCGGATTTGTCACTAAAGAAATGCCTATTGCAGGCCAGACACGCATTGATGTTCAGCTCACCACCGACGCGAAAGAACTCTCCGAGGTCGTTGTGGTGGGATACGGAACTCAAAAGAAGTCTGACCTCACAGGTTCCGTTGGTCAGGTTACAGGCGAACAGATTCTCGAACGACCGATCAACAATGCGCTGCAGGGATTACAGGGACGCGTAGCGGGCGTGAACGTCTTTCTGAATTCAGGATCTCCTACCGCCAGCCCACGCGTTGTAATCCGCGGAATGGGCACAATCAATTCTTCTTCAGGTCCACTCTATGTCGTTGATGGTGTGGTAATGGAAGACATCGCGTTCCTAAATCCATATGACATAGAAAGTATGGAAGTATTGAAGGACGCGTCCTCAACAGCTATCTATGGCGCGCGTGGTGCAAATGGTGTAATCCTGATCTCAACAAAGCGGGGCGCGAAATCTGAAGGCGTTGTCGTAGGCTACGATGGTTTTGTAAGTATCGGAACCTTACGGAAGAAAATGGACGTCATGAATTCCCGGGAGTGGCTCAGCGTGGTTGAGAAGGGATTTGAAAATACGCCGAAATATAATCCTAACGAGAACCCGCTTTTCACGAAGAACGATCCACGGCTCTTCGACGCAAACGGCAATCCCCTTTATGATACAGACTGGCAGGATGAGGCCACAAGAACTGCGGTGTCGCACAACCACCAGATATCAATCCAAAGCAGAAGTGAGAAGTCTTCTCTCGGAACTTTCTTCAACTATGCGCGCATGGAAGGTATCATGGTTAACAGCTGGCTGGAACGTCTGAACGGGAAAATTGCCTATGATGTCACTCCGAAGAAATGGTTTACCATCGGCGCCAACCTTCTCGTCAACATAACGAAAGAGAACGCAGTCGAAGAAGGCGGTGGCGGACAAGTGCCAAGGCGTACGATGATTGAGATGCCTCCCATATTCCCCGTGAAGTTTCCCGACGGGACTTGGAGCAACAGCCAGATGCTTTCTGATCCATATCTCCTCGAAGCAATGGCAAACCCGGTACATGTCCTCGAAACAGAAGACCGCAATCGCCGCCGCACACAACTATTCGGAAACATCTACCTCACCTTCCACCTCATGGAAGGGCTCGACCTGAAAACACAATTCGGGTTCGATAAACATGATCGCCTTTTCCGCCGATACGGTCCTGATGATTTGATCAACATCTCGGCAAACCAGGGAGGAGTCGCCGAAATAGAAAACCAGGACATCAATTATTGGCAGCAGGAGACGTTTCTTTCCTATAACAAAGAAAAGGGCGACCATCGTGTGAACGCTGTCCTTGGTCTTAGCTGGCAGGAACGTAACTACAATCAGAATTACCAGTATGCTGAAGGATTTACCGACAACTTCTTCAAGTATAATAATATCGATGCAGCCGCAAGACCGAGTGCCCCCACTTCCGATCACGACAGGTGGGCGTTAAACTCATACTTCTTACGGGCTGGCTACACGTTGAAAGATAAATACCTGCTGACTTTGACAGGCCGCGTCGACGGTTCCTCCCGTTTCGGTGAAAATAACAAGTATGGCTTCTTCCCTTCCGCAGGAGTTGGTTGGGTACTTTCCAATGAACCTTTCCTCACCGACGTTGGTGGTCTTGAAACGCTGAAGCTTCGCGCCAGCTATGGTGTCACCGGGAATACAGAGATCCCGACTTACCAGTCACTGGCCACCATTTCCTCCGGGACCACACTGATCAATGGGGAAAGAGCTCCATCCAGCAATGTCACGCGATTGCCGAACCCGGATCTGTCATGGGAAAAGACACATCAGTTTGATGTAGGCTTCGACGTTGGACTTTTCAATAACCGGTTGTCTCTTGAGTTTGATTACTATTACAAGCTCACAACGGACCTCCTGCTGGACAGACCCGTTCCAAACTCTACCGGGTTCTCCGGTGTCAGGGATAACATCGGGGAAGTCTCCAACCGTGGTGTTGAGTTCCTGCTCAATAGTGTGAATGTTGATCGACCGGATTTCGGCTGGACTTCTACGCTAAACTTCAACTACAATCAGAACAGAATTGAGAAGCTGGGTGAAAATGACGAAGACATCTTCGCCGGTCCATTCTGGGTGACAGGGAGCCAGACGATCTTCCGCGTAGGCGAGCCTATCAGTTCTTTCTGGGGCTACGAACGCTATGGAACATGGGGATCAGATGAAAACCCTGCCGGTGTTCAACCCGGACAGGCGAAACGTTCTGACCAGCCCACGATCATTGGCAAAGGAATTCCAACCTGGACCGGAAGCTTCGTCAACAACCTGCGTTTCCGGAATTTCGACTTCACTCTGGATCTTCAGTTTGTATATGATGTCGACATCATGCAACAGTTCTATCATTCGACAGAAGATCGATCAGGCATCGCGAATGGCTTGAGATCTATTCTCACCGGATGGACTCCCGAGAATCAAAACACCATGGTGCAGGAAATCAGACACCAGGGATACGGTGGGCAGGATAGCCAGGTTGACAGCAGATGGATCGCAGACGGATCATACCTGCGCGTAAACCTTATCTCACTTGGTTATAATCTTGACGGAGGACTGCTGGATCGTCTCAAGGTGAATAATCTTCGCGTTTACGCAAGTGTGCAGAATGCTTTTGTTTTCCACTCAGATGAGTTCCAGGGATACGATCCCGAAGCAACGTCATGGGGTGAGCAATGGACGCAGAATATCTTCTTCTTCCAGTATCCGAAGCCCAGGACGTATACCCTCGGCGTTAATCTAAAATTCTAGAACCAAATGAGCATTAATATGAGATTACAATATATCGTCGTCATTGCCTTTATGGGTACGCTGCTTTCGGCGTGTGACGACTTCCTCAAAGAAAGTCCGAAGGACGAGTTTAGTGTCGATCAATACTTCAGCGACCCTGATCACGCGATAAGCGCAGTAAACGGTTTATACAGAACAGGAGCGCCGCAGATGTTCGATGGCGGCGTTTACTCCGGTACGCGCATGATGTTCATTCAGTATATGACAGGATTCTTTGACAACGAATACCGCGGACAGGAACTACACATCCAGCGGGCGCAGCAACTCACCCTCGATGGTTCGAACACTGCAACATACATGAACGATATCTGGCTTGATCTGTATCGGGGTATATCGAGAGCGAACAATTCGATCGCAAACATCCCTGCAACGCCAGGGCTAAGCACAGAAGAGGCCAACAGTCTATTGGGTGAGGCACGCTTCTTCCGAGCGCTAGCGTATTTCTACCTTGTAAGAATGTTCGGGGACGTCCCGCTGGTCACGGAACCGGTAACTTCACTTGACGGTGTTTATGTCGAGAGATCCGGCATCGAAAGTGTATACGGGCTGATCGTGGAAGACCTGACTTTCGCATTGGAACAGGGCGGACTGTCCACTGATCATATGGCTGACAACGGAAGCCGCATCACTCAGGGCGCGGTGGCGATCCTTCTTGCAGATGTTTATCTGACAATGGCCGGATATCCTCTTCAGCAGACTGAGCGATACGCCGATGCGGCCACCATCGCAAGAAATCTTATCAACGGAGAGTATGGCGACTATGAACTGGAGATTAATGGTCCGGATGCCGCGAATAGTGCATACAACAAGATAAGGAAGAGCGATGTGTCACGCGAATACCTTTACTACAAAGAATATATGGCTGGAATATCTAATTCTCCTAACCCGCCATGGTCCTACCCTGTCGGTCAGGTGAAGTATACGCAATATGACATCACCAACGGCGCCTATCAGCCGGAGCCTGAGTTTCTGTGGGCATACGATCCTGCCGTCGATCTCCGAATGCAAAATAAACAGTTCTTTCACTGGACGCTGGACACACCTGATGGCGAGGTGACCTTCCAGCCAACACCTTATATGTGGCACGACGACGCCGCATTGTTCAATGGTCCCGCTGCGTCCAGTAAGGACGTTGTCGTATATGGATTCGCAAATGCATACCTGATTGCCGCAGAAGCCCTCGCTCACACTGAAGGTGTAACCCCAGAAGCTGCGGGCTATCTCGCGGAGGTACGTGGACGGGCTTACTGGCAGATTGGCGTCGATGCGATTCAGACAGAAGTTGCCGGTTTACCTGTAGAGGACTTTATTGAAGAAGTATGGACTGAGCGTATGCGTGAGCTTGTGTTCGAGTTCCGTACGTGGTTTGACATCCAACGAACGCGCAAATATCCAGTTACTGATGAAAATAACAGGGGTCAGGTTACTTATGTAGATGTGGTTGGCCACACCAATCCTCTTGGCGCTACTTTCCAGGAAAAGCATTTGCTCTTCCCTTTGTCCGAGAACGAAGTGCAGCGCAATCCTGGTTTAGGTGGTAATAATCCAGGCTACTAACTAGTGTGATTGAACGCAGGGATTCAGGGACTCAGAGGATTCTTCACTCTGTGCGCCCTGCGCCTCCTGCCTTCAACCGCCTACACATCCTCAGAGGACAATTCTTTAACATTGAAGAAGTACATTCAAACAGAATGATATTAGCATAGCAGAAAGTAAGGAACCCCGAAAGCTCCCCTCCAGAGCCCGCGGCTGCAGACGTCTCTCAATGATTCTGTCATTCTCCTATCCCACCCGCACCCTTAGTCTAAGAACCCAACGCGCAGAATGTTTCTGACATTCATGCAATTTGTCTCTGGGCCTTCGAATCTCCGCGCTTATCTTCGTCGCATTGCACCATCCTCAACGTCGCATTCAGCCTTCTCCCAATCTCAAGTCTCATATAACTTTGCTTATCACTAATTCAAACAATGAGCAATATCAACGACACACTCGCGAAACTTGAATTTGCGCAAATAGGATGGGTTGTCCCTGAAATTCATGCAGCGATAGCATTCATGAAACAATCACTTCGCATAGATTTCCCCCAGCCAAACCGTTACAGTGCAGAAGAACTGAATATTAAATATCATGGAAAGGTTGTCCATGGTGACGGTTTGACCACACAGGCATTCAACGGTGGAGCATTCATCGAACTTATCGAGCCTGAGACTGGCCAGGGTATCTTTCACGACTATCTTAAAAGCAATCCGCAAGGTGGCGTGCAACATCTTGCATTCCGTTTGCCGGAAAAGGGTTTCAACCAGATTATCGACGAGCTTATCA
>JAEYXN010000056.1 GCA_023431285.1 Bacteroidota bacterium
GGATAAGATTAAGGGGTGGTTCCGTGATGTAATCCGCCAGGACAACGAGTACCTGCATTATCTTGACAAGAAGACGATCACCACTGACGATCAGAAGAAATTCATCAATCACCTTTTCAGGAAAGTGATCCTCGGAAAGAGTATCATAAATGAATATTTTGAAGAAGAGGTATTGCGTTGGACCGAGGACAAGGAGATTGTAAAGGGCATGGTTGAGAAGAGCGTGAAGTCTTTCGACCCTGCCAGTGATGCGCCGATCACGCTGTATACATTATCGGTCAACTGGGAAGAAGACAAAGATTTCATTGAAAAGCTTTACAATTCTGCTACGAATCTCGATCCCGAGTACAAGGATCTTATCGCTCAGAACACGCGAAACTGGGAAGTAGACCGTCTTCCACTGACGGACCGCATCATTCTTGAGATGGCTATTGCCGAATTGCTGGTGTTCCCCAACATACCTGTAAAGGTGACGATCAACGAATATATCGAGCTTGCGAAGAATTACAGTACGCCGAATAGTCGTCAGTTCATCAACGGAATTCTTGACGTTATTTCGAAAGAGTTGAAAGACAAGGGTACGCTGAAGAAAAGCGGACGCGGACTTATTGACAACAAGTAAGATTTACGTACAACTAAATACCGTCCGGTGTTTGTTAAAAATTGTTAAAATTTTGAATTTGCGACTAAACCAGGAGTAATTTAACGACATTCTTATGGGCAAAAAAGGTGGCAATACACTGATTGCATTTTTGGCGGGGGCTGCGGCCGGAGCGATTTTAGGAATTTTGTATGCGCCGGATAAGGGCGTGAATACACGTGAAAAGCTTTCGTTCCAGCTGGACAAGTACAGGAATATGCTTCAGGAATTGATCAATGATTTTGTTGCAGGGAGAGAGACGCCACTCACGTCGGAGGCGAAATCGCAGGGACAACGTGTGGTGGACGAAGCCAAGAACAAAGCGGAGCGGCTCCTGGAAGATGTTGATGAGCTGTTGGAACAGATCCGCGGGAAAAAAGGTTAGTCTCTGAGTTGACAAGAGAAAAGCAAAGGATAAATATGATGAAATACCAATTTGTGAAATTGCTGGGGGTAGTGGCGCTTATACTTATGCTGGCCTCAGCTTGTAACGACCGTAATTCGGAAAAGAGGATTGCCGAGCTTGAGAGCCGCCTCAAAGAGCTTGAGGGTAAGAAGAGCGATGAGCCCAAGAGCGTGACGGCTGTTCCTACTGAAGTTAAAACGGCAGAAGAAAAGCCTGAGGGGCCGCTGCCTGCGATGGCATTCTCGGAAACGGAGTTTGACTTTGGGACAATTCGCGAAGGCGAAGTGGTAGAGCATACCTATAGCTTCACGAATACCGGTGAGGCGCCCTTGATTATTCAGAATGCACAGCCTTCGTGCGGATGTACTGCTCCTGACTGGACAAAGACTCCGATACCTGTAGGTGGCAAGGGATATGTGAAGGCACGTTTTGACAGCAACGGGAAGCCTAATCTTCAAAACAAGACGATCACTGTAAGTGCTAACACATGGCCAAAGCAGACTGTTCTGCGTTTTAAGGCTATGGTAACACCTAAGGCACAACAACCGGCGGAAGGACCTTTCAAACAGTAATCCTTAATCGCCTGCAAGAATCCCAATCTGACAATGATCAGATTGGGATTTTCTTTTAATTCGAATACATTTGATGGCTTTTAAAATTCAATAACATTATGTCTTCTATTCTTCTCCAGGCACAGGGCCAGGGCTCTAACTACATGCAGTTCGTTTTCATCATCGGAATTTTTGTAGTCTTTTACTTCTTCATGATCCGTCCTCAGCAAAAGAAGGCGAAAGACCAGAAGAAATTCATCGATGAGATCAAGCGAGGGGACCACGTGGTAACGATCGGGGGAGCTCACGGTGAAGTTGCTGAACTTGACGGTGATACCTTTATTCTCGAAGTAGAGAAAGGCGGACGCATCCGTTTCAACAAGTCAGCCATCTCCCTTGATGCAACGAAGGCTGCAAACAAGAAATAACAAAAGGATTTAGTGCTTACGAGCACATCAGCTAAATCCGGAACTGCTTATGAGCGTGCTCGCCTCCATTTTCAATCTCTTTCGCTTCAATAGCAAAAATTGGAAGGCGATCGCTCTATGTTTGGTCGCAGCGACAGTGTTTTGGTTCTTCAATGCACTGAACAAGGATTACACGACGAACATTAGCTTTCCATTAGAATTTGAATACGACGCAGAACAATTCGTTCCGGTAAAACCGCTTCCCGCAAGTGTGCGAATCAATGTTACCGGAATGGGTTGGGATTTGTTCCGTCGAAGCTCTGGTCTCAAAGTTCCACCCATTGTCATTCCACTCGAAAGGCCAGGGGAGGTAAAGAAGATTGTTGCCGCACCGGCTTTGTTCGCGCCCCAGCTGGAGCGTTTTGAGATCAACTATGTTCTCAGTGATACTTTCACCGTAGATATCGAACCGAGAGAGAAGCGGTGGATCACCCTAAGGCTTGATCCCGCTTCTATACATCTGCGCGATAATCATGTCCGCATCACAGAACCTTCTCTCGAACCTGATTCAATCCTCGTTGAGGGACCGCTGCGTATTGTAAATGGGTTCGTTGAGCCGGTTTATCTCAAACTGGCAGAGAAGAACATTGACGATGACTATCGGGAAGACGTTGAGGTAGAGCTTGTCAACAATGAGCTGATCACACGAAACCCGCCTACCGTGTCCGTTGCTTTTAAAGTGGACAAGCTTATCAGCATCAGAGATTCTATTCCGTTGAAGATTGTCAACTACCCGGCAGGAGCAAATCCTGTCTTCGGTGTGAAGGCTCTTCCTTCAACGTTTTCGATTCCCGAGTCGCTCATGAAGGAATACATACAAGACTCCGTGAATGCGGTTGTCGATTTGAAATTTTTCATTCGCGGGACGCAGAGGGTTAAACCTGAGGTAAAAGGACTTCCGCCATTCTCGCAGGTGCATAGTATAGATTCAGTGTTCGTTAAATTTTGAATTGAAAAAAAAGCTTCAGATAGGTGTAACCGGCGGGATCGGATCGGGTAAAAGTCTCGTGTGCAGGATCTTCTCTTGTCTGGGTATTCCTGTTTATGACGCCGACAGCCGGGCGAAAGCCCTAATGACCACAGATGGAATACTTATAAGACAGATCAAGGAAGAATTCGGTGATTTGTCTTACGATGATAATGGGAATCTGAATCGTGTGTACATCGCTTCGGAAGTTTTCGGGAATGAAACCCGTCTCGCACGATTGAATGAGCTTGTTCATCCGCGCGTCGCTGAAGATTACAAGCGATGGTATGAGAAAGTGAAGGTTTCGGTTCCGTATGTAGTGAAGGAAGCCGCGCTGCTGTATGAGTCTGGAAGTTTCAAACAGCTTGACGAGGTGATCGTAGTGTTCGCACCGGAAGATGTGAGGATATCCAGGGTATTGAAACGCGATCCTCACAGAACCAGCGAACAGGTAAAAGATATCATTCGCCGCCAGATGGACGACGATACTAAACTGAAGCGCGCGGACCATGTGATTACGAATGATGAATCATTGCTGCTCATTCCGCAGGTAGTTTCCCTTCATCAACGTTTCTCGGATAAACTTTACTGAATCAGCGGTGTTATCACTTTGTTATTTTTTTTTATTATGAAGATTCGGCTTTTGATTTACCTCGTGGCGACAACTTGTATTCTAAGCTCCTGTAATGAGGAGAAGAAGGATAGTTCTATGCCTTCAGCCAGGGCACGACAACAATCTGGTCCCCTGACTGTGGATGGCTTTGAGGTGAGTACAAATGCAGTGAGCGACCTGATCGACGTCCCTGGATCATTACTTCCATCGGAGGAAACGCAGATCAAGCCCGAAGTCAATGGACGAATAACTCAGCTCAACATCAAGGAGGGTACTGACGTTCGAAAAGGGGCTCTACTTGTCAAGCTTTTCGATCAGGATCTGCAGGCGCAGCTCCGGAAGTTGAAAGTGCAACTGGAGATAGCGAGCAAGACTGAGGACCGGCAGCGTGAATTGCTTGCAATCAACGGGATAAGCCAGCAGGATTATGATCTCAGCACTTTGAATGTAGAAAACCTTCGTGCTGATATACAATCTGTAGAGATTGCGATTGCAAAAACTGAAATAAGAGCTCCATATTCAGGTAAGCTTGGATTACGGAATGTGAGTCTTGGTGCCTACGTATCGCCCAATGAGATCATCACAACTCTTCGCCAGGTGGAGACACTTAAGCTTGAGTTCTCAGTGCCGGAAAAGTATGCGAAGGAAATTGGCCCTGGCACCTTAATTAACTTTAAGGTAGATGGCGGGACTGATAATCATCAGGCCAAAGTTATCGCAACGGAAAGCGGTGTTGATCAGTCAACCAGAACCCTTCGCGTACGCGCGCTTGTGACGGAGAAACATCCGGAGCTTGTGCCCGGGATATTTGCGCGTGTAACGGTACAGCTAGGCAAGAATGCGGAGGCGTTACTGGTTCCATCGCAAGCAATCATACCTCAGGCGAGAACGAAACAGGTTGTTGTTTTCAGACATGACAGCGCGATGTTCGTAGACGTGGAAACAGGGTTGAGAGATTCCGCTTTTGTACAAGTGACCAGCGGGCTGAAACCCGGAGACACCGTTGTGACGACGGGATTAATGGCCATCCGGCCGAACGGGAAGATCAAAGTAGGGAAGGTAAGCCGCTACCAGAAAGCAAAGTAGTAATATGAATATATCCGAATTAAGTCTGAGGAGGCCCGTTCTGGCGTTTGTCATGAACATCGTTCTGGTGTTATTCGGAGTGATTGGCTTTACCGAGCTAGGTGTTCGCGACTATCCGGCGATCGACCCGCCGATCATTAACGTATCTACTACTTATCCCGGCGC
Organism: Bacteroidota bacterium; assembly: GCA_023431285.1. Taxonomy (GTDB): domain Bacteria; phylum Bacteroidota; class Bacteroidia; order Cytophagales; family Cyclobacteriaceae; genus Ohtaekwangia. Next base: position 4,896 of record JAEYXN010000056.1, read on the forward strand.
CAATGCCGATATCATTGAGTCGCAGATCACGGAACCGTTGGAGAAATCGGTGAACGGGATTCCTGGTATCAGAAACATAACATCCAGCTCAAGCGTGAGCAGAAGCAATATCAGCATTGAATTCGAGCTGGATGTCGATCTTGAAGCGGCAGCCAACGACGTACGTGACAAAGTATCTCAGGCGGTCCGGTCCCTGCCGGATGATCTGCCTAGCCCTCCCGTTGTTTCCAAAGCTGACGCGAATTCGAGTGCCATCATTACGATGACTGTGCAAAGCAATACGCGGAACAACCTTGAGCTGACCGAGTATTGCAACAACGTCCTGGTGGAACGGTTACAGACCATGCCAGGTGTAAGCGGTATCCAGGTATGGGGTGAGAAGCGTTGGGCCATGCGGATCTGGATAGATCCGGCCCGCCTGAGCGCCTACAACCTGACGCCTCTCGATGTGCAACAGGCATTAAACCGCGAGAACGTGGAGCTTCCGTCTGGAAAGATCGCCGGTAATGCAACAGAATTGACGGTACGGACCTTCGGAAGGCTCTACACTGAAGAGGATTTTAATAATGTTGTCGTTAAATCCGCGCCAGAGGGGAGCATCCGTTTGAGAGATATTGGCCAGGCGGTGCTAGGTCCCGAGAACGAAGAGTCTATTCTGAGAGAGAGCAACATTCCAATGGTGGGTCTCGCTATCGTGCCATTGCCAGGAGCGAACTACGTGTCTATCGCGGACGAATTTTATAAACGGCTGGACCAGATCAAGAAGGATGTTCCGGAGGACATATCTCTCAATGTGGCGATGGATCAAACCGTATTCATTAAGAGATCAATCCTCGAAGTTGAGGAGACGCTGCTTATTTCATTTTTGCTTGTCGTGCTCGTGATCTATCTGTTCTTCCGCGATGCGATCATCGCGTTCCGTCCACTGATCGACATTCCTGTCTCTCTGATTGCAACGTTCTTTATCATGTATCTGGCGGGGTTCTCGATCAACGTCCTTACAATGCTTGGTATCGTCCTTGCCACGGGCCTTGTTGTGGATGACGGGATTGTTGTAACAGAAAACATTTACAAGAAGCTGGAGGGAGGGATGAACAAGTTTCAGGCGGCGAAAGAGGGGTCGAAGGAGATTTTCTTTGCTGTTATTTCTACGTCAGTCACCCTGGCTGTGGTATTTCTTCCGATCCTTTTCCTGAAGGGATTCACCGGGAAGCTGTTCACCGAATTCGGTGTTGTCGTCGCAGGCGCAGTACTTATTTCCTGCTTCGTATCGCTTACGCTGACGCCCGTGCTTTCTGTAAAGCTGACACGATCCAAGCATGAGCACTCCTGGTTCTACCGTGTCACGGAGCCGTTCTTTACCGGAATGGAAAACGGGTACAGGAAATCCCTGCATGCCTTCATGAATGCGAGGTGGATTGCCATTGCGATTATTGTGATGTGCGTGGGTGTAACATTTCTTATTGGAAGCACTATCCAGTCGGAACTTGCGCCGATGGAAGACAGAAACCAGTTCCGTGTGCAGATGCTTGCCCCTGAAGGAACTTCGTACGACTACATGGACGACTATGTGAAGAACATGGTGCAGTTTGTTATGGATTCTGTTCCCGAGTACAAAACAGCACTGTCGGTAACTGCCCCGGGTTTCTCGGGAGCTGGCTCTGTGAACAGTGGGTTCGTACGGGTTACACTGACGGATCCTCATGAAAGGGAGAGATCGCAGCAGGAGATTGCTGATATGGTAAGTAAGAATCTGAAGACCCTTCCGGAAGGGAGGGCGTTTGTGATCCAGGAACAAACAATTTCCGTAGACCGCAGAGGAGGACTACCTGTCCAGTTTGTAATTCAGAATAACAACTTCGACAAGTTAACAGAGGCGTTGCCGCAATTCCTTGAGCTGGCCACCAATCACCCGACACTTACAACTGTCGACGCTGACTTAAAATTCAATAAGCCTGAGCTCAAGGTTGAGATCAACCGTCTGAAGGCTACACAACTTGGCGTGAGTGTTCAGGATATTTCGCAAACGCTTCAGCTGGCTTATAGTAATCTTCGCTTTGGATATTTCACGAAAGAAGGAAAACAATATCAGGTGATGGGTCAGGTTGCCAGAGACAACCGCGATGATCCAACAGATCTGAAGAGTCTGTATGTTCGCACGAAGACAGGAGAACTTATTTCTATCGATAACCTTGTCACCATTGAGGAGTCCACTACTCCGCCGACATTGTATCATTTCAACCGGTTCAAGTCGGCAACAGTTTCCGCGGGCCTTGCTCCAGGGAAGACATTGGGTGATGGAATCCAAGCCATGGAGGAGATTCGGGAGAAGGTGTTGGACGAAAGTTTTGTAACTTCTCTTTCGGGGACGTCAAGAGATTACGCGGAAAGTTCCAGCAACATTTTATTTGCTTTTTTCCTTGCGCTGGTGCTGATCTACCTGATTCTCGCTGCGCAGTTTGAAAGCTTTGTCGATCCGCTGACTATTATGTTCACCGTTCCTCTGGCGATCTGCGGGGCGTTGATCTGCCTCTGGATGTTTGGCGCGACGCTGAACATCTTTTCTCAGATTGGAATGATCATGCTCATCGGGCTTGTGACAAAGAATGGTATTCTTATCGTTGAGTTCGCCAACCAGAAGAGAGCGGAAGGACTTTCCAAGTTCGACGCGGTGATAGAAGCTTCAAAGCTTCGTCTGAGACCTATCCTCATGACGAGCCTCACCATGGCACTAGGATCGCTTCCAATAGCCTTGTCGTTGGGAGCTGCCTCTACGAGTCGCCAGCCGCTGGGAATTGTAATAGTGGGTGGAATTCTGTTTTCTCTTCTTCTTACCTTGTTCGTAATTCCGGCGATGTACACATTCCTGTCCAAGAAAAAGCTTTCCAAATCATTTGACGAACGCCTTGTCGAATCAAGAAACGAAGTCACCGTATGAATCTGAGGTCCTTATTACTTTTTTCGTTTGTAATTGTTTCATCTGCGGTTTCCGCGCAGGAGAAGATGTCGCTGGAGCAGATCATCACTCTTGCGCTGGAGCACAACTTTGATGTACGCATTCAGGAGAACGTCGTTGATGCGGCGGCCAATGATGCGCACTATCAGTTTGGCGCCTATCTTCCTCAGCTCAATGCCAATGGAGCGGTTGTAAAGAACTTCAATGACCAGGAACTACGTTTCCAGGATGAAAGCCGCAATAACCAGGGTGAGGCGCGTTCTACAAACACCACTGCATCTATTCAACTTAACTGGACGCTCTTCGACGGTACGAGAATGTTCGCCACGAGGCAAATCGTGAAAGAGACTGAAGCGCAGACGCGTTTGCAGCTCCAGGATCAAATGGTGAACACTATTGCTGTGATCATTCAGAACTACTATGATATCGTTCGTCAGAAGCAGCAGCTGAAGGCCATAAGGGAACAAATGGCGGTGAATGATGTCCGTGTCAAACTGGCTGAACGGAAATTCGAGGTTGGTACCGGTGCAAAGCCGGAGCTTCTTCAGGCCCGCGTCGATTTCAACGCTCAACGAACGCAGGCGCTGCAGCAGGAAGCGCTGATCCTTCAATTGAAGGAACAGCTTGATGCATTGGTTGATCAAAAGCTTCCCAAGCCTTTCGATGTGACAGACACGATTATCATTGATCTTGGATTGAACCAACAGGAGATGATTGAGAACATTGAGAGCAGAAATTATTCTCTCCAGGCAGGCCGCGTATCAAATTCCATTGCAAAGAACGCTATCTGGCAACAGTCTGGTGCAGGCCTCCCTTCATTAAACTTTAATGCTGCATATAATTATTCCCAGCTTGACAATACCCTTCTTATAAACCCTTTCGGTCCGACCTACAGTCTCACGACTGGAGTGAATGCAGGGTTTACGTTGAGCATACCCATCCTCAACAACTTTAACAACCGAAGGCTGGTACAACAGGCGCGGATTTTCTCGCGGCGTCAGGAAATTTTCTATGAGCAGCAGAAGGTGAACATTGGCGCATCGGTAAGAAACGCCTACACGAATTATGACAATGCCAGAAAGATCCTTGAAGTCGAAGAGGAGAATATCAGTCTGGCGAAGGAGAACGTCAACATTGCTCTGGAAGTCTTCCGTCGTGGGGCCTCTACCTTCGTAGAGCTGCGAACTGCGCAGCAAAGTCTGGCAGATGCCTATACCCGCCTTATCAATGCCAGGTACCTGGCGAAGATGGCGGAAACCGAGCTCCTCCGCCTGAACGGGTCGTTGCTAAAATGATTTTGGTCCGTCTTCCTCCGGCGGTTCCATATTATTTTATCTTGCACAAATGAAACAGCAGGTTCAGGAAGCCGTGGACTATCTTCGGAAGGAAGGAGTAACGAACGCACGCGTCGGCGTAATTCTCGGAACAGGTCTTGGAAATACGTTTATCTCAGCCATTAGGGAGACAAAGTCAATTCCTTATTCGAAGATCCCGAATTTCCCCGCCGCCACGGTAGAGTCACATCATGGCAATCTTCACTATGGAAAGATCGGTAGCAATCATGTGGTCGCGATGCAGGGAAGGTTTCATTACTACGAGGGGTATAATCTACAGGAGGTGACCTTGCCTGTGCGCGTGATGAAACTCCTCGGTGTGAAGTATCTTTTCATTTCCAATGCGGCGGGTAATCTCAACAGGGAATTCAATAAGGGTGAGCTTATGCTCCTTGATGATCATATCAATCTTCAGCCGGACAACCCGTTGCGTGGGCCGAATGTTTCCGAATGGGGACCACGCTTCCCGGATATGAGCGCGCCTTATTCAAGAGAATTAAATCACCTGTTGACAGTGGCGGCGAAGAGAGAAGGTATTGTTCTCCAAAAAGGTGTGTATGCATGTGTGTCGGGCCCCAACCTTGAGACTCGTGCCGAGTATCGATTCCTGCAGCGTATCGGTGCCGATGCCGTGGGAATGAGTACTGTTCCTGAGGTCATCGTCGCTAATCATATGAACCTTCCATGTTGTGGTGTATCAGTCCTTACGGATGATTGTGATCCGGATAACCTTCATCCGGTTGCGCTCTCTGAGATTGTTGCAGTTGCCAATTCGGCCGAGCCGGATCTGACCAGGCTATTTGTTGAAGTAATCAGTCAGATCTAAACCATGGAACGACGACACATTCATCCAGACGGTCCCGCCTTCTCAAGAATCATCTCAGGGGCCTGGCGGTGGCACGCTGTCCCTGCGCAGGTAGTCTCAACGTTGATTCATACTTCGCTGGACCAGGGTATCACAACCTTTGATCATGCTGATATTTACGGTGACCATAGAAATGAGGAGATCTTTGGCAATGTCCTTCGGGCGGAACCGGGTTTGCGTCAGAAGATGGAGCTTGTCACAAAGTGCGGTATAAAGTTTCCGTCATCAAAGAGGCCCGCATCACGTGTCAAGCATTATGACACCTCGAAGAAGCATATCATTTGGTCTGTTGAGAACTCATTGAAGATGCTTGGCACGGATTATATCGATCTTCTCCTTATCCATCGCCCAGACCCGTTGCTTGATCCTACGGACGTTGCTGAAGCCTTCGCTGAGTTGCGCATCAGCGGGAAGGTTCTTCACTTTGGTGTGTCTAACTTCACACCTCACCAGTTTGAGATGCTTCAAAGTTATCTGCACAAGCCACTCATCACTAATCAGGTGGAGCTTTCTGTAACGCATAGTCAGCCGCTCTTTGATGGAACGATTGACATACTCATGAAACACAGAACGTCGCCTATGGCATGGTCTCCGTTAGGAGGCGGGGCTTTGATGAAGTCGGGTTATCAGGAGATATTTAATGTCGCTTCGAAATATTCCGCCAGTAACAGTCAGCTGGCGCTCGCGTGGTTGTTGAAGCATCCTTCAAAGGTCTTCCCGGTTATCGGCACAACGAAGGCGGAAAGGATCGTGGAAAGCGCCAACTCAACAGCGATCGACCTGGATATTCAGGACTGGTTTGGCATGTTGAAGGTGGCAATGGGTCGCGAAATGCCGTGAATGCCACATTCGAGGAACCAATTTGACCGTGTTCATTGTATAATAATGTTTATCAACCATCAATGACCAAAACTTCCTCTCAAGTAGCGGACAACACAGGCCATGAAACGATCGAGGTCATCGGCGCCCGCGAACATAATCTTAAGAATATTTCTCTTGCTCTACCCCGGAATAAGCTGGTGGTGATTACCGGCATCAGCGGAAGCGGCAAATCCTCTCTTGCGTTCGATACGATCTACGCTGAAGGGCAGCGACGCTATATGGAAAGCTTTTCTGCCTATGCGCGGAGTTTCCTTGGCAATCTGGAAAGGCCCGATGTAGACAAAATCAATGGTCTGAGTCCCGTGATCTCTATCGAGCAGAAGACCACTTCACGCAACCCCCGGTCTACTGTAGGAACCGTCACGGAGATCTATGATTTTATGCGGCTTCTTTTTGCCCGTGCAGGTGAAGCGTTCTCGTATCTCACTGGTGAAAGAATGGTTCGTCAATCTGAAGAGCAGATTCTTGATGCCATCCTGGTTTCGCTTCGCGGAAAGAAGCTGACGCTTCTTGCTCCCATTATCAAAGGCAGGAAAGGTCATTATCGTGAGCTGTTCCAGCAGATCCGGAAGTCGGGGTACACGAAAGTACGTGTGGACGGCGAGGTACAGGAGATCACGGCCAAGATGCAGGTAGATCGATATAAGATCCATGATATTGAAATTGTGATTGACCGTATCATCGCAGATGACAAAGATCGTTATCGGATATCGCAGTCGATTGGAAGGACTATCAAGGAAGGCAAGGGAATAATTATTGTCATGGAGGAGAATGGAAAGGTGCATCACTTTTCCAAGTTTCTCATGGATCCGAAAACCGGATTATCCTATGATGAGCCTGCGCCGAATAACTTTTCCTTTAACTCTCCTTATGGAGCGTGTTCAGAATGTAATGGGCTCGGCTTGATCGAAGAAATTACTGAGGATTCCGTTATACCTGATAAGAAGCTAAGCATTAGTCGCGGTGGTATTCTCCCTCTTGGAGAATACAGGGATATCTGGATCTTCAAGAAGATTGAAGCAATTCTAAAGCGCAAGAAGATTGCACTGACCACACCGATCAAGGAGATTCCCCGCGATGTGATTAAAGTGCTTTTGTACGGAGATGAAGAACCTGTAGCGGTTGCGTCAGTCAAGTATCCTGGTACAGACTGGAATACAAAGTTCGAGGGTATCATCAATTTTCTGCAAAAACAGCGCGACGAAGGTTCGGAATCGATCAAGAAGTGGGTGGAGGATTTTACGATAAGCAGGGAGTGTCCGGAGTGTAAAGGACTTCGACTAAGGAAGGAGTCTCTTCATTTCATGATCGATGGTAAGAATATCGGCGAGCTTGCGCAGCTTGACATTGTGTCTTTGCAGAAATGGTTTACCGGTCTCGAAGGACGGTTGAACGATAAGCAACGTGTAATTGCGACGGAGGTTCTCAAAGAGATCAGGAAACGTATTGGGTTTCTGCTGGACGTGGGTCTTGATTATCTTAGTCTGAATCGTCCGATACGGACATTGAGCGGAGGCGAATCTCAACGGATAAGATTAGCCACGCAGATAGGCACTCAGTTGGTTGGCGTGCTTTATATTCTTGATGAGCCGAGTATTGGCCTTCACGCGCGCGACAACGTCAAGCTTATAAAGGCGTTGAAAGATCTTCGTGACATCGGGAACTCTGTTGTCGTGGTGGAGCATGATAAGGATATGATGCTTGAGAGCGATTATATTCTTGATATTGGTCCGGGGGCCGGTCGACATGGTGGTCACGTTGTGGCGCAGGGTGACCCGCAGACGTTTCTCAAGAACAAAAGCACAACGGCAAAATTCCTCAGCGGTGAGATTGCTATTCCCTATGGTAAAACCAGGAGGAAAGGAAACGGAGAGAAGATAACACTTCAGGGTGCCCGCGGAAATAATCTGAAGAACGTAACTATGGAAATTCCATTGGGTACGCTTACATGTGTGACGGGCGTTTCAGGAAGCGGAAAGTCGACGCTTATCCACGATACGCTTTTCCCTATTCTGAATCGTCATTTCTACAACTCAAGGACGGAGCCTCTTGCATTCGAGAAGATAGATGGACTGAAGCTGATTGATAAAGTAATCGAAGTGGATCAGTCACCTATCGGGAGGACGCCGCGCTCAAACCCTGCAACGTACACGGGTGTCTTCACTGATATCAGAGACTTGTTTGCTCAGCTTCCTGAAGCGAAGATACGCGGTTATAAGACGGGAAGGTTTTCATTTAATGTGAAGGGCGGGAGATGTGAAACCTGTGAAGGTGCCGGCTTGCGTTTGATTGAAATGGAATTCCTTCCTGATGTTCATGTGCCTTGTGAAACCTGCAAGGGCAAACGATATAACCGGGAGACGCTCGAAGTTCGCTTCAAAGGTAAATCAATCAGTGATGTCCTCGACATGACTGTGGAGGAAGCCGTCACATTCTTCGAGAATCAACCAAAGATCCTTCGGAAGATCCAGACATTGTCGGAGGTTGGACTCGGATACATTTCTCTTGGTCAGCATGCAACGACGCTTTCGGGCGGTGAAGCCCAGCGGGTGAAGCTTGCTACGGAACTTTCAAAACGCGATACAGGAAAGACATTTTATATCCTTGATGAGCCTACAACAGGGTTGCATTTTCAGGATATTTCACATTTGCTGGATGTTCTCCAGAAATTAGTGGACAAAGGAAATACTGTGCTGGTGATTGAGCATAATATGGATGTCATCAAGAGTGCGGATTATATCATAGACCTTGGTCCTGAAGGTGGCGCAAAGGGAGGAATGATCATAGCGAAAGGAACACCTGAGGAAGTTTGTCGCAGCGCGAAAAGTTATACTGGAAAGTTTTTGAAAGCAGAGCTTAATTAGAGTAATTGATACATCAACTGGTCATAAAATGAGTAAACATATTCGTCAGTATTTCTTCGCAGTGATTTTTGCCGGGGTTGGGATCTATTTCATTACGAAGGATGACTACCTGGAAGGATCATTGTATGTGATGGCCGGCTTATCATTTACGGTGAATTCTCTTGCGAGTGAACCTGCACTGTTGTCTTATCGCAAACCACTGACGGTGGCAGCCTGGGCGTTTATTATCGCAACGGGTATTCTCTTTCTTTGGGTGATACAGTTCAAATATCTCTGAGGCGACGCCCTGTCAGATGCTCCGGAAGAACAGGTTATATTGGTCACTGCAGATAGGGGGGTGGTTGTTTTATGCTCTTGTGCAGATCGTTTCGAGTTTTCTGGCATCACAGAGTACGACCGGTAAACGCGTAGCCTTTCTTCTGATCGAAGCGTTTCTTTGTTTGCTCATCACGCATTTCGGGCGCAACCTCATGCGCCGGTGGAAATGGATCTTTCTTCCAATGAGTAAGATGCTTCCGCGGGTCCTTCTTTTGGTGTTCGTCATGAGCCTTGTTCTTTACTTCGTCAGGATTCCGGTCAATCTGGCTCTTGGCCGGCTCTTCGAACCTCTTGCTGCATTCGATCCGCTAACTATTCTTGGACAGTCTTCGTTTTATGCCATCCTGTTTTTTTTGTGGACTGTTTTCTATTTCACGTATCATTACTTTGATCAGTATAATAAATCGTTGAAATACGAGGCTTCTATGATTGAAATTGAGCTTACTAATCTTAAGTCTCAGCTCAATCCTCATTTTATTTTCAATGCGCTTAACAGTATTCGCGCCTTGGTAGATGAAAATCCCGGCAAGTCGAAACAGGCCATAAATCAGTTATCGAATATTCTTCGGAATTCGCTGGCGACGGACAAGAAGAGGATGATGCCTTTCGTTGAAGAATTGAAGATTGTTAAGGATTATCTTGGCTTGGAGAGCATCAGGTTTGAAGAAAGGCTGAAGACAGTTTTTGAGATTCATCCTAAATCAAATGACTTTATGGTTCCGCCCCTTATGATACAGACCTTGGTAGAAAACGGGATCAAGCACGGCATTTCGAAGCTCACTGCGGGGGGTATCGTTCATGTGAAGACTGACGTTGCGGATCAACGGTTGAGCATTCAGATCCGCAATAGTGGGCAGCTTACCCTTCCGGCAAAGAAGAACAAGAGTGGCCTTGGTCTGAAAAATACGATGCAACGCCTTAAATTGATCTATGGAGACGAGTCGTCTTTCCGAATTGTAAATGAAAACGATAATTTTGTACTAACTGAAATTATTATCCCACAATACAAGAACAATGAGAGCATTAATCATCGATGATGAGCGCCTGGCGCGAAAGGAATTGATCAAGCTTTTGGAAGACCATCCAATGATTGAAGTCGTGGGCGAGGCTGTGAATGCTGAGGAGGCAAACCAGATGATCGCAGATCTCAATCCGGACCTTTTGTTCCTGGACATACAGATGCCGGGAAAGACCGGTTTCCAACTCCTGGAGGAGCTGGACGTTGTTCCGCTTGTGGTCTTCACTACGGCATACGATGAGTTCGCCCTGAAGGCTTTTGAAGTAAATGCACTTGATTACCTGTTGAAGCCGATACAGCCTGAGCGTTTGCTGGAAACAGTCTCTAAGCTGGCAGAGAAAGAGAGAGCAAAAGGTGTGGCGGTCAGAGGGCCGGAAAAGAAACTCGGATTACAGGACCAGGTTTTTGTGAAAGATGGAGACCGGTGCTGGTTCGTGAGTTTATCGAACGTAAGGCTGTTTGAAAGTGACGGAAACTATATCAAGGTTTATTTCGACAACAACAGGCCGATGATTCACAAGTCACTTAATGCGCTTGATGAGAAACTTGACGAGCGCGCATTCTTCCGCGCAAGCCGCAAACACATTGTGAATCTTAGCTGGGTGGAGGGTATTGAACCGTGGTTTAATGGTGGACTTATGGTTCGTCTTCGCGGTGGCGACAAGGTGGAGGTAAGTCGCCGGCAGGCAGCGAAGTTCAAGGATATGATGAGTCTGTGATCAGTTCAGCACAAGCTGGATCAGTTCGTCATTAACGTTCCAGTCTTTGGCGAGTTTGATCATCGCGGTGGCTTCCATCTCGGTTACGTAACCTTTCAGGTTGTTGGATTTCCACACCATGTTCATCAATTCAACGCGCTTTTCTTTGGGGTAGTCGCCGATGATTCCATTGAGGTATTCTCGCGCGCGGTCAAAGGCACTGATGTAATCCTGTGAGATAAAGTCGAGAGCCCACTCATACTCTGCCTGAGCATCGAGTTCGCGTGCCGTTTCGACAAGATCGTTCTTCTCCTCTTCGTCCAGCCCGTGGTAGTGGTAGATAACGGCCTTCAGCAACATGTACACTTTCTTATCTTCTTCCGATTTCATAAGCGTTGGGTTTGGCTAAGGTAAGAAAAATCGTTCTCATGTCGTGACGATGAAGAGGTCAGAGGAAATTTTATCGGCAAGGAATCGTCCTCTTCGTGTCAGACGCAAATGGTTATCGCTTAGGGTAGCAAGACCGTTGTGGACGAGGGATGCCACGTACTCCCCCTTCTCATGGAGAAGGTCATATTGTGTCTGATGTTTCAGCTTCTCCAGGTCAGAGCCCCAGCTTGTCCTGAGCGTTGTCAGAAGGTAATCGTTTACCCGATCCCGGGCGGAAAGATGTTCGATAGTTGAAGGCACTTTTCCTTCTGTAATGGCGGCGATGTAAAGATGATTATTCGCGACGTTGAACTGGCGTGAATGCCCATTATACGAATGCGCGCCCGGGCCGATTCCAAGATACTTCTCCTGTTGCCAATAGCTGCTGTTATGACGAGAGTGAAACCCTGGTCGTGCAAAGTTTGAGATCTCGTATTGTTCATAACGGGCTTCCTCAAGAAGCGTGATCAGCTCGTCAAACTGCGTGGCGGACATTTCTTCATCAACGGGAGTGAGTTTGCCTTTTGCGCTCCAGTTCCCGAAGACGGTTTTCTCTTCAATTGTAAGAGAATAAGCAGAGATGTGTTCCGGTTGAAGCTGTATTGCGGTCTTAACGTTGGTGATCCATTGCTCTTTCGTCTGGGTGGGAATGGCATAGATCAGGTCGATACTGATGTTCTGAAACCCCGCGGCGCGTGCTAGTGGAATACATTCGAGAGCGCTGTTTGAATTATGGGCACGGTTCAGGAAGGTTAAGACGCGATCGTCGAAACTTTGTACACCTATGCTAAGCCTGTTGATCCCAGCTGCACGAAATTCGGCGAGGCGTTGTGCACTCATATCGTCCGGGTTTGCTTCGAGTGTGACCTCAGCGTCCGGTGTCACTTCAAATTCTGAGCGGATTGTATCCAGCACATGCGTGAGCTCAGTATGATCTGCCAGCGACGGTGTTCCTCCGCCGAGATATATAGTCTTTACGGGTTCGGATAGGTAATGGCATTGCAGCCTGACTTCCGCGACCAGGCTTTGAAAGAGTTCGGTTTTCCGCGACAGGTTGGTGGAGAAATGGAAGTCACAGTAGTGACAAGCCTGTTTGCAGAAAGGAATATGAACGTAGATGCCTGCCATGATGCAATAACAAACTTACATATTTAGAATATCCATTGCGATCTGATATTTTTGTAAGGATTTATGATGCGAAGAATTTTCACCCTCTTTTTGATTCTCGCCATCGCCGGGGAACTGGCCGCGGTCGAGCTCCGTCCCGGAGAAAGAGACCTGAAGTCAAAGTGGTTAGTGCAAGGCGAGGAGGGTAATCTTGTTGATTATAGATCCGCCGGGAGGTCACCTGAGGTGATTTATGTTCAGATTGACGCCCGGGAATTATCGGGTCAGAAGTTTTCAATCCGCTCGGCGCGTGAATTCACTTTGTTTGTCAATAACAAGGTTGCCGGCGAAGGGGATGATCTGAGTCTTGATGTTGACAGCCTTGCAAAAGTTTACGCGACGCATAACCTACTCGTTGCAGTGCGTCAGGCGGAGGGCCGATATTCGGATTTGCTTACAACATTAAGTGCGAAGACTGTCGTAACGGACGGGCTGATCAAGAGATCAGGAATGGAATTCAGGGACTTCGGGATTGTGGGTTTGATTGTGTTGATGGCGTTTGGTGTGGTTGTGGTGAGGCTGAATCCAAAGCTCACGTCGGATTACTTCTCTGTGCCGTCTGTATTTTCTATGCGGGACGGGCAGGACGGTCAGTCTTACACGCGCATTGGAAGTAGTACGAACATTTTGTACTACTTGTACTGCAGCATGCTCGTTGCGTATTATGTGCTTATCATTTTCAATTTCACGCGCGGTGAATTTCCACTCGCGAGTTCATTCTTCGCGGACAGTTTCTGGTCGGTTGCATTACAGTGGTTAAAGCTGAGTTTAATTATTCTCGGACTTTTCTTCGCGAAGATTGCATTGGTGTTTGGGATGTCGTGGCTTTTTGGAATGCCGTCGATAGGAGGGATACATTTCTTCAATTGGGTTCGCGCGCTTCTCATTGTGATTGGAATTCTGACAATGATTTTGTTCCTGTATTTCACATGGCATGGCCAGAGTGTTGCGATGTATTCAACAATGTTAAAGTTGTTGGGTTGGATTATTGGTGGTTGGATCATTCTGATCTTTTTGAAATTAAGCGCAATCGCTGGTGCGTCCATGTTCCATTTATTTTCGTACATTTGTGCGACTGAATTGATACCTTTTCTTCTTTTGATAAAGGTTCTGTACAAATAGATTGAATTCGTTTACGTGCTGATATGAGTGAAATTGCTACTGACAGAATGCGGAAAGTAAAAAGCATTCTGGTGACCCAAGAACCCCCTACGGATGCTAACTCTCCCTACTTGAAACTGGCTGAAAAATTCAATCTTAAAATTGATTTCAGGCCGTTCATTCAGGTTGAGCCTGTGCCCGTGAAGGAATTCAGAAAGCAGAAGATCGACATACTCAATCACACTGCGATTATTTTCACGAGCAGGAATGCAGTCGATCATTTCTTTCACATCTGCCAGGAGTTAAAGCTGGAGATGCCTCCTGAGATGAAATATTTCTGTATCTCGGAGCAGACGTCGAATTATCTTCAGAAGTACATTGTGATCCGGAAGCGGAAGATTTTCACCGGATTGAAGACTGCTCAGGATTTGCTTGAGATTTTGAAGAAGCATAAGAACGAGAAGTATTTGTTTCCATGTTCCGATATCCGTAAGAATGACATACCTGATTTTTTAAGAGACAACGGATATCAGTATACAGAGGCGATCATTTACCACACGGTGGCGGCTGATCTTTCGGATTTGAAGGAAGTATTTTATGATATCCTGGCGTTCTTTAGTCCGTCTGGAATCAATTCGTTGTTTGTGAATTTCCCAGAGTTCAAACAGAACAACACACGCATTGCGGCGTTTGGTCCGACAACGGCAAAAGCGGTGAAGGATGCGAATCTTGTTCTTGATATTGAGGCTCCATTACCGAATGCACCGTCGATGACGGGAGCGTTGGAGTTGTACATTAAAAAGGCGAACGGAATCAAGTAGGAAAGCGTATTGTCCGCCCGGACACGCGAAGATGTAAGTGAAGCAGTGAGTTGATTCTCATGGCCTTGGAGCCAAAATAACTCATTCATTCATTGAATATTATAAAGTAATCTATTTTATTACACTTTAATTACATTGCGTTGACAGTGTCGTAAAAAAGCGTTTACTTTAAATCCTACTTTTTAATCTTAATGCTGAAAAAGACTTTTTATACCTTCCTAATGTCTCTGATGGGGACGGGTGTGTTTGCTCAGCAGGATGCTCTATTTACCCAGTACATGTTCAACAACCTTTATCTGACTCCGGCATTTGCGGGAGTTGATGGGGTAACACGTGCTTCTGTTATTCACAGGAGTCAGTGGCTTGGATATCAGTCGAGCACTGGAGATGGAGGGGCTCCTACTACGCAGATGGTAAGCTTTCAGACGCCGATCAACAAACTAAGGAGCGGTGCGGGCTTATACGTTATGAATGACCGCCTGGGACCGCAGAACAATCTTGAAGCGCAGGTAAGCTATGCTTATCACCTTGGTATCAAGGAATCGAAGCTGAGCTTTGGTGTGAAGGCTGGGATTTACAGCCAGTCTATTAATGGGAAGTATTACCGTTATATTCATGAGAACGATCCTTTGATCATCACTGGCAAAGAATCGCAGATCCGCCCGGACCTTGGAGTCGGGCTTTTTTATCGCGCCGAGAAATTCTATGCCGGCGTTGGTTTCAATCACTTGTTAAAATCAGAGTTTGATTTTGGAAAAGATTCCGTGCGCGGAGCTTTGTCGAATCACCTCAATTTTACGGGAGGCTATTTTTACGAGGTAAGTTTTGATCTGAAAGTTCAACTGACTGCGGCCTTTCGTAGCGATCTAAATACCAGTCAGGTCGACCTGGCTGGAATTGCTTACCTGAAGGATACTATGTGGGGAGGCTTGGCGTTTAGACAGGGTGAGGCGGGAAGTTTGTTATTAGGCTACAGTTTGTTGAAGGATAAGTCGTTGAAACTGGGCACGGCCATCGATTTCGTCATTGTGGACGCGCAAGCCAAAGAAAATTTCTCCCTTGAAGTGATGTTGTCGTACGATCTGCCTGTTAATCCGGGTAGCGGTAAAAAAGTCGTTCGAACGCCGAGGTACCGTCACTGATCGACTGTGATTGAGGAGGATTTTAGTAAAATGTACAATTTGTAACTAGTTTTCTCAAAAAAATAAAGCGAAGATCAGTTAACTTTCGCGGCTTAATCTTATACCATAGACAAACTGAAGAAGAAGTATGAATAAATCGGTTCTTTCAAAAGTAGTTTTAGTCGTTGCCGCCGGTGCTACCAGTGCTTGTGGTCTTCTTGGCCTCGGCGGAAGTGGCGGTGGCGACAATGGTGAACTCATCGGCGTGTCCGGAAGGGAAGGCTGGGTTATGACCGTTCCTTATGGAATGGTGCCAATTCCTGCCGGGACTTTCCACATGGGTCAGGCTGATGAAGATCCTGCTTCCACACAGATTAACTTCAACAAGCAGGTTACGATTGGTTCATTCTTCATGGATGACACTGAGATTACCAATAACGAGTATCGCCAGTTTACCAACTTCTGGTTAGTAGATCAGGGTACTATCGAAGGATTTGAAACTCCTGACGAAGCAACGTTCCGTCAGAAGTATTATCCCGATACCACTTCATGGGTACGCGACTTCGCTCACCACATGGGTGACCCTGTTCAGGATTACTACTACTGGCACCCTGGTTATGATGATTACCCTGTTGTGGGTATCGATTGGGATGCAGCAGTGTACTTCAGCAACTGGAGAACAGCTTACCTGAACGATTACAGAAAGAACAATGGCGACTTCCCGATGCCTGCATTCCGTCTGCCTTCTGAAGCGGAATGGGAATATGCAGCACGTGGCGGCCGCGATATGGCGAAGTATCCATGGGGTAACCCGTACATCCGTAACTCTAAAGGATGTATGCTGGCTAACTTCAAACCAGGACGCGGAAACTTTTACGATGACGGTTTTGCATACTCGTCACCAGTGCAGTCTTACTTCCCGAACGACTACGGTCTTTATGACATGGCTGGAAACGTTTCTGAATGGTGTCTTGATGACTTCAACCCTGCATCTGTTCCTACAGTATGGGATTTGAACCCTCAGTACATCGACAAGAGAACTGATCCGGAAAGCTCAAGCTTCGATCCTCGTGTTCCTCCTAAGAAAGTTGTGCGCGGAGGTTCATGGAAAGACGTGGCTTATTATCTCGAGACAGGAACAAGAACTTTCGAGTTCCGTGACTCAACCCGTGCTTACATTGGTTTCAGATGTGCAATGACTCACCTGGGTCGCTCTTCCGGACAGGAATTCTAAAATTGAAAACTCTCTTTTTTTAAAAAGTATATCAAAAGGCAAAATTTAAACCATTACTACAATGAGTAAGAAAAAAGGCGGATTTGTTGAACTACTCTACAAAACCATAATGCCAAAAGTTTATGGTATTGGTGCAGCAGTTGTTATCGTTGGTG
>JAEYXN010000087.1 GCA_023431285.1 Bacteroidota bacterium
GTATTGAAGATAGGTTTGTCTGCTCCTGGTAGCAGGTCGCGTAAAACGTCCGCTGGCGGTCAACATTGTTCGATTCGGGGACCGGTCTTCGGTTGAAATGCATTTTCCGATACAGAATGAGGCATCTAATTGCGGCATACCGCTTGTAATTGCGTTCGCACTCGCCTCAATTCTATGCTGAAAAACTACTTTAAATCCATCCTTCGTTACATTCTCCGCAACAAAGGTTTCACCTCTATTAACGTTCTCGGGTTGGCCATTGGTATGATGGCATGTATCCTCATCTCTCAGTATGTGCTGCATGAAGTTAGTTTCGATAATTTTCATAAGAACAAAGAATCTATTTATCGGATCCAACAAGACCGTTATGACAAGGGCGTGTTGTCCACCCGTTGGGCAGCTGGCGCGGCTGGCATAGGGCCTGCCATGAAAGAAGATCTTCCGGAAGTGGAAGCCGAAGTAAGAATGCGGGAAGCCGGAGGAATTTATGCCTACCAGGATATATTCTTCAAAGAAGACAACGTCTACTTCGCTTCGGCCGATTTCTTTACGATGTTTTCATTTCCATTGATTGAAGGTATCGACACAGCGGTTTTAAAACGACCATTCACAATGGTTCTTTCTGAAAGCTTTGCCCGGAAGTATTTTGGAAATGAGAATCCAATCGGAAAAACCATGAGGTTAAATGGATCTTTGGATTTTGAGGTTACCGGAGTATTTAGAGACATCCCTCCCAACACACACTTCAACTTCGAAGCGCTCACATCGTTCTCATCATTATTCCAGTTGTACAACAATGATCTTACAACCTGGAACTGGGATGGATTCATGACGTATCTGAAACTGCAGGAGAACACCGACGTCGAAGCTTTCAGAAAGAAATTCCCGGACTTTATTGAAAAGAGAAATGGAGAAAATATGAGGAGCCTCGGAGCAGGCATCGTATTGAACCTGCAGCAAATCACAGATATTCATCTGGACTCTGATTTCATGCTTGAGTTCAAAGCAAACGGGAACCGCCAATCAACTTACTTCCTCGCCGTAGTCGCCATTTTGATTCTTGTGATCGCGTGGATCAACTACATCAATCTTGCCACTGCAAAATCTATTGAAAGAGCCCGCGAAGTTGGTGTCAGAAAAGTGATGGGTAGCCTGAGGCGACAACTTGTACAACAATTTATACTAGAATCATTTTTCCTGAACCTGGCTGCGCTGTTGATAGCGATCGCTTTAGTGGGAATATTTACCCCCTCATTCAGTGAGCTCACCGGAAGAAATCTGGGTTTCACCATCTTCAGCAGCAGTAAATTCTGGCTCACGACTGCATTATTTATTACGATGGGCGCATTACTTGCCGGAGTGTACCCCGCGTTCGTCCTTTCAGGATATAAACCTGTGGAAGTATTAAAAGGACGATTTAAGAATACGGCGCAGGGGGTATCGTTTCGTAAAGGGATGGTCATTGCTCAATTCGTAGCATCCATCACTCTTCTGGTTGGGACGTTCACTGTATATCAACAGATCGGCTACATGCGCGATCAGAAGCTCGGGCTGAACATTGATCAGACCCTTGTAGTCAACACGCCTCGTGTCGGAACGGACTCAACGTATGCACGGAAGTACAGCGTGTTCCGTGACAAGCTCCTTCAATATCCTGGTGTCACTGCTGTGTCAGCATCGACTTCTGTTCCTGGTAAAAAACCTGACTGGAATGCAGGCGGAATTCGTCCTTTGGGAACACCGGAGAACGAGGCCAATCAATACAGGATTATCATGATGGATGGAAGCTACATGACCTCCTATGGATTAGAGATGGCAACGGGCCGGGCTTTTTCAGACGAAAACCCTCAGGAACATAAGAATGTAATCCTCACTGAGGAAGCCAGACAACTCATGGGTTATAAGACAAACGATGACCCACTGAACGAACAGATCTACTTCTGGGGAGACACCTTCCGAATTGTAGGAGTAGTGAAAAACTTCCGTCAGGAGTCATTGAAAAAAGCATACGATGCGATCATACTGCGATACAACGAGGCGCCTGGGGGTTATTATTCCATTCGCATGAAAACATCAGACATGTCGGGAATGATTGCCAACATAGAATCTCAATGGAAACAAACCTTCCCCGGAAACCCGTTTAATTTCTTTTTCCTCGACGAACATTATAACAATCAATACAAGGCAGACCAACGGTTCGGGCGGATCTTCGGTGTGTTTTCAGCGCTGGCTATCTTCATTGCATGCCTTGGTTTGTTCGGGCTATCTTCCCTCAGTGTGCTGCAGCGAACAAAAGAGATCGGTGTAAGAAAGGTTCTGGGTGCCTCCGTCGCCAGCGTCATTGCACTCATGGGAAAGGAATACCTGTGGCTATTGTTGATTGCGATCGGATGTGCGATTCCATTGGCATGGTTCGCGATGTCTTCGTGGCTCAGCGAATTTGCTAACCGCATTGATCTATCGTGGTGGATCTTCCTGATCCCAAGCTTAGTGGTCATCCTTATTGCACTTGCCACTGTGAGTATTCTCACATTACGCAGTGCGCTCACCAATCCTGCGAAGGCACTTCGATACGAATAACGGAACGGAACTCCGAAGAAAGTATCAGAACAACTCTTTCGCTATGCGATAGATCGGATCCGATTTGCCCATTGAGTAATAGTGCAACGTGGGAACGCCATGCTGCATGAGCTCACGTGACTGCTGAACACACCAAGCTATCCCAACTTCCTTAACGGCGGCGTTGTCTTTGCATTTTTCGATTTCATCAGCAAGGTCATCAGGAAGGTCGATATGGAAAGTAGTTGGAAGAATACTTACCTGCGCTTTCGTGGTGATAGGCTTGATCCCCGGAATAATCGGAACGTTAATTCCAGCTTGACGGCATTTGTCCACGAAATCGAAATAGACTTTATTATTGAAGAACATCTGCGTCACGATGTATTCTGCTCCAAGATCCACCTTAAGCTTAAGGTATCTCAAATCAGTTTTCAAATTGGGAGAGGCGAAATGTTTTTCCGGGTAGCCAGCTACGCCGATACAGAAATTGGTTGGCGCCGTGTGTAGTAAATCCTCATCCAGGTATCTTCCCTGGTTCATGTTTACAACCTGCTGCAGAAGCTCCGACGCATATTTGTGTCCGTCAGGCTCCGGGACAAACTTTCCTTCATTCTTGATACCATCACCCTGAAGCACGAGTACGTTGTCGATGCCAAGGAAGTGTAAATCAATTAAAGCGTTTTCCGTTTCCTCCCTGCTGAAGCCTCCGCAGATGATATGAGGAACAGTATCAACTTTGTAATTATTCTGAATGGCGGCGCATATCCCAACCGTGCCAGGCCGTTTGCGGGTAGATCTCTTTTCCAGCAAACCTCCATCCTTCTTTTTGTACACGTACTCCTCACGATGATACGTCACGTCCACGAACGGCGGTTTGAATTCCATCAGAGGGTCGAGGTTCGTGAAGAGGTTCTTTATGTTTTCCCCCTTTAGTGGAGGTAAAATCTCAATGGTAAAGAGCGTCTTCCCGTTGGCGTTTTTCAGGTGATCGGTAACTTTCATAACTATTTGCTTGCCGTGCATCAGCCAGGACACGGCGGTTGTTTCTTTTAATTATCGTAAGCAAGGTTTGGTGACAACCATCGCTCCATGTCTTCTACACTCATTCCTTTTCGTTCCGCGTAATCGACCACCTGGTCTTTGGTAATCTTTCCAAGACCAAAGTATTTCGAATCGGGGTGTGAAAAGTAGAAGCCACTTACGGCTGCTGCCGGATACATCGCAAAGGATTCTGTCAATCTTATTCCGACCTTCTCTGCTTCCAGCAACTGGAAGAGCAGCGCTTTCTCGGTGTGATCCGGACAGGCAGGATATCCCGGCGCAGGACGTATGCCTACATATTTCTCATCGATGAGGTCATCATTCGTGAGACTTTCCGTTCCGGCATAACCCCAAAGTTCTTTCCGCACTTTTGCGTGTAACAATTCGGCGAAAGCCTCTGCGAGACGGTCTGCCAATGCCTTCGCCATGATCTCTGAATAGTCATCGTGATTCTTACGATACTTTTCAATAAGCTTCTCAAGTCCAAGGCCCGCCGTGACGGCGAACATTCCAAGATAATCACGCCCCTTCTCCGGAGAAATAAAATCAGCCAGGGAGAAGTTCGGAAGATTTTGTGCTTTCTTATTTTGCTGACGCAGGAAATGGAACGTTGCAAACGGAGTTCCTTCAGACTCTTTGCGGAAGAGAT
Organism: Bacteroidota bacterium; assembly: GCA_023431285.1. Classification (GTDB taxonomy): domain Bacteria; phylum Bacteroidota; class Bacteroidia; order Cytophagales; family Cyclobacteriaceae; genus Ohtaekwangia. The sequence continues at coordinate 4,250 of JAEYXN010000087.1, forward strand.
GAACATCATCCGTGTCACTGGTCGCAGGATAGAATGCCACTACACCGCTGGCCTGAAGACTTCCTGCACTCACGATCTCGTCCAGCATCACGTTTGCTTCATTGAACAACTTCAACGCTTCTGAACCCACCAATGAGTCATTGAAGATTCCGGGGTACCTTCCGGCCAGCATCCAGGTCTGGAAGAATGGCGTCCAGTCAATATATTTTCGTATTTCCTCAAGAGGATAGTTTATGAATTCCTTTCTTCCGAGGAATGAAGGCGCGGTGAACTTTGTCCCGGCCCAGTCGATCGCAACCTTATTCGCGCGCGCATCTGCAATCGAG
>JAEYXN010000157.1 GCA_023431285.1 Bacteroidota bacterium
TGTCCCATCGATGGCTTCATTCGCCCCCATCCCTCCTGACATTTTCTGGGCTGATTCGATCCCGCCTGCTCCTGGTTTTCACGGTCAATGGAATGCGTTCGAAGATGAGTTCGTAAAAAAAATGCAGGAACGCTTTGGCGACTTCTACGAGAAGAACCATAGCGAAATTGAAAAGATGAGGGAAGAGCTCGCCTCCAGATTTGAACGTGAGGCAGGTTGGATGCACGAGCTCTCCGCAGACATGGAAAATCGTCATCAGCATTTTGAAAGGCATGCGATGGCAATGGCCGATCGTGCGGCGGCCATGGAATTGCATGGGCAGAATATGAAGGGATTCGAAGAGAAGATGAAAGAGTTCGAGTCAGCCCATGCAGAGAAGCTTAAGTCGCTCGAAAAAAAGATGAAAGTGTTTGAAGAAAAGATGAAGTCGTTTCAGGAGACTCTCAGGAAGGAGCTTGTAAAGGACGGGTACCTCAAGAGCAACGAGAGCATCAAAAGCATGCTTTGGAATGACGAAGGAGAAATGACGGTCAATGGAATCAACATCAAGGGCAATGATGCCAGGAAATACAGGAAGCTTCACAAAGAATTCTTTGGTGAGGAGGCCCGTAATCTGCACTTCTCGGAATAATTCATTAGACAAAGAAAAGGCTGCCTCAAATGGACAGCCTTCTTTTTTGGCAAAATATTATCATCAGATTTTTTCAACTCCCAGGCCTGCCTTCTCCGAGCAGTACATGTATCCATCCTTCAGAATAAATCCGCCTTTAACTACATCCCTGGAAAGATCAAGACTTCCATCCAGATCGATGTACTTCGTATTGGAGCACGCAAATGCAGCGTGAAGCGCAGCGGTGATACTCACGATGCTTTCATCATTACAGCCCCAGAAAAGGTCTATCTCCTCATGAAGAGCAATGTCAGCAATCTTCAGCGCCTGGCTTATCCCTCCGCATTTCATCAGCTTGATATTAAATATACCCGCTGCCTTGGGTGGCTTCACGAGTTCAAGAGCATCCGCTGGTGTGATCAATGATTCATCGGCCGCAACCACTTCACGAACCTCTTTGGGAAGCGCTTTCATTTCAGCAATATCTTTCGCAGGAAGAGGTTGTTCGATCAGCTCGACGTCCATATCGTAAACACGTCCGTAAAACTGGATGGTCTGATCGACGGTGTATCCCTGGTTTGCGTCAGCACGGAGAACGATCTGGTTTCCGAACCTTTCCCGAAGTTTCATCACCCTCTCCACATCCTCATCGAGGTCTCTTCCAAGTTTCACTTTGATCACACGGAAACCACGTTTGATGTAATCCTCTGCTTCTTTGATGGTGTCCTCTACGTTCTTGATGCCAATCGTATTCGAGGTCGGAAGCTTCTTTATTTTCTGGCCGAGGAATTTCACCAATGGTACGCCCAGGTATTTTGTGAATACGTCGTGCAATGCGATATCGAGTGCTGCACGCGCGGCAGGATTATCGGGGAAGTTACGCCATACCTCAAAAGTGAGTTGGTTGAATTCGCGGATGTCGCGACCAATCAGGAAGTCCAGGTTCTTCTGTTCAAGCGCTTCAATACTTTGTTCAATCGTTTCACCCACTACATACTCGCTTGGATTTCCTGCTCCGATCCCGGAGATGCCATCATCGAGGAAGATCTCTACAAAGACGTTCCTCACTTCGGTGATCGTTTTAAAAGCGATGGTGTAGGGTTTTGTGTTTCCCAGGTCGACACTCCAGACTTTAATTTCCTTGATCTTTGTCATAATATATTTAGATACTGCATTAGGCTGATTTGATTTCAACAGAGCTCTCGCGGATCATCTTCTCAAAAAGAGGTACAAGCCGATCCACGCCATCCTCCAACGGAAGGATTACAGGTATATGGAGATCCCTTTCGTAAGACTGCCCGATCTTGCGCGCCTCCTCCGTTCCTATTCGCCCTGAGTTGAGTGTGATGGCAACGGTTGGGGCACCATACATCCTGATAAGCGCTATTTCCTCATGGGGAGTGGCCACCAGCGCCGGATAGAACTCCATGTCTTTGTAGTGAATCCGTCCCGGGTCATGTTGTAATACCACTGCAGATGCGTTTGCAGAGACTATCCATTCCGCACCAGCGGGGCCACTTGGGTTTCGCAGCGACGACTGACCTTCAATAAATATGATATCCGGCTTCTCTTCTTCATAGCAGGATACAACAGCGTGTTCCATTTCACCGGAGATAAAATCGTTCAGGGTCGAATCGAACACGAACCCATACCTTGCGCCCTGCATCCAACCGGTCTGACCGGTGTAGATCATCTCAGCTTTATATCCTGCCTTGCGCATAGCCTCTACGAGAAAACGCGTCGTCGTTCTTTTTCCCAGCGCGCAATCCGTTCCCAGCACCGCTATTTTTGGACATCTTACTGCAGCGATTTTCCCGCTCCAGAAATGAAGGTCACGGAATTTTTTGGGCTTCCGTACGTCGATGATTTCAAGTCCTTTTTCTCTGGCCAGCGTTGCCAGATCTTCAATGTCGGAGATGTATTCATGAAGACCGTTCACGAGACTGAAACCGTGCGCAAGTGCATCATGAAGAAGGTCGTGAAGGGCTGGTGGAATCACACCACCCTTAGTGGCGACTCCAATAACGCAATACTTCGCTTCCAGTCCTGTCTTCGCGAAATCAGAGATCGTTGGATAGATGGGGATATTCCTGTGGGTACCATCCAGCACCTCGCCGGCATCTTTACCAGGGTGTTTATGGTCCACTACGCCGACGATATTAAACCTGTCGGTTCCGCGAATCAGTCCGTGGGCGGTTTTTGCGTTACCAGTGTCGAGGAGCCCGCCGGTGATGATAATCGCATTGGTTTTAACCATAGACAAAAAGAAAGGCGGGAAATTCGATGATAAAAAGCAGTTTTCAAACTAAATCCAAAAGGTTCCACTGACGGAATTTGTCGATTGCGCCACTGCTATTATCCGGAGCAATTTTTGATTAACTTCCGCTGGGAACAAATGATAAGAAGATTCATCGGCGGCCTATGAAAACTGTCCTGATCAT
>JAEYXN010000198.1 GCA_023431285.1 Bacteroidota bacterium
ATCCTAAGGAGAGTTCCTTCCATGAAAGGCTTCGCGATCTCCTGTCAGATGACAATCTGAAGGGAGTTTTTGTAAGCACATCAAAAGGAACCGCAGTAGCCGCCGCCTTGCTGAAAGAATCCGGGAAAAGGAATGTCCGGCTGATTGGGTATGACCTTCTGGAAGATAACATGACACTGTTGAAAGAAGGCTACATCGACTTTCTGATCAACCAGAATCCAAAACGGCAGGTAAATCTTGGAATCAGCCACATGATCAACCATCTCATGTTTAAGAGAAATCCTCCGTCAACTGATCTTTTCCCATTGGAAGTCATCACCACGGAAAATCTCAACTCTTACCTGGGCAGCGGGATTCATTAAATAAAACCATCACGAGAGCCTGATTTCGGTTATTTTTGCAGGCTTATGAGGTTCCAGTTAGAACTTACAGATTCGAAGTCGTCCGCGCGGGCGGGAAAGTTGTTTACCGATCATGGAGAGATCGAAACACCGATCTTTATGCCGGTTGGGACGGCGGGTTCTGTGAAGGCTGTTCACCAAAAAGAGCTCCGTGATGATATCAACGCAGATATCATTCTTGGAAATACCTACCATTTGTATTTGCGTCCAGGCCAGGAGTTGCTCCGAAAGGCCGGAGGATTACACCGTTTCAATGGGTGGACAAGACCAATCCTCACAGACAGCGGTGGCTACCAGGTTTATTCCCTGGCGGCGAACAGAAAGATCACGCCCGAAGGAGTTGTTTTTAAGTCGCATATTGATGGATCACGGCACACATTCACGCCTGAAGGGGTCATGGATATTCAGCGGGTAATCGGCGCTGACATCATTATGGCCTTCGATGAATGCACCCCCTATCCATGCGAATATCGCTATGCAAAGGATTCAATGGGGTTGACACATCAGTGGCTCAAAAGATGTATCAGCCAGGTCAATAATACAGAACCCCTTTATGGTTATGAGCAGGCGTTGTTTCCAATAGTACAGGGTAGTGTTTACAAAGATCTGCGGGAACAGTCTGCTGAATTCGTAGCCAGGCAGGACCAGCAAGGCAACGCTATTGGAGGCCTTTCGGTTGGTGAGCCCCATGAGGAAATGTATGCAATGACCAGTCTTGTATGCAGCATACTTCCCGCCTCGCGTCCCCGCTATCTCATGGGGGTGGGTACCCCTGAAAATATACTTGAATGTATTGCCCTCGGTATCGATATGTTCGACTGTGTGATGCCAACACGGAATGCCCGGAACGGAATGCTTTTTACCACACAGGGCGTAATCAATATCCGGAACGAGAAGTGGAAGGACGACCTGTCTCCTATCGATGCCCAGTTAGGGGGATACGCCAGCACCTTCTATTCAAAGGCATACTTAAGGCACCTTATTATCAATAAGGAAATTTTAGGAGCGCAAATTGCTTCTATCCACAACCTGACATTCTACCTTTGGCTGGTCCGGGAAGCAAGAAAACACATTCTTGAGGGAGATTTCGCTGTCTGGAAGAACAGTATGGTAAAAACAGTGAGAAGCCGAATCTGATAAATGAGATTGATCGACGGATATATTTTGAAGCGTTTCCTCAGCACTTTCTTCTTCGTGGTGCTGATCCTGCTTTCCGTGATCACTGTGATCGATCTTACAGAAAAGATGGACAAGTTTGCGAAAGCCCAGCTCAAGGCGGGACAGATCGCACTCTATTATCTGGATTTCATCCCCTGGATCGGCAGCCTTATTACCCCGATCACCATTTTCATTGCAACGGTGTATGTATGTGCGCGTATGGCGGGTCATACCGAGATCATTGCAATTCTGAGCAGCGGAGTTTCCTTCCGACGGTTCCTTTTGCCCTTTTTTATTGGTGCGTCAATCGTGGCTGCGATAAGTTTCATTCTCAACGGATGGATTATCCCTAATTCAAACAAATCACGACTCGCATTCGAGCTTCAATACATCAAGAATAAATATTACTTCGAACAGCGCAATGTTCATCTGCAGGTAGCTCCGGATGTTTACATGTACATGCAGAGTTATAACAATAACAATCAAACGGGATACAACTTTACTCTGGAGAAGTTCGTCGATAATAAACTTGTGGAAAAGCTCAGCGCAAAACGCATCGAATGGGATTCCACCAAGCAAAAGTGGCGTATGCGCGATTGGTCCATTAAAAAGGTGGATGCGGTCTTCGAAAAAGCATCGAACCCTGAAAACGGAATAAGGCCTGCCGACAAGGTCATCGGAATTACCGACTCAACCCGCGCAGGAGACTCCCGCGACACTACTCTGATCATTCATCCCAAAGAGTTTGAGAATGATTACCGAAAGTACGATGGTCTTACGCTGAACGAATTGAATGATTATATCCGGACACTTCGTTCACGCGGTTCTACCGGGGTGGAAGTATATGAAGTTGAAAAATACACCCGGTATTCATCACCCTTTACGATTTTTATCCTCGTCTTTATGGGTGCCATCGTTTCCTCACGAAAGAGCCGTGGCGGAACGGGTGTTCAGATTGCATTGGGATTTTTCCTCTCCTTCATCTTTATTCTGTTCTTTACCCTCTTCCGGACTTTTGCCGAAACAGGAGGATGGCCTCCGGAAATATCGGTATGGATACCTAACATTATTTTCGGAACGATTTCGATATTCATGTACAAATACGTTCCACGCTGATGGCGACTCGGGCCGACTATCTCCAGCTTCATTTTATTGTATTCTTATGGGGGTTCTCGGCAATCCTTGGAAAACTCGTGAGCATCCCGACGATGGAAATGATCTTCTTTCGTGCGCTATTGGCCGCGGGAGGGATGGCCGTTGTCATCAAACTAAGTGGTGGTACTTTTCTCGTTACAAAAACTGACCTCATACGCCTGTTGCTTATCGGCGTCATCGTTGCCCTTCACTGGGTAGCTTTCTTTGGATCAGCAAGGATTTCTAACGTCAGTGTCAGCCTTGTAGGTTTTGCAACGAACTCCCTATGGGCCGCCATGCTTGAGCCATGGTTTAACAGGAACAAGGTGAAGAAATTCGAACTTCTGCTGGGACTTGTCGTCCTTTTAGGCCTTTACGTAATCTTCTCATTTAACTTCGACTATCACGCAGGTCTCGCTCTGGGAATTCTCGCTGGTTTTACGTCAGCACTTTTTTCAGTGTTCAACGCCAGGATGGTAAGGCGGGTCCCGTCATTAACAATCACCTTCTATGAAATGATTGGGATATTGCTTACCCTGGCGGCAACGTTGCCAGTATACGCTTATTTCACGGGGAGCGAACTGGACCTCACACCCGCGCCGCTGGACTGGCTGTGGATTGGTCTCCTCGCCGGAGTATGTTCGATCTACGCTTATTCCGTTGCCGTGGAGCTCATGAAAAAAGTTAGTGTATTCCTGATCCAGCTTACGCTTAACCTCGAACCTGTTTACGGTATAATCATGGCTGTGCTGATATTCGGTCAGCAGGAACGTATGGACTGGAACTTCTACGTCGGAGCGATAATTATTCTCTCTGCCGTAGCTTCGTATCCATATCTTAAACGAAAGTTCGACCGTCCGCAGGAATTTGTCGCCTGAGTATACTACAGATAACCTTGCCAGAGCACGTAAGTAGAAAGGGCAGGCTCAAGAACCTCAAGTTTGTTTTCGAAGATGCCAAAAACTGACGAGCCGGATCCGCTCATACTCGCATAGATAGCCCCATGTTTATAGAGTTCATCTTTTAGGGTGGAGACAAGAGGAAATCGCGCAAAAACTGACTTCTCAAAATCATTTTCCAACAGCAGTTTCCACTTAGCAACGGGACGGGTGAGCGTTTCTTCCAAAGGGAAAACAGGAAGATGAGGAACAACGCCGCCATAAGCTTCGGCAGTGGAAACGTGAATCCCGGGGTTGAGAAGCACCAGATATTTTCCTTTCAGATCCACATCAATCTTGGTGAGAACCTCGCCACGCCCGCGGCCCACCATGGGTGAATCATGAAGAAAAAAACTACAATCACTTCCCATTTGTGCCGCGTAATTGCTGAGCTTATGAATATCAAGCTCCAGGCCGAACATAGAGTTAAGGAGTCTCAGCGTGTACGCCGCATCTGAAGAACCTCCACCCAGGCCCGCGCCCGCAGGGATGATTTTATGAAGATGGATTCTAACAGCAGGAAGCTGATATTCATCGCGGAGCAAACTATATGCGCGCACGCAAAGGTTGTTTGTCGTTTCCCCAGGAATTGTGATTCCGCTGGAAGAAAATTCAAACGCTGATGAAGGGATGACCTCAAGAATGTCTGTGAATGGCAGCGGATAGAAGCACGTTTCAATGTCGTGATAACCATCATCGCGCTTCTTCAACACGTTCAAACCGAGGTTGATCTTGCACGGAGGAAATGAGACCATGGAGCCGCGGCGAAGGGTTTACTTCTTCAGCCGGTCAACCAGCTCTTCAGTAATCCCTGTCGAGGAGAAACCACCATCATGCATAAGGTTCTGCATGGTGACCATCCTTGTATAGTCTGAGAACAGTGACACTATATAGTTTGCACAATCCTCGCCGGAAGCATTGCCCAGAGGAGACATCATGTCTGCAAAGTCAAAGAATACATCAAAGCCAGAGATACCAGTACCCGCCGTCGTTTTAGTTGGTGATTGTGAGATAGTGTTCACACGTACCTTCTTCGATTTGCCAAAGCGATATCCATAGCTACGCGCAATCGATTCAAGTAGTGCTTTCGCCTGAGCCATATCGCTATAGTCCGGGAAAGTTCTTTGCGCAGCGATATAGGACAACGCAACGATCGAGCCCCACTCGTTCATTGCATCAGTTTTCTCCGCTGTCTGAAGCACCTTATGAAAAGACAACCCTGAGATGTCAAGCGTCTTCAAAAACCAGTCGTAGTTAAGGTCGCCATAAGGACGATCCTTCCTTACATTGGGACTCATACCAATAGAGTGCAATACGAAGTCAAGCTTTCCGCCAAGTACTTCCATTGATTTAAGAAATAATGTATTCAACTCAGCCTCAGAAGTAGCGTCGGCAGGGACCACTTCGGCGTTGCAAGCTTTGGCTAACTCATTGATCTTCCCCATACGCATGGCAATGGGCGCGTTAGTCAGCGTGAATGTTGCACCTTCCTCTTTCACCTTCAATGCCGTCTTCCAGGCAATTGAATTTTCGTCGAGTGCTCCGAATATGATACCACGTTTACCTTTAAGAATGTTTGTTGCCATAATGAAGTAAAGAGATGATGGTTTTTGCTGCAATATTACGAATCCTGCCCCTTACCCCCTAATTCCATCCCTGGCGCCACATTATCAGCACCGCAACTTCCTAATAAGCACACACTTAACAGGAAAATTGGCGCCGAAAAATTACCCATTAAAGGGTACATTGATTATTTTTATAAAACCTAACTACTACCCTATGGAAACGACTGATCAACATTTTGGGTCCTGGAATCTCTATATGTACTACGGGATTCTCGCCTCCATCGCCATCGGAACGCTCATCCTCCTCGTCTACGAATTCAAAGTGCTTAGAATCAAAGATTACAAAGAGAAGTACGACTACGTTAATCTGAATGAAATCAAATACTTCTGGTACGCGATCATTTGCTTTCTTATTGCAGGTGCTTTCGCGATCAACACTATTGCCAGCAAAGTAATCCTTGAAAGCGGAGCCAAATGGTTCTTTGTTCGAATCTTCATCAGCCTGAGCTTCATCGTGGTGGGATACTTTCTTTTCCACAGTCTTATCAAAATTTATTACCCAAAGAAGCTGTCCAAGAGACTCGACCGATACAGGAATTCACCCCGGATATCACCTGCTGGAAACGTAATGCGCCGACTCACCGAAGAGGAAGAAGATATACATCTTGAAAGATCAATGATCCACGAGGAAGACGTTCAGATCGTTGATTATGATGTCTGGGTGGATGAAAAGACAGGCTACAAGAAAATAGAAAAATACATTCTTAACGATCAGGCTACTGAATGTCCGGAGTGCGGGTATTACACACTACTCATCGATAGTGAAGAAGTAGGCAAAGCCCCGACCGATTCGGAAGCGGGATATCTTGTCGAGCACCTGGAGTGCAGTTATTGCAGCTATAAGGAAAAACGTGAAGTGATCGTGGCAAAGCTTTCCTCTAACGTGGCCTAAAACTTCGCTGGACGGCCGGTTTCAAAACCAGGCCTGACATCTTACATCCATATTTTTTTACTGGGGACACCCTTAGTGACACCGGTGGCATTACCTTGCCCGGTATTCAATAATCGCTACCTTCGCAGCACTTTAATGAAGGTATGAAGCCAGGCAAGGAACAACCAGTCGGGGTTTTTGACAGCGGCATCGGCGGGCTTACAGTTGCCCAGGCAATCAGGTCTTTGCTCCCGAGGGAGAGCATGATCTATTTCGGTGATACTGCGCACCTTCCCTACGGCGACAAATCTGAAGCTGCCATTCAGGCCTACTCAGTCAAGATTGCCGACGTCTTACTGAAGAAAAAATGTAAGGTGATTGTCATCGCCTGTAACTCCGCATCATCCGCAGCTTATGAATTATTGACCGAATACGTGGGAAAAACCATTAAGATCATCAACGTGATCGATCCCATGATCAGCCTTGTAAGCCGCGAGTTTAAGGGAAAGGAAGTTGGACTTATAGGCACTAAGCGCACTGTTCAGTCAGGAGTATATGTAAGAAAAATAAACGAACTCAACAGCGGCATAACTGTGCAATCGATAGCGACACCTTTACTTGCACCGATGATCGAAGAAGGGTTCTTCAACAATCAGATCAGCCACGAAATCATCGCCCAGTATCTTAGTGATGGTTCACTTGCAAACATTGAAGCCCTTATTCTTGCCTGTACACATTACCCTCTGATCAAGCACGAAATAAATCAGTTCTATGGGGGAAAGATGAAGATATTGGACTCCTCCGAAACAGTGGCAGTCGCACTTCGCGATTATCTTTTAAGTCAAGACCTTCTCAGCGAAAAAGATGAAGTAAACGATCAGTTTCTCGTCTCTGACTATACCGAATCATTTGAAGCATCAGCAAGAATGTTTTTCAAAGGAACTGTGTCTCTGGAAAAACACCCCTTATGGGATTAAGTAAGTTTAGTGTGCCGTTTTTGTTAAAAAATAAAAAATCAGGAGGAATAAAATCCTCATATTCGTAGTTACGATTACTGTGACAACTGTCATTCTCATATTGCCTTTGTTCCTCTTCTACATGGTTGTCACTGTGTATGCAGAGCGAAAGATTTCCGGCTTCATCCAGGACAGACTTGGTCCGATGGAGGTGGGATACTATGGCGTTCTCCAGACTGTCGCCGATCTCATTAAACTCATTCAGAAAGAAGATATCGTTCCCAACGGTGTAGATAAGATCATCTTCAAGATGGCGCCAGTAGTCATCTTTGTGTCGGTCTTCGCCGGATTTGCCGTGCTTCCGGTATCCGCCGATTGGGCTGGAGCCTCTGTATCTTCCGCTGTGTTCTTTCTTCTGGCCATCGTTTCTCTCGATGTCATCGGAATCATCATGGCAGGATGGAGCTCCAACAATAAATACAGTATGCTGGGAACAATGCGCTCCGCAGCGCAGATCATTTCATATGAAGTTCCCCTTGGCCTTGCTGTTCTTCCGGTATGTATGATGGGAGGAAGCCTGGATCTTCAGGTCATCTCTGCTCAACAGGGAATTTTGTCGGCAGAACCTCAATATCTTTTTGGCATCAGCGGTTGGGGTGTTGACACTGTCAGTATTGGTGGGTTTGTCGCATGGAATGTTTTCCGTTACCCACTCCTGTTCTTTGCATGGATCATATTCTTCATTGCATCTCTCGCAGAAGCAAATCGGGCTCCCTTCGATCTCCCTGAAGCGGAATCAGAAATTGTCGCGGGTTATCAGACGGAATACTCCGGCTTTCGCTGGGCTGCGCTTCAGATGGCAGAGTACGCGATGATGTTACTCGTCAGTATGCTTGGAGCTATACTCTTCTTCGGAAGTTGGAACACAATTCTTCCAAATATCGGTCCGCTCCGTCTGGCTGATTGGACTACCGGCACTCCTGGAACGTGGACCACCTTCGCATGGGGGCTTTTTTGGCTGCTCGGAAAATCTTTCTTCCTGGTGGCTGTACAGATATGGGTGCGCTGGACCTACCCAAGATTAAGAATGGATCAGCTTATGAATCTATCGTGGAAGTATCTGACACCTTTTGCTCTGCTCCTGATAGTTCTTTGTGGGTTTCTTAAAATTATTTTTATCTGAATACTGTGTACGCTATTGTGAGATTTTCCTGGATCATTCCACTGTTGCTTATCTCTGTCTCAGCATTGGGCCAAAGTGCAATCGACAGTCTTGAGAATTTGCTGCGAACTAATCTGTCCGATTCTGCGAGAATTCATACGCTCCTCTCCCTTTCTACTCAATATGAATACGTAGATGTTGCCACCAGTCAGAAACTGACAAGGGAAGCAATTAGCATTGTTGAAAAAAATAATGTGGCGCATTCAAAGGCGAGAGCATATCAAAGTCTGGGCTCCATCAGTCGCATTGGTGGAGACTACCACGCTGCACTAAAGGCTGACCAGATTGCCCTTGAAGCAAGTCTGCTCACCAGCGATAGTACGCGCATTGCTACATCCTATAACAACCTGGCCCATGATTATTATGATCTTGGAAAGTATGATCAGGCCTATCGCTATTTCATTCAAACACTGAAAGTGGCGTCCAATATCAAGGACACGCTGATCGAAACAATCGCGATACACAACATCGCACGCGTGTTTAAAGAACTGGGTCAACTCGACAGGGCGCTTGAAAACCTGGAAATTTCAAGAGAGCTCAGCAAAAAAATCGGTGACGCAGAAGGCGAGCCTTATTCGCTGTCCGAGATAGGAGATGTGTTACTGCGTCAGGGTAACTATGACTCTGCGTTGCTTACACTGGAAAGAACTCTCGAACTGAGTCGTAAACACAGACTGCGTGTATTGGAACCAAAGACGATGATCAACATCGCTCAGATCTATCTGAAAAAGGACGATGAGAAAACCGCCCTGGCATATTACGATACTGCATACCAGTATTATAATCAAGCCAATGACAAATTCGGGATCGCCGAAGTAAATCTTGGACGTGGACTCGCTCACCTGTCTCAGAAGCGGTATGACGAAGCGATGAAACTCATTCAAAGCAGTCTTGATGATGCGAAGAAGCTTAACGCTAACATCCTCCAGCTGCAATGCTTCAACCATCTCTCATCACTATGGGAGAAACGTGGAGATTATAAGCGGGCTCTGGCGTACTTCAAGCAATACGAACAGGTGGAGGACACGCTGTTCAGCCTGGACATGCAATCAAATCTTCTCGCAGACCAGCTACGGTTTGAAACAGAATCCAAAGATTTTCAGATCGCGGCATTGAATCGCCAGCAAAGCCGCCAGAAGGATGAGATTAAAAAGCAGGAATTCGTTCGCAACATTCTGGTGGTTGTGATGGCTCTTAGTGGCATTCTTCTTATAACAGTTTACCGTAGCGGACAGCGTCGGAGAAAGATCAATACCCTTCTCCTGCAACATCAGGAAGAAGCGGAGAAAAAAAGTGAAGAACTTGAGAAGCTGAATCAGGTTAAAGACAAGTTCTTTTCAATCATCTCACACGATCTAAGATCGCCGATCAATGCCCTCGCAGGTTTGCTTGACCTTCTCGACAAAGGCGCAATTGCTCCAACTGAATTGCCCGAGCACATCAAAGAACTCCGCACCCGTTTTCATCATACCCGCACTCTTCTTAACAACCTCCTTGACTGGACGTTGCTTCAGATGGACAAGCTCAACTTACAGGCTACCCGCATCGACATTTACAAGCTTGTGGAAGAGAATGTTCAGCTTCTTGAACCACTCCAGGGAAAAGAAATTGAAATACGCAACGAGGTGCCAAAGCCATGTATCGCTTTCGCGGATTCAAATACTATCAATCTCGTCATCCGTAACCTGATCACAAATGCGCTTAAATTCACGAATGAAGGCGGCAGCGTCCTTATCCGGGGAATTGAAAGACAGTCGGAATGGCTTGTTTCCGTTCAGGATAACGGGATTGGAATGACTCCCGAAGTAATGAAGATTCTTTTCGATAAAACTGCCCCTTATACAACCAGAGGAACCGCGAATGAAAAAGGAACCGGTCTTGGGCTGATCCTTTGTAAAGAGTTCGTAGAGAAGAACGGCGGAACCATCTGGGTAGAAAGTGAAGTTGGAAAGGGAAGCGCTTTTTACTTCACAATCCCGCGCGGAGCAACTGAATAGACCTGCTCCGAAAGCAACTTTTCCTCTTAAAGGCTTTCGAGAATCTTTTTCCGTCCTATTTTTGTTGGTCCAAGGATGGAGAGAACAGGTTCAACATACTGGAAGAATATTTCCGACGCGATCCGTTCGCTCTGGGTCGGCCTTAAATTGACGTTGGCCCATCTTTACAAAGCAAGAATCAGCCGAAAGCCTGTAATAGTCACTTCAAAAAAGTACTTCGAGCGCACCGAAGGGGTCAATACCGTTCAATATCCTCACGAAATGCAGCCGGTCCCCGACAATGGGCGTTATCGTCTTCATAATGAAATCGACGATTGCATTGTGTGTGACAAATGCGCAAAGATCTGCCCCGTAAATTGCATTACCATTGAGCCGATCAGAGCTGTCGAGGAAATCGGGAAGACTTCCGATGGGACCTCGAAAAGGATTTACGCTGCGAAATTTGACATCGATATGGGCAAATGCTGCTTTTGTGGCCTGTGTACCACTGTGTGCCCCACAGAATGCCTTACCATGACGAAGGTGTATGACTTCAGTGTCTTCGATATGAAGGAACATAATTTTGCTTTCGCAGAAATGAGTGATGATGAAATTTCTCTCAGACGAAATCAGTTGGAAGAATTTCAGAAGAGCAAAGCGAAAGCGCCGGCGCCAGTGCCCGCAGTTCCCGCAGCGGACACACCCGCTGCGGCGACGCCTAAACCGGTAGCCAAACCAGTTTTCAAACCGAAAATTAAACCTCCGGGACCTCCGCCAGCTGCATGATTTCCGCCAAGATCATCTTTTACTTTTTTGAAGTCGCTGCTGCTGTCAGCGCGATGGCGTTGGTCTTTTCGCGAAATGTATTTTATGCAGCGTTGTTGCTGATTACATGCCTCTTATCTGTCGCCGGACTCTATGTTCTTGCCTTCGCAGAGTTTGTAGCAGTCGCACAAATAATGGTCTATGCCGGCGGCGTACTCGTGCTGATCATCTTCGGCATTATGCTGACCGCGCGCCTCGGAGAAAAACCCCTTTTGGTTTCGCATGGAAATATTTTCTCGGGAGCTATTGCCAGCATCGCCCTCTTGATTGTGCTCTGCTTCTTCATAACTATTCCGACATCGTCTTCCGAAACTGCTTTGCCTGCGAACACTGTAGATCACATCGGCCGGAATCTCATGACTACCCATTTGATCCCTTTTGAAATCGCGGGTATTCTTCTGCTTGTTGCACTTGTTGGCGCAGCTGTCCTTGCATCACAAAAAGCCAGGCAATCATGATCGCACCTCTTGAGCATCTATATTACCTGAGCGCGTTCCTTTTCTGTGCTGGACTATTTATAGCAGTGACAAAACGAAACGCGATTATGGTATTGCTCGGAATCGAGCTGATGCTAAATGCGGCGAACATAAACCTTGTCGCATTCAATCAGCTTCACCCGTCCAACCTCGATGGACAAATGTTCTCCCTTTTTGTCATCGTCATTGCTGTATGCGAGGCCGCCGTGGGCCTTGCCATTATATTAGGAGTTTACAGACATTATCAGACTTCCATTCCTGATCAGGTTGATGAACTGAAAGAACGTTGATGGGTACAGAACTAACATATCCGGAGTACTTCCACGTCACACTCATGCTGGCGATAATGCTGCCATGTCTGTCGTTTCTCATTAGCCTGATCGTGCCCGACCGTTATGCCTGGACAGTCTCTCTGATCTCTCCCCTTATTATGCTGGCAGCATTCATATCTGCAAGCATAGTTTGCGTCCACGCCTGGAACAACGTCCCCTACACGTTTTCTGTTGAATGGTTTCGCGTTGCAGGACGTCCTGTTGAGGTGGGCATATTGCTCAATAACCTTTCTGCGCTTATGCTTGGCGTTGTGTCACTGATCTCCTTTTTGGTCCATCTCTACAGTGTAGGATATATGGCCGGCGACGACGGAGAAAAAAAATACTTTGGCATGCTCGGACTGTTCACCTTTTCAATGCTGGGCATCGTCCTTGCCGACAACCTCCTGCTGGTTTTCGTATTCTGGGAACTTGTCGGATTTTCATCCTATATGCTTATTGGACATTGGAATGAGAAGCCCGCTGCAGCAGCTGCATCCAAAAAGGCGTTCATCATTAACAGAATCGGTGACGCCGGATTCCTCATCGGACTGATGATTCTCTGGGCGGCGGACGGAGACTTTCGAATTGAAAACCTTGTCGGGCCGGAAGCCCCCCTGACTGCCACCTTAGCCGGCCTGTGTATATTCTGTGGCGTGCTGGGTAAGTCTGCACAGTTCCCCCTTTCTACATGGTTACCAGATGCGATGGAAGGTCCTACTCCCGTAAGCGCACTGATTCACGCAGCGACGATGGTTGCTGCCGGTGTATTTCTCATGGCGCGGGTTTTCATTTTGTTTACACCAGACGCGCTTGCCGTCATCACTATCATCGGAATAATCACCGCTCTCACTGCGGCGCTCTCCGCACTGGCTCAAACAGATATTAAAAAGATACTGGCGTACTCTACGATCTCTCAGCTTGGTCTCATGGTCACTGCTATTGGCGCGGGCTCATGGGAAGCGGCGATGCTTCATCTTTTTACGCATGCTTTCTTTAAAGCGTGTCTCTTTCTTTGTGCAGGATCTATTATTCATGTGCTGCACCACGCGCAACATCAGTCGAACCAACACTTCGATGTCCAGGATATCCGTAACCTTGGAGGACTTCGCCATCGCTTAAGATTCACATTCATCGCGACTGTCATCAGTGGCGCTGCGCTTGCAGGCATTCCATTCTTCACAGGATTTATTTCGAAGGAAGCAATCTTCACTGCCCTTTATACGAGTGGTTCTCAAGGTTCGACATTGTCCTGGGTAGCACTGGGTCTTGCTTTCATAGTAACCTTCATTACTGTCCTTTACATCGTCAGATTGGTCGCGCTGGTCTTCTACGGTGAAGAAACAGTAACAAAGGATTTGCCTTTGCACGAAGCTCCGCCAATTATGCGTGCACCCGTAGCGTTGCTGGCACTGGGATCTTTATGGTTTGTCGTATCCGTGAACCCTTTTTCATCCACAGGATATCTCTTTCACCCGAATGTTATTCACGTTACCTGGCTTCCCGTGGCATCTGCTGTCTGGATTGCGCTAGCGTTGGCCACAGGATTTTATCTGACTTCGCGCGGCAGGTGGATTAGTTCAGAAATGCTTCGCCGTTCCTTCTATTTCGATGAAGCCCAGAACACCATGGTGACCCAACCAGCACTCCGAATGGCCGCACTTATGACCCGGATCGACAGGAAATGGATTGACGGCGGCCTTCATGCCACCGCATACATCCATTTAACCGTGTCACATCTCGCAGCGTGGTGGGACAGAACCATTGTAGACGGACTTGTAAATGGCGCGGCCTCTATTGCCACAGCGATTGGATCACTAGCGCGCACACTCCAGGGAGGAAAAATTCAGCTTTATGTATTCTGGTCCGTCTTCACAATTGTTATTTTTCTAATTTGGTCGCTTATTTGACGAACTATGCCCTGGTCTGAATGAAATGAGGACCTAATAAACAGCGTAATGCAGCAATACCTCATCTCTCTCCTGATTTTCATCCCGCTTATTGCCGCCTTTGCCGGACTACTCATTCCATCTGACCAGCACAGAATATTCCGCATACTAACACTTGTTGTGAGTGTCGCTCAGGTTCTGCTTACTGCATGGGCTATTACACTTTACGACCCCAGCGGGGGGATGCAGTTTGTCGAAAAGCAACCGTGGATCACACTTAATCTGGGAACCTGGGGAGTTTTGAAAGCAGAATACTTCGTCGGAATCGATGGGCTCAGTTTTCCTTTGGTGGCGATGTCTGCGTTCGTTATGCTCATTGCTGTCATCTCTTCGTGGACGATCACTAAACACGTCAAAGGATACTTCTCACTGTTCCTCCTGCTAAACGCAGCGATCATGGGGACATTTACCGCCCTCGATTTCCTGCTGTTCTATCTCTTCTTCGAATTCATGCTTCTTCCGATGTTCTTCCTCATTGCAGTATGGGGCGGTGAACGTCGTGAATATGCGTCGATAAAATTCTTCCTCTACACACTTGTCGGATCAATTCTCATCCTGATCGTCATGATCGCCCTTTACATTTCCGTGAATGAGCCAGGGGATACACAAATGTTGGTGCATAGTTTCAACATGATTAACATGACCGAGTCGACGAACTTTGTCTCGAACTCAATTCTGGATCCCAATAATCCATGGGCCCTGAAAATCTATAATGCAAGACATTGGGCTTTCCTCTTTTTGTTCATAGGCTTTGCCATTAAACTTCCTATGGCACCCTTGCATACCTGGTTGCCGGATGCACACGTCGAAGCGCCTACTCCTGTGTCCGTCATCCTCGCAGCAGTATTGCTCAAAATTGGTGGTTACGGCCTTGCGCGAATCGCTTTTCCAATCTTTCCGGAAGCCGCAATTGATTTCAGCTGGTTCATCGGGCTGATGGGATTAATCTCCATTGTTTATGGAGCTCTCAACGCGATGGCAAGTAAAGATCTTAAGAAGCTCATTGCTTACTCCTCTGTGTCTCACATGGGGTTCGTCCTCCTGGGGCTTGCATCTCTTACAACGGAGGGGATCTCGGGTGCAGCTTACCAGATGTTTTCTCACGGTATTGTATCCGCAATGCTATTCCTTCTTGTGGGCGTCATCTACGACCGCACCCATGACAGGACCATCAGTAATTACTCTGGCCTTTCAGTAAAGATGAAACGTTATACCGCGTTCGTCCTGATCGCATTCTTCTCCTCTATGGGGTTACCCGGATTCTCAGGATTCATCGCAGAGATACTTGTTTTCCTGGGAGCATTCCGCGCGCCGGAAACGAATGGTCTCCTCCATGAAAGTTTTGCCATCATTGCAACGTCAGGACTGGTGTTCGGCGCCGCCTATTATTTGTGGACCCTTCAACGAATGTTCTTCGGTCCGTTCGACATAAAAGGTGGAGTGGATCTTTCCCGTGTAACTGATCTCGACCGGAGGGAATACCTGATGCTGGTTCCTCTTGCTATCGTGACGTTCGTCTTTGGTATTTATCCGCAGCCGCTGATTGACATTATCGATCCCTTCGCGCAGAACCTTTCAGACCTCGTGCTCAGCGAAGGAAGAAAATTAATAACCACGCCGTGATGAACGCCCGTGATCTGAACGACATACTTGATCACATCGCTGCCAGCGTGCCCTTATTTGGTACAGAACTGATTCTGGCTCTTGGGGTGCTCACCGTTCTTTCGCTGGCTTTAAAGAAGAATCCGGATTCCGCCATCATTCATGCTACAGCCCTCCTGTTTTTCATCCTGGCAACGGTCAGTTCGTTTATTGAGACCAGCCGAAGCAGCAGCACAATATTCCTGGAGATGTTCCGAACAGGGGGTTCATTTGGAAGCTATCTGAAGATCCTATTCTCTGTGTCAGGAGGGCTTACAGTAGCCATGACGTGGCGCAACCCCGCGATCCGGCTCAGGCTTAGTGAATATTATTCGTTACTGCTAACGGTGGTGCTGGGCGCCAATCTGTTGGTGATGTCGGAAAACCTGCTTGCAGTATTTCTAGCCATTGAAATGATCTCCATTCCATCTTATGTATTAGCGGGTTTTGCATTTGAGAAAAAATCTGCCGAAGCAAGTCTCAAATACTTCATTTACGGTTCAATTGCATCGGCGATCATGCTTTATGGAACCTCTATCCTGTACGGTACGTTCGGCACATTGAATTTTACACAGTTTCAGCTCCCTGCCCCTGATAACCTGGTCAACTTCTACATAGGAGGGGCGCTTACACTAGCCGGATTTCTGTTTAAGATCGCGGCGGCCCCAATGCATCCATGGGCACCCGACGTTTACGAAGCTGCGCCTATGCCCATCGTGGCATTCTTTTCAGTGGTTCCGAAACTCGCCGGCATCAGTATTCTAATGAAATTTGCCCTGTTCAGCGTTCCCGCTGGAATCAATTGGCAAAGCATTATCTGCGGAATAGCAATCCTTACCCTTATAGCCGGAAACTTTGCTGCCCTGCTGCAGAAAGGAGTCCGTCGCCTGATGGCATATTCCTCGATCGGTCAGTCAGGATTCTTTTTGGCAGGTGTCGCCGCGGGTTCAGTTTCTGCCGCCGAAGCCATTATGTTCTATGCAACAATCTATCTCCTGTTAAACTTCGCATTGTTCTTCTTCCTTCAGTATTTTGAAAATCGTGCGTTTACAACGATTGCATCATTCGAAGGGTCGGGAAGATCATGGCTTCTCCCAAATGTGTTGATGCTTATTTCTTTTATTGCGCTCACCGGACTACCTCCCACCGCGGGATTCACAGGCAAACTTTTCATCTTTTCAGCGCTATGGAACACCTATGCCTTAAACGCAAATCCATTATTGCTTGGATTACTGGTTTTTGGCCTTCTGAACACTGTCATTTCCCTGTTCTATTACCTGCGCATACCCTACTACGCATTCATTAAGCCCCAGCGGGAGGCAGGCGCAATAAATAATCCCTTGTTTGAAAATTTTTTCGCGACGATTCTGGTTTTACTCGTACTCCTTTTCTTCTTCAGTCCTCAACTGTTGATGGGATGGATTAATAGAAGTAACTTTGTATTCTGAACTGAATTGTCATCCGTTTTTGTGCCAGTCGGACCTCTCCGGAAACGCTTTGATAATTGAGTAGAATAACCACCCAAACATGAGTGATCAGATTCTTCACGAATGCGGAATAGCGATGATTCGCTTACGCAAACCGATGTCGTACTACATTGAAAAATATGGTCCGACTTACGCGATGAATAAGATGTACATCCTGATGGAAAAGCAACATAACCGCGGTCAGGATGGGGCGGGGATTGCAAACATCAAGATCGACATAGAATCCGGCCACCGTTACATCAGCAGATACCGTTCAATCAAGCCCACCCCAGTCGCACACCTCTTCAGGAAGATCAGCAAAAAGTATAAGAAAGCCCAGAAGGAAGGAAAGGAGAAATACCGGAATGACCAGTGGCTGAAAGAGAACGTCGCCTTCACAGGGGAAATCTGGCTGGGCCACCTTCGTTACGGAACCCATGGACAAAACAGCATCGAGAATGTTCACCCATTCCTGAGACAAAATAACTGGAGAAGCCGTAACCTCGTGATGGCCGGTAACTTCAACATGACCAACGTTGAAGAATTGTTCGACATTCTCGTCAACCTCGGACAACATCCCAAAGAAAAAGTCGATACCGTAACGGTCATGGAAAAGATCGGTCACTTTCTCGATGAAGAAGTGCAGAACCTTTTCGAAAAATATAAAGACAAGTTTTCCAATCGTGAGATTTCGGATATCATCGAAAATGAAGTGGACCTGCAGAGGGTTCTAAAACGCGCGTGTAAAGACTTCGACGGAGGTTATACCATGGCTGGGATGATCGGATCTGGTTCGTCATTCGTCGTTAGAGATCCAAATGGTATCCGACCTGCATACTTTTACGCCAACGATGAGGTAGTCGTGGTTGCTTCAGAGAAACCTGCTATCAAGACAGCGTTTAATGTTGATTATAACCAGATCGAAGAGATCGATCCGGGACATGCACTCATCATCAACAAAAGCGGAGACTACGCTCAGTACCCTATTGTGAGGTCTGGCCAGAAAAAATCATGCAGCTTTGAAAGGATCTATTTCTCAAGAGGGAACGACCCTGACATCTATAAGGAACGGAAACAACTGGGACGATTGCTCGTACCTCAGGTGCTTCGGGCAATCAACTTCGATCTCAAGAATACGGTTTTCTCCTATATTCCGAATACAGCGGAAACAGCATTTTATGGATTGATGGCCGGCGTTGAAGATTACCTGATCTCAAAACAGAAAGACTTCATTGTTGATGGCAAACCATCTGTAGATTCTGTTGAAGATATTCTGTCGTTCCGCCCGCGAATAGAAAAGCTTGTCCTCAAAGACGTGAAGCTTCGTACCTTCATCACCGATGACGAGCATCGCGATGAAATGGTCGCTCATGTTTATGATACCACCTATGAAGTCATCCGGAAAGGTATTGACACGCTGGTGGTCATCGATGATTCTATCGTACGAGGAACCACACTGGAAAAAAGCATCCTTAAGATGCTCGATCGCCTGGAGCCGAAGAAAATCGTCGTTGTCTCTTCCGCACCTCAGATCCGCTTCCCGGACTGCTATGGTATCGACATGAGTAAGATGGGCGAGTTCGTTGCTTTCAGGGCTATGTTTGCCCTTCTGAAAGAACAAGGCAAAGACTATTTGCTGGGTGAGGTATACGAAAAATGTACCCGTGCACGCGGTCATCAAAGCCAGCAGAACTATGTGAAACTGTTGTATGAACAATTCACCGACGAGGAAATCTCAAAGAAGATCACAGAGATCTGCCGGCCAGCCGACATGAAAGCCGAGCTGGAGATCGTATTTCAAAGCGTCGACAATCTTCACCGCGCCATACCCAACCATACCGGAGACTGGTATTTTACAGGAAACTATCCTACCCCTGGTGGGATGAAGGTTGTAAACCGGTCGTACGTGAACTTTATGGAAGGGAAGCTGGTTCGCGCTTACTAGACCGACGTATTCATCCGGAATGGTCATAGTCGGATCACTCCATTCAAATGGCCCTATTTTCGCTGGTAAAATTTCACATCCGATGACGCTATTGTCGTGTCCGATGTATCACTATTTACTAATTTAGGAGAATCCTGGCGGCGGTTAACATTCTAAAATCACCCGACATGAATTACTGGCTACTAAAAACTGAGCCCGGGACATATTCCTGGGATGATCTCGTTCGCGATAAGAAAACTGCGTGGGACGGTGTGAGAAACTTTCAGGCAAGAACCAACCTGAAAGCAATGAACAAAGGTGACACCGTATTCATCTATCATACAGGCGATGAAAAAGCCGTTGTTGGAATCGGCCGCGTTGAACGTGAATCTTATCCTGATCCAAAAGACAATGATTGGGTTTTGGTTGACTTGTCGGCCAACAAGCCCTTAAAAAAACCTGTGACTTTAACACAAATAAAATCAGATAAGCGTTTATCAGGTATGACGCTGGTGAAAGCATCCCGGTTGTCGGTTCAACCGGTGCGCAAGGAAGAGTACGATCTGATTATAGCGTTAAGCGAGGAATGATTTTATGAGAATTCGAAAAATTGCGGGTAATCCGAAACTATTTGTAATACTGTTCGCGCTCACCTTGCTGGCAGTATGCAATTCTGCTTCTGTCGCGCAGGTGCTGCAGCCACACCGTTATGAAAGAGAACAGAAGAATTCCGATGACTACTTTCACGTCATCTCCCTGGAAGAAAACGGGCTTGCACTTTTCAGGGAAAGAGACAAATTCCGTAACTCAAACAGGATCTGGGAGCTGATCTTTCTCGACACAGCACTGCAGGAGAGGAAAACCGTTGAGCTGGAAATCAAAGAACGTCACAAGATGGTGGGATATGAAATCTCCGGGAAAGCAGTGTACTTCCTTTTCAGAACCGGCGATACCAACAGGAATGATTTTGTTCTGATTGAAACAACTATTGATGGCGAAGAACGGAACAGGTACACCATCAAACCTGATTTGGACTTCAGGCTCACGCACTTTATAAAGGTGGGAGATAATTTCGCTTTCGGAGGATATGTAAGCAATGAGTCAGTGTTGCTGGTTTATGAACCATCTGCCAATAGCCTCAGAGTTGTACCCGGATTCTTTCAGAAAGATACCGAACTTGTCGATCTGCGGACAAATCAGAATCAAACATTCAATGCCGTGCTGATAAACAGAACTTCACGCGGTGAACGAAAAATGATCTTCCGCGCTTTCGATGCATCGGGAAAACAATTGATGGAGGATAACGTAGCAATCGAGGAGAATATTACCCTGCAAACAGGGCTTTCCAGCGCTCTGGAACGAGAGGACCTCATCGTTACTGGAACGTATGGTGAAAAGAATTCGAAACAGTCCAGTGGGTTTTATGCTGTTCCGGTGGATCCATTTTCGGATCAGAAGATCAAGTATGTCAGCTTCGGCCAATTGAACAATTTTGTTTCCTACCTCAATGATAAACGAGCCCAACGTGTGAAAGAGAATGCAAAGGAAGCCAATGCCGAAGGGAGACAGCCAAGCTTCACCAGTTTCGTAATGCCATTTCGTATGGCCGAAAACCAGAATGGATATTTTCTCCTGGCGGAAGTTTATAATCCCATCCACTCGAACAGTCTGAATTCTACGAATCCTTATTACTACAATCCGTATTATTCTCCTTTCGGATACTCTCCCTATGGCTATTATTATCCGGGCATGAGCCGGATGTATCGTCCCTACATGTATTCACCTCAAAACTCCAGGACTTCTGATGAAACAAGATCTCTTCAGACCGTCGTAGTCGCCCTTGATGAAAGTGGAAATGTAAAATGGGACCAAAGCCTGAAACTGGATGAAATCCGGATGCCGTCTCTTCAACAGGTCGGTGATTTTCATTCAGATGGTGAAAGGCTTCATATTATCTATAAGAAAGAATCTGAGCTGATAGTAAAATCAGCATCGCTCAGCGATGGTGATGTGTCGGAGAAAAAAGAGAAAGTGAAAACACTTCATGAGTTGGACGTTATTCGTAATGAAAAAGAAACTCAGGGAGGTGTGCGTTATTGGTATGGAAATTCATTCTATGTATGGGGATACCAGACTTTACGGAATTCGAATCTTTCCTCTCGCGTTCGCGACGTGTTTTATATTAACCGCGTGGACTCGTATTAGAAAAGGGACCGCGTTCCTTACGTTGTTTCTCCTGCTGCACACTGCAGGGTTCTCGCAGTTTGTCCAGTCCAGCCAGATAGAAATTCCCCTCAGTCGTGAAGATGGACAATTCGAAGTTATCCCCGCCGAAAAAGATGGCCTGTTCCTGTACAGACGCGTGTTTTCAAATGACGGTGAGAAGCTGCACCTCGTAAAATTCGACACCGCATTCGCCGTTAACTGGGAAGGATTTCTTCCTGTAAACTCGCGTTTCGAGCTTATGGGAAAGCGAAGCTTTGCGAATAAGACCTACCTCCTGTTTAGACATCGCGAAATTGCGCGAAAGGACCTTGAACTGGTCATCCTCGAAAACGGCACAGGCAATTTCGTAAAACATAACGTTCGAAATTTCATTCCCTTCATACCCAGTGAATTCCAGGTCACATCCCACGGAGTAATCATCGGGGGATATTTTAATAACGTTCCGGTAGTCATGTTTTACTCGCTGAGTACGCGGATGACGAAAGTATTACCTGGAATATTTAACGAACCTGGAGAGCTGACGCAAATCCAGACATCCCCGACAGGAGAATTTGAAGTACTGATTAGTGCAAAGAATACTTTGCGCGCCAAGACGATCTGGGTGAAAAGCTACGACACGGAAGGTAACCTGTTGTATCAGATCCCACTGGAGACGGATGACAAGAAACACCTGCTTTTTGCAAGGTCGATCAAAACAGAAAACGGACTGCACTTCGTGGCTGGAACATACGGCACGAGTCGCGCGTCAGAATATTCAAAAGGAGTTTTCATCGCGAGGCTGGATCCCGATGGCATGCAACAGATTCGCTATTACAACTACGGTGACCTTCAGAACTTTTTTAAGTATATGAAAGTCAAACGTGAGCAGCGCGTAAAGGAAAGGATTGCGACGCGCCGCGTAAAGGGAAAGAAAGTACGATTCAATTACCGTTTCCTCGTTCATGAAATTGTCCCTTATAACGATCAGTTCGTTGTGCTTGGTGAAGCATTTTACGCCAAGTACGTCACAGTCGAACGAAGTATGTACGGCGGCTTTTTCAATCCGATCTACCGGGGTATGCCGGTAAGAAATGGTCGCATCTTCGATGGGTTCTATTACACTCACGCCGTTGTTATGGGCTTTGACAATAACGGGAAGATTCTTTGGGATAATAGTTTTGAGATCAACGACGTAAAGACATACGGCCTGGAACAATTTGTCAAACTTGAAATGCAGCCGGACCGCATCGCGTTACTGTACCTTTACGACAATAAACTCCGTTCAAAGATCATCCAGGGAAATGAAGTACTGGAAGGCAAAACCTACCATCCCCTGCAAAAACGCAGCTCGTTGGCGTTCGCAAAAAACGAGAAGAACCGCTCCGCCCGCCTGAATTACTGGTATGATGATTTCTTTTACGCCTTTGGAATCAGGGAGATTTCTAACGGCGTAACGTCGCAAAAGGTCTTCTTTCTCAGCAAGATAAACTATGATGAAAACAGCGGGGAATGATTCGTTGATATTTGCCGCAGGAGGCAGTATATTTGCCCGGCCATATGCAGAAAAAGCTCATCCTTGATTCAGAACTCCTTGACATCACGATCAGTCGTCTCTGCCAGCAATTGATTGAAAATCATAACGACTTCTCCAATTCGGTGATCATCGGGATGCAACCCCGTGGGATCTATGTCGCCGAAATTATTCATCGCAAGCTCGAAAAAGACATAAAGAAGCAGATCCCTCTTGGGTATCTGGATGCCACCTTTTACCGCGACGATTTTCGCAGGCGGGAAACCCCGGCGAAAGCGAATGAAACCAGGATCCCCTTTATCATTGAGGGGAAGAATGTGGTTTTGGTGGATGATGTCTTGTTTACAGGGCGCACCATTCGCGCAGCACTTGACGCGATGATCGCATTCGGCAGGCCGGCTAAAGTTGAGTTACTCGCTCTGATAGACAGGAAATACAATAGAGAGCTTCCAATTGATGCAGACTACGTTGGAAAGGTCGTAAACACGCTTAGCACCCAACGTGTACTGGTGGAGTTGGAAGCGCAGGGTCATAAACAAAATAAGATCTGGTTGGTCAATAAGGATTAGATATGTCGAAATTAAGTCAGAAACATCTGCTTGGAATAAAAGACATCACCCGGGAAGATATTGAGCTTATTTTCGAAACTGCGGACACTTTCAAACAGGTAATCAATCGCCCTATTAAGAAAGTCCCTTCTCTTCGGGATGTTACCATTGCCAACGTCTTCTTCGAAAATTCAACCCGCACCCGACTCTCATTCGAACTTGCCCAGAAACGACTTTCAGCGGATGTCATCAACTTCTCTGCTTCGAACAGCTCAGTCAAGAAAGGTGAGACACTGCTTGATACCGTGAATAACATTCTCGCAATGAAGGTCGATATGATCGTCATGCGACATGCCAGTGCGGGGGCACCACACTTTCTCGCAAAACACATCAAGGCAAACATCGTAAACGCCGGAGACGGAACGCACGAGCATCCTACGCAGGCGCTACTCGACGCATATTCGATCAGAGAAAAGCTTGGCAGCGTCTCAGGAAAGAAGGTTGCAATCATCGGAGATATTCTTCACTCACGTGTTGCCCTCTCAAACATATTCGCACTGAAAAAACTCGGAGCCAAGATCATGGTCTGCGGCCCTCCAACACTGCTTCCGAAGTTTATCGGTCAACTAGGTGTTGAAGTAGAGTTCAACGTAGAGAAAGCTCTGCAATGGTGCGACGTAGCAAACGTATTAAGAATTCAACTGGAGCGCCAGCAAATAAAATACTTCCCATCGTTGCGGGAATACTCGCTCTATTATGGAATCAACCGCAGACTGCTCGACAGCCTCGATAAAAAAATCGTAGTCATGCACCCGGGCCCGATAAACCGCGGCGTTGAACTGAGCAGCGATGCAGCAGATTCAGAACATTCAATCATCCTCGACCAGGTTGAGAACGGTGTTGCTGTGAGAATGGCGGTACTCTACCTTCTCGCTGGCGCCGCGGCCTGATCAATATCCCTATTTCCGCGGCATTCCTTAGCCCTCCGGGTATATTTTGTATTTTTGACACAAATTGAAGGTAATGATCTATAATTCAATCATTGAAACAATCGGCAACACACCATTGGAGAAGTTACAGAAGCTGA
>JAEYXN010000312.1 GCA_023431285.1 Bacteroidota bacterium
GTATTCCGGAGATCAATTCCGAGGCTGGTTGTGTCGTCTTTGAGTTTGCTTATCAGGCTATCGAGGTTGTGAATATCGGCATTCGCCTTTTCAAGTTGTGAAGTGCGATCTGAAAGATCTGCTTCAAGACGGACCTTCTGCGCGAGAAGGTCATCAAATTTTTTCTTTGAAACGCAAGAGCCGAGTACGACAGAGAGTGAAAGTAGGATAGCGATTTGCTTGATCATGACATTTGATTTGCTGCACTAAAATAATAATTATTAAAGTGTTCCAACCATCCCCAAACAAATTGTGTCGGCACACATTTGTAAAATATTTGCCGTTCCAGCGTAACCCTAACCAATATACTAACCGTAAAAGGTCCTTGTTAGCAAACATAAGTTACGTATCGATACTGACTGCCCTCTAAAAAAAATCTCAAACAATTAACATGAAAATCACGAACCGACTTTTAGCTGCCGGAGCGCTTGCTTTTGCCATCACTCTAACCTCTTGTAATGATGATGACGACAAGAAAGGTAGTGGACAACTTTCTAAGAACGATGCCAAAGGAGAGATCGCTAAGTTCAATACTGACGCGAAACAAGATCTTCAGGGATTCGCCGATGCTGATGGACTTAAAGCCATTCAAGACTTTTTCGACCTAACTTCTATCGATGATCCGCTTGATGGAGGGCGCGTCGCCTCAGACAAGAAAAAGGTACGCGCTTTCCTCAGAGACAGAGGCCGTGAGTTCCGGTCAGTTTTCGTTCCGGCATCATCCACCAAAGGTAAGATAAACAGCGCTGAGCCTTTTGATTTCGAAGCGCACACCGGAGTTTATGTGTGGGTTGACGAATTGCAGGAGTTCGCCTATCAGGGAGATGCACAAACAATAGAAATCCTCTTCCCAACTGAAGGCTCAAACACGAACAACGCAAAACTTCTGCTCGCGGAGTATGAGGAACAACTCGTGGAAGACGAATGGGGTGATCTGTACTATGAACCAACATCAATTAAAGCAAGTCTCTTCGTGAATGATGTGAAGAAAGCAGGACTGAACCTGGAGATCGAGTATGACGATGCCGGATTTCCTCTGAGCGCTGGCATTGATTTGATGATAACTCCATATGCTGTATCACTTGGTTTTGACGTTTCAGGTTCTACAACTTCTACCCTGAGCTTTGGAATCACACATAATCAGGAAACAATGATCGCCGCTTCTGTGACGGTTAAATACTCCAATGCATCTAAAAGCGAAGAAAGCATTCAGTCTCTCAACGGATTCGTCCAGTTCAAAAACCTGAAATTGCAAGGTACTGTGGATCCTGAAGGAGCTAATGGCGAAGAAATTGATTTCAACGATTTTATCAAACTCGCACTGTACAGCAATAACTCCAAACTTGGCGATGTTGTCTTTGTCGATGAGAATGAATCGCAGGTTCCATATCTGAAATATTCAGATGGATCTAAGGAAAGACTGGAAGATGTTTTGGCGCCGGTGGTTGATGAAATTGAAGACCTCGTGGAAAGTGTTGACACCAACGGCTAATTGCAAACCCAATTACCAAACGAAAGGGCCGCCTGAGAAGGTGGCCTTTTTTGTTTGATTAATCCAATGAAATGTCTGAACTTGATCTCATTGAAACTACACCAAAAACGCTTATGGAAGGAATGCTGAAACCCGGAAGTCTGAAAGACAAAACCATCATTGTTACCGGAGGGGGGACCGGACTCGGAAAGTCGATGGGAAAATATTTCCTGGAACTCGGTGCCAATCTTGTGATCACAAGCCGGAAAATGGATGTCCTTTCTGAGACGGCGAAGCAGCTCTCGTCAGAGACGGGAGGAAAAGTTTTGCCTGTGGCATGCGATGTCAGAAAATATGAAGAGATCGAAAATGTCATCAGGTCAGCAGAGGCGGAGTTTGGTCAGGTCCATGGCGTTCTTAACAACGCCGCCGGGAATTTTATCAGTCCAACGGAGAGGCTATCACACCGAGCATTCGATATAGTGGTCGATATCGTGTTGAAGGGAACATACTATACAACCCTTGCTGCCGGAAAAAACTGGATAGCGAAAAATCAGCCTGGTGTCTTTCTTAACATTGTGACCACGTACGCATGGACCGGATCAGGCTATGTAGTACCGTCTGCATGCGGAAAAGCTGGTGTGCTGGCTCTCACAAGATCTCTTGCTGTTGAGTGGGCGAAATACAAGATCCGTAGCAACGCCATCGCGCCAGGGCCCTTCCCGACGGAAGGAGCATGGAGCAGACTTCTCCCCGGCGATCTTGTCAAAAAATTTGATCCTGCCGAGCGTATCCCAGTGAAGCGCGTTGGCGAACATCAGGAACTTGCTAACCTCGCCGCCTACCTTATCTCAGATTACTCAGCATATGTAAATGGAGAAGTAATCACAATTGATGGAGGAGAATGGTTAAAGAACGGCGGAGAATTCAGTCACCTCGAAATGATCCCAAACGAAATGTGGGACATGCTCGAAAAAATGAGAGGAAAATAACGCGAGAATATTTCACACGCGATACCTTGCAGCATCGAGTATGAAAAAATCGTTTGACAAGTTTCTCCAGGATAAGTTGCGGAAGCAAGATGAATCTGGGTTACTCAGGTCGCTTACAGAGACTTCGAACCTCGTTGATTTCTCCTCTAATGACTATCTGGGATTAGGCAGGTCTCAAGCCGTTTCCAGGCTCGCTACGGAAATCCATGCATCTTATGGAAGTGGTAATGGCTCAACGGGATCCCGTCTGCTAACCGGAAATTCGAAGCTCGCCCTTGAAACTGAAGACCTTCTTTCAAAGATATTCAAATGCGAGTCCGGCCTGTTCCTTAATAGCGGGTATGCTGCAAACCTTGCAGTGCTCTCGAGTCTGCCTGGAAAGAATGACACCATCCTCTACGATGAATTCGCTCATGCATCCATCAAAGACGGCGCGCGGTTGTCGCAAGCGAAGCGGTTCAGCTTTCGACACAACGACTTGGCCGATCTTGAGAATAAATTAAGAAAGTCTGCCGGAAGAACCTTTGTTGCCATCGAATCCGTGTACTCAATGGATGGAGACAAAAGCCCCCTCAAAGAAATAGTTTCCCTTCTTCGGAGCTATGATTCCGTTTTGATCCTTGACGAAGCACACAGTACTGGAATGTATACACTTGATGGTGCAGGGCTGGCGGTAAGAGAGGGCATCGAAAGCAACATCGATGTCAGGATATACACTTTCGGAAAAGCGGTTGGCGCACATGGTGCCTTCGTCGCTGGCTCCAGGAGATTAAGAGATTTCCTAATAAACTTTGCGCGGCCATTCATCTACACTACTGCTCCTGCACCTCACACTGTTGCTACCGTAAACGCTTCTTTCAGATACATCGGGCAAACCCCGGAACTTCAGGAAAATCTTGCGAAAAATATAGAAACATACCGGGATGTGATGAACGATATGGATAGTTATGGCGCGAACGATACGGCGATACAAACTATCCGGGTGTCAGGCAATAAGGATGCACGAGAACTGGCAGCTTTGTTACAGAAAAATCGGCTTGATGTTCGTCCAATTCTAAGTCCTACGGTCCCTGTTGGAAAAGAGCGATTGCGAATTTGTATTCACTCATTCAATACAGTACAGGAGATTTATCGTCTGGCGGATCATGTGAGGCCTGTGGTTGAAAAAAAAGTCGAGCAATGAATTACTTCGTTACCGCCATACATACTGATAGCGGCAAGACTTTAGTGTCTGCAATACTTTGTGAATTTCTTCATGCCGATTATTGGAAACCTGTCCAGGCGGGATATCCCACCGATGCATCAAGAATCCGAGAATTAGTTTCTGAAGAGCTTAATGTGCATGCGGAGGGATTTCGACTTAACACCCCAGCCTCACCTCACGCTGCGGCTGCCCTGGAGGATGTTCGTATCAGCTGCGATGATCTTAAACTTCCCACATCAACCGGAGACCTTATTATCGAGGGGGCTGGCGGAATCCTTGTACCATTGAATGACCACGAATTTGTGATTGACATCGCATTAAAATTCAATTGTGAAGTATTGGTGGTCTCTAACCTATATCTTGGAAGTATAAATCATACCTTGCTGACAATTGAAGCTCTAAAAAACAGAAAGGCGAAGATTTGCGGAATTATCTTCAATGGGCCATCTAACCCTGCGAGCGAGTCTTTCATTCTCAAACACACTGGCCTGCCCTGTCTCCTTCGAATACTGCCCGAACCGGAATTGACACGCGAAGTTGTTAAACACTATGCCCTGAAGCTACATGACCACTGGAACAATCGAATCAAAAATTGATTTTGACCAGGCACACGTCTGGCATCCATTTACTTCCCTATCGGAAGCAACGGCACCGGTATACGTCACTGAAGCAAAAGGAGTATATCTTCATACTTCGGACGGACGATCGATCATAGATGGCGTATCATCCTGGTGGGTCAATTTGCATGGCCATTCTAATCCTGTTATTGCCCACGCGATCTTTGACCAGGCAATGAAACTTGAACACGTTATTTTCGCCGGTTTCACTCATGAACCCGCAATAACGCTTACGCAGAACCTCTTGACGGTTTTACCATCGAATCAACATCGCATCTTCTTTTCAGACAATGGTAGCACCGCAGTGGAAGTCGCGATAAAGATGGCTTTACAATACTTTTACAACACCGGAAGGAAAAGGAAAAGGATTATTGCACTCAATGGATCCTATCACGGAGACACCTTCGGATCCATGTCTGTCGGGGAGCGAGGGACATTCACAAAGCCTTTTCAGGACTACCTTTTTGATGTGAGCTTTATTGGAGTTCCCAATGAACATAACTTTGAAGGCGTTCTTGAAGAATTCAAACGGCATGTAGACGAAGGTGACGTTGCTGCATTCATTTATGAACCCCTTGTGCAAGGCGCCGCAGGAATGATCATGTACGAGGCCCATTTATTCGAATCTCTTCTCGCTTATGCATCACATAACGATGTTATTTGCATCGCTGATGAGGTGTTCACAGGGTTTGGACGAACCGGAAAATGGTTTGCGAGTGAATACATGGATACCAAACCGGATATCATTGCAGTTTCAAAAGGAATAACTGGCGGGACGTTACCTTTGGGCGTGACAGCATGCTCGAAAAAAATAGCTTCAGCATTCGAATCAAACAATCCCGCTCATACCTTTTTTCACGGCCATTCATATACTGCAAATCCCATTGCTTGCGCTGCCGCAAATGCAAGCTTTTCTATTCTGAAGGAAACTAATACCTGGAAGAATATCCGTCGCATTGAAGAATCCCATTCAACTTTTGTGAAGAAGGTGGCTCACCATAAACACGTACGGAATGTCAGAAGTATTGGGACCATCCTGGCTCTTGAACTCGAAATAGGAGATACAGATTATTTCAACGACATCAGGAAGAATATATATTCGTTCTTCGTTAAGAGAGAAATTCTTCTTCGCCCGTTGGGAAACATCATCTACGTACTACCGCCATACGTAATTGAAGAACCTGAGCTAAAAAGAATCTACGACGCGATTGAGGATTTTCTTCAGGAACTAGGGTAATTCACCGATCGTGATATTTCGATCATCGGAATAGAAGACACGAATTCCGTCACCTGCGGAGGGGAACACCTTAAGCGAATGACTATCAACTGGAATAGGCGAAAGAAGTTTTCCTGATCTATCATAAATAAATGACAGATCCTGGCTAAGGTCTGTCACTACGATGTAATCCTTCCCGTTTCCGAAAGAGTAATATCCGACATCAACAGGATTGTTGCCGATAAAATCACTCTTTATAATCTCAGAAGACTTTTCATCGAAAACAGAAAACTGATTGAGCTCGCGACGCAGTACAATATAAGATTTGAATTTCTTTTCTGATACAAGTGAAAATCTCGCATCCGGGGAATTCTTCACAAACGCATCCTGACTTTCTATCTTCCCCTGGAGATTGAAACGGTATTTCACTCCATCAACAGACATCACAGTGAAATATGTATCCGAAGCCTTCTTACCGATTTCGAGAAAATAATCACCTTCAAGTCTGGCATTGAGATCGAGTGGGAAATTTTTGATCAGTTCTCCACGACGATTCATCAGGTAGACCAGACCATCGCGACGAATTGCGATGAGATAATCCCTACCCAGGATCCGATGGTGGCTTACCCCTGTAATCAATCTTTCGTCTACTGCGCGTGGCTGCCATCCTTCAAGATTTGTTCCGGATTTATCAAACATCCATAACTTGCCTTCCCTTGAAGTAATCAGGAAGCGGTATTTCTTGCTATGGTCGTAGTCGACAATAGAGACGTGTTCAATTTGTTTTTCCTTGATCTGTACCGGAAACGGTTTCACATAATTTCCAAGCCGATCCACCACGTGAAGAGTACCCGGCGTTGCAAAGAAGTACTGGAGTTTTCCGTTTGCGAAATAATCAATCTGATGTACATCTCCAGTGATGAAGTCATTCATCGGAAGTTGCCAGAGAATCTTTCCGCGGTCTGAGAGCAGACTTAAAGCCTTCGTTGAATCCTGCACCAGCACTTCGCGAGCATTATTCACATGGCTTTGAGCCACAGAAAAGCGAGCAATCCCGGACGAAAAATTCGTCAGATAACGATCGGAGGATTGTTTCGGCTGCGTTTCCTTTTGATCCCCAAACGCCCAAGAGATGTTTGTATAATAGGTATCATTAAGATGGCTGAATTGGATTGCTCCCATTCCGAGTCTGTCGAACGTACCCTTGTTATTGTCAAGGAATTTCTGCCAGCGCGGTTGTAGGTTCATTGAAAGAAGATGCCGTATTCGGGGTGTGTTCACAAAAATACTGACGCTGGATTCCAGCAAGGTTGACTCAAAGAAACGATTTTGTGAAAGAGATTTCCCCCAGGTGTTTTCCTGATCGATATCATCGAGAAACTTCTTGAGCTCTTCAATATTCTCTGCAATCATAATTGTATTCCCTGAACGCGTGTAGTATGATGACGAGAACCCATCTATTAAAGGGAAGAATAATTTTTGAGGAAGTGCATCGACGGGAAGTTCAAAAATTTCATATCCCGAGTAACGATCAACAAAAACAGAATCTTCGGCAAGCGCTTGCGAAATAGTGTTGAAGTTCTTCATCCACCCTGAAGCATTATCGTCATCCTGAAGCAGTAATACCTTCGTAAGTGACTCAGTGCGGGACTCGAGATGACAAACAGCAAGTTCACCGGAGAATTTATTGAACAGTTCGCTAAAGTTCACCTTTAAGTCTGACTCTAGCCTCTTCAATGTGTCTGCATATGGATTTTTGCTGAGTGTATTGAGTCGGGGGAAGAATCGGTCTCCCTGGCTTATTCCAAAATCACAGACAATCAGCGCGCGGTTGGAGATAATATTTTTCAGCTTAAACTCAACTGGCGTTTGTTCCTGAAATGCAGAGAGGAAGAACTCTTTCTTTGCGGGGGGGTGGTAGCTGAAACCATTAAGTTCGATGCGATTGTTCGTTACCCGTGCGTCCAGGAGGGAAGAATGCCCGAAATGATCGATCAGGAAGTTAGACTTTTCTTTTGTAAACAAGGAGAACCACTGAGACAGGTTATAAAGATGGACGTACAGATTCCCGCCGTCATTCTTAATGCGGGGAAGCTGGTATACGCTGCTGATCAGGTCACGGAATGAACTCTTCTCATCAGACTTGAAGGTTCGGATGACATCTTCTACAAGAATAGGGCTGTAGCTCCCTACCCAGATTCCGCCGATCAAAGAATAGGAAAATGTCTTCTTATTGAAAGTGATCTCATTGATGGGGATGGTTTCAAACTCGCGAGTCGTATTCTTTAATCCTTTCATCCCGATGAATTGAGCCATCAGCATATGGAGCTTTTGCTCAAATGCCGGAGTATTTTGAATATAATAGGTGAAGTCAAACTCGTCTTTCTTAATTACGTGGAGGGAAACGAGGGTAGGTTGCTGAAAAGAAAAGATCAGGTCCTGCAGGGAAGCAAGAGAGTCTTTGCTATCGAGTTTGGATGCCTCCCGAATTAGTTGAACGACGGGTGAATTTTTGAGATCCTGAAGACACTGTTTGCAATCAGACGTTTCATACACGAGAACAGTTTCCGTCGGGACCAGGTCCCATTTATCAACTGGCCGGGCAGCGAAGTAATTCTCGTAGAGCAAATAACCGCCAGCGCCGAGGACAACCAGAAATGTAATGACAAGTGCCTTCTTCACCGAATAGGAGTAACCATTTTATGGGATGAAGATGGACAAAATATTTCAATTGAAAAATTCTGCTGCTAACAGAAGGGGTGGCGTCCTATGCTTCTGGAATAGTTATTGCTCCCGGCTGTCATATTATCTCTACCAACACAATCAAAAGTTATCTATTATGATTAAACCAATTTCACTCCTCACATGCTTTCTTTTTGCGTTTTCGTTCTGCTATGCGCAGGATGTTGTCAAAGAGGTTGGCCTGACCTTTAGCAGTCTTGACAACTTTGGGCTTACCTACAAGAGAGGAACCAATTCTGCGCTTTGGCGATTCGACGGTGCCTACCTTTCCGGAGGTTCAAGCAAACACGAAGGGAAAGGGGATGCTTCCACGATAGAGCAAAGCTCCTATGGGTTTCATGTCGGCGCGGGGCGCGAATTTCGAAAACCTATCGCGGATGATTTACAACTACGATAC
This sequence comes from Bacteroidota bacterium, assembly GCA_023431285.1. Classification (GTDB taxonomy): domain Bacteria; phylum Bacteroidota; class Bacteroidia; order Cytophagales; family Cyclobacteriaceae; genus Ohtaekwangia. The sequence goes on from JAEYXN010000312.1 coordinate 8,679, forward strand.
GGCATTGGCCTCGCCCTAGGTTACGATTACAGCAACCTCGAGGAGAATACTGTCAATACTCAATACCAAATCCAGAGTAGCACTTATACAACAACTCTCAAGGCCATCATAGGATTGAATTATGTGTTTAAGGAGAAGATAGTTTTTGGAGCAGAGGTTTTGCCGGGCATTTACTATCAAGGAGGGAAAACAAGAAACAAGCAATGGAATAACGATTCTACGACAGAGAGAAACATCTCCGGATTTGGCGCTTCCTTTTCCTCTTCTTCTGCAATGCTTACTCTCGCCTATCGGATTTAGCAATGTGCAAAGGGTGATCATGAGTTACTAACAACCGGATGGTAAGCCCAAAGTCAGTAACTCATGATCACGTGGGTTGATTTAAATAACCTTTGCTTTGAAATATAATCCGATCTGTTTGCCCGCAGTCGCGAAAGCCTGTTCAATGCGGCGTCCCATTTCAAAGTCACCACCAGTTTTGTCGTTTCCTTTATAGCGGGGAAGCTTTAATACTGCGATAATTTTTTCGGGGTTAGCAGAGTCGACGATCCAAAGTTCACTAAGGATGAATGCTGGGCCACCCATGGGTCCACCGTTCCATCCGGGTTCAATTTGAAAGACTTTAAGGATCATCTTGAATGGAGACTTGGGATTGACGGAAACCCCGGAGTTTATCAGGAAGTTGTTAGCGAATGCTGGCTCATAAAGTCCTTTGCTTTTATGCCAGTACTGCTCCCACTCGTCACCTTTTCCTGGCTCTTTGGTGTCCCAGTTGTTCTTCCTCGCTGCGATGAAATCTGCTTCGGCAATTTCAGCACCAACCAAAAGTTTCTCATAGGTGACTTCAACTCCGACACTTTTGAGATGTTTTAGGTCTGCGAGGTTTCCAGAAGTTAATTCAGGTTTTTGCGCTAATACAGGTAGCCCGACCGCAACAACAAAAGCCAGGCAGATCAATTTTTTCATAAATAGCTCGTTAATAGATAACGTGATTCATTTGCTCTCGCGTCGTCAAAAATAATGAACTTTTTCAAATCGAGGGGAGGGAGGTAAGAATCAACGTCAGTACGTATGTTTTAAGGGAGATATGAAGAGGCACCATCAACACTTCTTAGTGCGTTAGTGAAGCCCATAAACGAAAAAAGCCTCACATTTCTGTGAGGCTTCTTAAAATAAAAGATAGGCAACCCCGAGTCCTCGGGGCACGGCGACCTACTCTCCCGGGCTTAAATGCGAAGAGAAGAAAAAGTCCATAA
>JAEYXN010000014.1 GCA_023431285.1 Bacteroidota bacterium
TTTCCCTCTTCTTTCTGAAATGTTTCTGTCTGCGCAACGACAAAAGGTTGAATCTCCAATTGCTTCTGAGGACGTACACCAGTGATTCCGTGAAGCTCTCCAAAAAGATGAACCCATCCACCAATGTCAGGAGGGATATACTGCCAGATAGAGCGTTCCTGATTGCGGAAGAAAATGCGGGTGATCTGAAGACCCCAGACTAATTCATTCTTATTGGTAAACCGGAGCTGACTTAATGGAATCCGGAACTCGGCGTTCCATCCTTCCTGGTCGATGGACGTATGCAGATACCATATCGGGTCCCATCCAGGATCCCAGTTCTCGCCATTGTTCGAAACATATTCGTCACCTTTTACACCCGACACCGAAGCCGTGAACGAGAATGCTGTTCTCTTGTCATAATAGCTGTCGATATTGATCTCCACCATGTCTCCTTCGAATGAATCGCGGCGCGACATCCTCCGGATAATTTTTGATGGCTCGGGATCAAGACATTGTATCCCGACATATAGGTTTTTATCATCGTAAAGAATTTTGAACCGGGTCTGAACAGTAGCCTCTTTTCCTTTTTCAGGACTCAGCTGGCGAAAATCGCCTCCGGCCCATTCGACAGCCTGCCAGGCCGGATCATTCAGCACACCATCTATCCGCGGAGCATCCCCCGGGAAACGTGAGGTGTTATAAATCTTTGTGGTATCCGGTGTTTGTGGTGCCCGGGAGGATTGGGAAAACACGGCGAGGGGAACGCCGGCAAGTAAGGTCAGGAAAAAGACAAACGGGTTCATCTGTTAGGCGACAGCATGCTATCGTTGATACTGCAAAATCGCTCGTGAGTTACGCAAACGCCAATTTAAAAATGTTAATTGTTGTTAAGCGGTCTCTCTCTCCACCTCAACGGTATTCTGATCGTTCATGCTTAACGCCTGGGAACAACCGAAATTGCAGAGGCAAACAAAAAAGGGAGGCACGGGCCTCCCTTTTGATGTAATTCAATCCGAAAAAGTTTCCTGACCGATTACAAATTACTTATTGTCTGAAGTTCCTTTTGCTGAGCTATGAATGATGGCAGGATGCGCTGCATCTTTAAGGTCAGATTCTTCAGCCTTCACAATTTCTTCCTTTTCACGATCTACATAGTAAAGTTCTCCATCGATCTTATAAACTACTTCATGGAGGGGTCCTTCTTTGTCTGTAATAACTTCGACTTCGGGACCATAGCTTACATCTGCTGTCGACCCGGCACCGCTATCCATGGCATTTGCTTCGGCAGCGACTGCATCAGAAGTTTGCTGTGCACCAGCTTCCAGCTCATTTCCGGTTTTCTCAAGACCTTGGCCTACTTTGTTCCCCGCTTCTTCTACCTCATCACCCGCTTTTTCAGCACCATCTTTTACATCATCAACAGCTCCTTGAAGATGGTTGTTGATACCATCATCTTCATTTGCTCCGTCTTTATCTTCGCTTTTAGAGTCAGGTTTCTGAAGGTGGTCATTGATCCCGTCATTCTCGTTGCTGTCATTTTTATCAGCCGCAGACTCAATGCGGTCACCGGCCTGATCTACTTCTTCGCCAACCTCACGTCCTGCTTCCTTTGCGTCATCTGCAGCTTCTTCAGCAGCATCACCTACATCATTAGCAGCACCTTCAACAGCTTCGCCAGTATCTTCCGCACCTTCACGGATTGCGTCACCGGTTTTCTCTGCACCTTCTTCTATATCATTCTTTTCGTCTTCGAGTTTGTTGTTGATACCGTTATCTTCGGTAGGGCCATCTTTATCCTGTCCCTCCGGATCTGGTTGCTGAAGACGATCATTGATACCGTCGTTTTCATTGCTGTCATTTTCTTCGGTATTACCAGCACCTGTCTGCTCAGTATCCTGGCGGAGCGATGTAGAGTCGTTATCCACCTGTGCCATTGCGCCTGCACAAAAAAGGAAGGAGGCACCTAACATTAAGAATAGTTTTTTCATTATCATATTTTTAAAATTGAACATCGTGTTTCGTCCTACTGATAAAAACTTTTGTACCAGCGGCACTCTGAAAGTAACGCTCCGGCTATCCGATGGAAAACACGTATTGCAGCGCCTGATCACACATTATTTGCAGGAAATCTCTCTAATAAGGTTTGCCGGCAAGGTTTAATGAACGAAAATGTCAACAACTACTGTGGTATTTATACACAGGTTCCGGCAACAGATCAATCTCTGAGAATAAAAGGATCATACTACTTGCCGTTCTCTTCGCAGCTGGATATTTTGAGACAGATTTCGAGAGCATGTTCGCCCAGGTCCATACGCCATCCATTCTTCCCCCGGCACACCTCGATAATTATTTGAGTATTGGTTGGTTTCGTATGGGGCAAAATATCTTTACGACCAACTTCCTGAATTTTAAAGGTCAGTTTTATAGTGCCGTCTGGCTTCGGATCAATCTGAAAACCTATGAGGCGGACAGCACGGAGATAAAGCTTCGGAAGTTCAATGCCCGTTTCTCCGTTCAATTCAGCAAAGCAAATATAAACGAGGAAAATGAAGCCTTATTCCTTCGCTATAGACAAAGCGTTGCCTTTGAAGCTTCAGCCTCCCTCCACCAGTTATTATATGGCAAAGCTTCCTGCGACATTTACGACACTTATCAGGTTGAGATACGAGATGACGATAAATTGATTGCCTGTGGTTTCTTCGATCTCGGAATGAACGCCGCCGCAGGTATTACATCATTCTACGATCCTGATTACCGGAAACATTCGCTCGGAAAGTATTTGATCTATCTGAAGATTAATTTCTGCAAGGATGCAGGGCTTGACTATTTCTATCCTGGCTATTTTGTTCCAGGGTATTCCTTCTTTGATTATAAACTTTCTATCGGAAGAAGGGTTCTCCAGTTTCTTGACTACGCGACAAACCAATGGGCACCCATAGGAGACTTTAATCCTATGCTTGCGCCTATACGGATCTTAGAAGACAAACTGAACTCGTTGCAAATCATGATGGCGAAAGCGCGAATTGCGTGTGAGTTGTATCGTTATGAATTCTTCGAAGCTAATCTTCTTCCGGAACTGAAGGATGTGGGTTTGTTTGATCATCCTTATTTCCTTCATTTTCCATTGGTCCATGGAGGCCCATGGGTCACCGTAGTTGTGTTTGATATCAAAGATGAAACGTACCGTCTGATCCGTTGCCGGAGTGTGTGGAACTCCACTCTGCCAAATCAGAATGGCATGTATTCGTCAGAGCTTCTAAAGGAAGAGGTGCTCGTCTTCTCTCACCCGTCACCAGCCGAAATGGTTTCTGCCCTGGCAGTCGAAATCGCATAGCCGTGCTTGATTGTCTGCAATACCTTTCTTCACATTCACTCAATCCCCACGGGGTAGAGAAGCCACCGGTTGTCGAAATAAGGACTCTTAGAATAAAACCAATTGTAGATGGCGCGTGGGTTATTGGCGAAGGCAGAGTCTTCAGATTTTTTCTTTTCGAACTCGGCCGAAAGCGCAGCGTTCTCTTTCAACATCGTTTCTATGAGTGGTTCGAGTGCGTATGCCTCAATATATTCAGTGCGTGTGAAGATCTCCGGGAAAAATCCCCACTGTAGAAATGAGTCCGCGGATTCAGGATGAAGTAGTAGTATGGCAAGATCCCCAAGCGGTTGATCTGTATCAATCCGGACGGAACCCGCATAATACTTCTCCGTCCTTTTCTCCGGCGTAAACTTTCCAGACACGGTAAACCGTCCTTCGACGGGGGCAGGGGAGAATGTATAGTCTGATATTCTATACATCGTCACTTCCGCTTCTTCGGGAACAGTGATCACTTCCATTACAATACCGTGGGCCTGCAGACGACTTATGACGTCCTTATATGTTGAAGGAACATAAAAAGCCTTCGGTCTTGCACAAGTGACCTTCGGTACGTTGTGCATAGTGTAAGGAATCTTCTGGGTGACAGGTTTGCCTTTCCAGACTACATACTCTGCATTGGTAACCAATGACTTTTCACGGGACGACTCGATACCTGAGAAGTTTATCGTGTCAGGCTTCGGCGAAGCGCCCCAGCCGAGTGTCACTTCCTTCCGGCGGATAGACCGGTCGTTGTACATTGCCTGCTTAACCGCGGGTGCGTTCTCGGCCAGGGTCTTGATGATGCTTTCAAGAAACACATAGGCGCCAAGCACGCGCTGACGAAATGGTTTAAGCGAGTGATTCTCCAGTAATACGGAAGGAATATGCCTTGCGTCTCCATAGCCATGCGAGAAACGCGGGGAGAATGGTAATTCGCTCATCCCTTCGCGGAAATCCATATTATTTGTGGAAAATACCAGAGGCCCTGGAATATGACCTGCAGCCTTCAGGTGTTTGTCAACGGAAGGGGTAAGCGTATTCTTCAGCCATTCGGAAATGGCGGGAGAGTGAGCGCTACTCGAACCGTACGTGATGTCGTATTGATAATCGGCCCCGTCAGTTACGTGCAGGTCAAGATAAAGGTCCGGTTCATACTCGTTCATGACTTTGACCACCGCCCTGATCTCTTCTGAATCCAGTTTTGAATAGTCTCTGTTAAGATTAAGGTTTCTCGCGTTGGTCCGCCAGCCCATGTTATCTGGTCCGCGCTGGTTAACGCGATTGTGGGGACCGCTTCGTTCATGGCCATCAACATTCAGGATGGGGATGAACAGGATATTGCAATTGAGTAAAAGGTTTTTCTTTGATCCGAATGCGATATCGCGAAGCAGCATCATTCCTGCATCCTTCCCATCTACCTCCCCCGCATGGATACAAGCCTGAATCAACAGCAGTGGCTTCTTTGATGCACTGAGCTCTCCCTTGTCAAAAGTTTCCATCGATGCGATCACCATGTTGATGTCACGGTACTGAGCACTTTTTCCTATTGAAATCATCTGCATGGTCTTTGTCGCCGAACACAATTTGTTCAGCCAGCCCATAGTCTCATCGTAGGATGGCGTCAGCTTAAAATCTGATTGTTCTACTGGAGTGATCCATGGATGACTTTTCTTCGCAATGAGTTCGGTACTCTTTCCTTTCCAGGGCAAGACAGGAGGGAGGATATCCTGATTCTGCGCGAAAACTGGGGAATGTAAGGCGGCTATTAAAAAAGAACAGAATACAATTCGGAGAGTTGTGGACATAAGTTGCTGAATCCCGGGTGAAACAAAATCCAAAATAGTGTATCCAACGATTGAAAAGCAACTTGGCTGGAGCATTTCATTTCTTTTTGATGAAATGCCTGGAGATTCATTGGAGGTGCAGAATAGGAATCGCAGTCGTTTCCGAAATGGTCATTCGACTAATTGGCAGGCCTTGATTCAGAGATAGTTTCCCATTTTTGCAACGGGAGTAAGACCGTAAATGTACTTCCTTTTCCATGCGTGGAGGATACTTTTATCGCTCCGTCCAGCTTGACAACAGCTTCCTGCGTAATGAAGAGACCTAACCCACTTCCGGTAGATTGGTCGGAAGCGCGGTAGAACATGTGGAAGATTCTTTCCCGGTGTTCCGGAGTCATGCCCGAACCATTGTCTTCAACAATAAGCGCGTGCTCTTCCACGTCCGCCCGGACTTCAATAAACGGTTCCTCTTTTTTCAGGTCATGGTACTTGATTGCGTTTCCGATAAGGTTGCTCAGAATAACACGCAGACGGATTTTATCGGAGTGCACCACTAATTCACTCGGTACGGTATTTCGAAAATCAATCCGGTCCGCGCCATGGTGATATCTCAGTGAGAGGATAATTTCTTCCACTAATTCGTTAACGCGGATTCTCTCAATGGTGGTCTCTGTACGGGCGTTTCGTGAGTAATCAATGATCTCGCGGATAAAGTGATCCTGGGAATTGACACGTCCCTGGATCATGTCGAGAATCTCTTCGAGTTCCGGGCGGTCCTGAGTATGCCGCGCTATATTGATGAGCCCCAAGATCGAACTTAGCGGCGATCGAAGGTCATGGGATACACTGTATACAAATCGATCGAGTTCTTCATTCACTTTCTTAAGCTCCGAGTTCTTTTGATTAGCAAACTTCTCTTTCCGGAGAAGCTCTTCTTCCGATGCACGATTGAGGCTCATCTGAAAAAAGACGATCAGTACGCATATAGTAACACTCACAAAATAGTTGAAGATGAAACTTGTGATAAGATATCCGGGCGGTGCATCAGGGACAGGGACGGGTCGGAAGCCTGAGGTATATGCGATAAGAAAAAGCAAAGCTGAAAAGACAGCCATCATCAGACCGGTCTTGCTTTCGGAAAATCCAAGCACTGCAAAGGCGCCGATCCCTGCCGGAATAAAGAAAAGGAATGCTCCTGTTTCAAATGGGTCGATGAGGCAAATCCAGAACACGACGAGGTTAGCGGATGCCATCAATAAGATTTTGGCAGTTCGATGTTTGCCACGCCGGATCAGGAACAACGTCACGAGTGGTACGAAGAAAAGAATGAGATAGGCAGGAAGAGAATAAAGGATATTGCTTGCGATATCCAGGAACGTGTAAATGATCGCAACAATGATGCATACCAGCGATAGATTGAAAGTCAGGATCAGCCGTTTTTGCTCCGATCGCGAAGCATGATGGCCGTCTCTCAAGAAATATCGTTGTACACGCTTAAAAAAATCCACTCTGATGCTATTATTAATCGACCGTAATATTTTCTGAATGAAAAATAAAACGCTTCGTTGGATGTCGGTCACACTTGAAAATCCAATTCTTAAGTTACATGATTTCCTCAAAGTAATTTCAAATGGTGTTTGATCTTGAAAATAAATCAGCCAGCCAGTGACCACCGTTGTCATTATTCTATAAATTCGTAGCTATGGCAAGAAACATCGTCATCCTGTTTTTTATGGTTATTGCAGTTGGTGCGGTTTCATGGTTGTTGTATGAACGCTCGCGACTAAAGGCCCAATGCGCTGAGCTCAGGCAGCGGGAAATACTCCTAAGGAAGGAGGCTTTGGAGGAAAAGGCTGTGTGGTCCAGGCTTTATAAGGACTGCGTGGAAGAAAAGAACGCCTTAATCTCATCCTTGAAGGATCTTTCCAACAGCAGTTCATCGAATTAATTTGCCTGTTCCTGCCGGCTTTTTCATCATCCTGAGGCTTTCGTCGTCTTTGTCTTTCCCGTCGAATTATGTTTCGCAAACTTTGTGGATTGACGCTTAACCTATGAAACCGCTTATAACCTGTTGTCTTGTTGTGCTGACAATCTCTGTATTCGCCCAGACCGAAAACGGGATCCGTCGGCGAAACTTCAACAACGAGAATTTCATTGCTCTCAGACAGTTTGACCCCGTCAGCTATTTTAAAAAACAACCTGTTCGTGGTTCAGAAAAGATCCAGTTCGATTACAGAGGGATCGTGTATTATTTCGCATCCCAGGAAAATCTTGAAACGTTCAAGAAGTCTCCCGAAAAATACGAACCTCAATACGGCGGATGGTGCGCTTACACGATGGCAACAACCGGTGAGCGTATAAAGATTGATCCTACTGCCTATCGCATTATCGACGGGAAACTTTATCTCTTCTATAATTTCAGCGGTGATAACCGGCTCACCAAATGGACCAATTCACCCAATCGCAAAAATCTTGTCACACTGGCTGACAAGAAGTGGAAGCTCCGCTAACTCTGGATGACTTAATGCAGCCGAATCAGTTTATGCCCAGTCGTTCCTGTAATGTGATCGATTCGTCGATTGGAATTCTTCCAAGTGTTGTGATAGAAAAGCACTCAAGGCCAGCTTATCCCTGGTTCAACCATGCCCTGGGTTGCATGCTCATTCTTTTCATCCTGGCAGGGTGCAAGGAGAAGACCTACAGAGTAAAAACGGAAACATTAGCTTTATCTTCCTTACGGGAAGTAGTTGCATTGGAAGATTCTCTGGTCAAACCAGTGTTGTATAAGAATGTTGCAGGATTCGATTCTCTCTCACAGGCCGAGGCAAAAGATAAATTTATCGCTGTACTTCTTCCAGCGATTCTTGTGGCAAAACATGAACGCGAGACTGATCAGTTGAAATTCCGGCTTCTTCTTGAAGAAGAGAAATGGGATAATGAAGACAGTACTTTGTTTAATTATCTGAAAGAAAGGTATCAGATCCGTACTGTTGATCACGGCTTTCAGCGAATGCAGACATATCCGAACAGTCTCGTTCTTGCACAGGCTGCAGTTGAGACAGGCTGGGGAAAATCCAGATTCTTCCGTGAGGCAAGAAATGTATTTGGCATTTGGTCGTTTAATGAGAACGATGTAAGGGTAGAAGCTCACTCCGCCCGCGGAAACAAGAAAGTATTTCTGCGTGCGTACGATGATCTGTCGGGTTCCGTCAGAGACTATTTCGATGTGTTATCTCGTAGCAACGCGTATCGTGGACTGCGAATTATGCGCGACTCGACCGAGGATCCTATCCAACTGCTGCCCTACTTGTCGAATTACTCAGAACGAAAAGGCGCTTACACCAGATTGCTAAATAAAGTAATAGAACAGAATGGCCTCCGTCGCTACGACAATTACCGAATCCACCCCGACTACCTCGAGGCGGAATAATCAGTTGTGCGCATCTGCAACGCTGTTACCGCCTGGCCACTCGCCGACCTATTTCTAACACAATTCTATCTGGCTTCAACGTCACCAGTGGCACCAGCTTCGGTTTCTGATCCGTAGGATTAACGTAGAATGATTGGAAGAACCTTTGCAAAAAGATAGTCATCTCCGCCATCGCGAAATTATTTCCAATGCAGAGGCGCGGCCCGGCTCCGAAAGGATAGAAAGCCTTACTTAGTTCTTTGTCTAAATTGTTTTTGGAGAATCTTGCGGGGATGAAACTCTCGGAGTTTTTCCAAAGGCCAGAGTCGCGGTGCAGTCCGTAATAAAATAATACGATGATGGTGTCTTTCGGAATCAGGAAATTGTTGAAGGTGTCGTCCTGCATACTAAGTCGGTCACTGATCCACGCCGGGGGATATAACCTCATGCTCTCCTTTACAACGCAATTGAGGTATTCAGACATCACAGCTTCCCGTACAGAAACAGAAGACGCCTCGTTATGCAGCTGATCCTGTTCTGAAGGATGGTTTGCCGCGAGATACAACGTCCAGGCTAGTGCATTTGCTGTGGTTTCATGACCGGCGATGATTAGAATGGTGATCTCGTCAATGAGCTGTTCTTCCTTCATTGGTTCGCCATTGTCTTCGTACCTCGCCTCGAGCAGCATGTCGAGGAGATCATTGAATCTCTGCGATGAAGATTGCCGGTCCCGGATCATCCCGCGAATAATATCGCGGAGACGTTCTGCCTTTCTAAGATGTCGAGCGTTCTCCCCTGATAACCTGAACCACCAGCGCTTGTACACCTGGCGGAGATCTCTGATTACATAATCTTGCAGCTCATAGATCAGTCTTCCTAATTCGGCTTGCACAGCCTGCGGTACATCGACGTTAAAAAGCGTATTAATGACCAGATCGAAAGCAAGCTGATTCATGAGGGGATACACATCAACGGGCTGACCTGTCGGAATGCTGGTTAGAAACCTGTCGATAGTACGCTCCATGATATCATACAGCGCGTGAATCTTTTCGGCATGAAACCCGGGCTGGATAAGTCGTCGCTGCCGAAGCCAGTACTCTCCATTTGAGGTGAGTAATCCTTTTCCCAGAAATCTTCCAAGCTGCTGTGTTACTATGGGCGACTTTTGATAGTTTCTGTGATTCCCTCGAAGCACATGATCAATGAATCGCGGATCCTGTGTCACTATGAATTTCGCAGACCCCAGCATCACGGAATAAGTACCATGATGCCTGGCCATGCTTTCTTCCATCGACCCGATGGGGTCCCACACCTGTTTGATGGTGCGCGGAATGGACTGCAGAAAATTATATCCAGGGGGAACGGAAGGAGAGCTCATGGGACGAAGGTAGAAACAGCCGGAGCAGGTTAGCAAGAGAAGGGCAGCCGGTCTCCCTACCTGTTACCTGGCACCTGCTACCTGCTACTTGTTACCTGTTACCTGTTACCTGCTACCTGCCACCTGCCACCTGCTACCCGCTACCTAGGTTGTCCCCCTGTTGTCGCCCTGTCCACTGCCTGTCCGCCCCCTGTTAATTCCCTGGGAACATCAATAAGGGGATGAAAAGGGGATTGGGAGGGAGGCGGAAGGCGGACAACAGGGGGACAACCTCCCTCGTGGGTGCGGGTTAGTCAGTTGGATGCTCTTGCTCGGATTTGTACGCCCCTTTTCTAACCCACTTCAGTTGACCGGCCATTCTATTGTTACCAGCTATTATCTACGCGTGTCCGGGCTATTGCGGGACGCCGGCGCGCTGGCCGGCCCCTGACAAATATTCATACGCGCGGTAAAGAACCAGGATCTCAACCAGGGTGGCAGGGATCATGACTACGTATCCGATAAGAAACAGGATGACGGTTATCAGGCAGCATCCCATCACTATTTCAAGAATACCCGCAATGCGGGAGAGTTCGCCCATTCCGTCCTGAAGACGCAGTAGTGCTATGCCAAAAAGCAAGCTTAACGTCCCCATGATGACGGCAGCGGCGATATAGGGAATCATAATGCTCTCGAAATTGTCTGCTGACAACGTGCTAATGTTTAACACCCCTTCTAAGGCTTTTCCAACAATAAGGAGGATCGCTGCTATTTTCAGGAGTGAGTTTTCAAATAATTCTGCGAGGGCAATGAATCCCCGCGCGAAGAGGGCAAAAGACACCACCGTTACGACGGTCATGCTGATATAGATCCCATTCATCTGTAGTCCCCAATCACGGCCATCCGAAAGCCACGACACATCCAGTGCTCCAAGAATTATCTCACATATCAGGTAAACTGCACCCGCAAGTGCCCCGGTGAGCACAATGTTTCGATGCGGGGAAGTGTTGATGCTTTCTTTTGTTTCCATGATTTCGGGTGGTTTGGTTGAAAATGATTCGTAACTCTCTCCAAGTGCTTCCAGCAGGATTTTTACGGTGGAGGTACGTGGCAGAACTTCTCCTGATTCGATCCGCTGGATCGTGCGCACACTCACGTGACTTTTTTCCACCAATTCTTCCTGAGTCAGCTGTTTTTCTTTTCGGAGGGCGGTGAGCCGCGCCCCCAGTTCCGGTTGTTGCATAGGCTTTGATGATGCCACAATGATACATGTTTAACGGCCCCTGTAGCCCGCCAAAGCGGGTTTTCTACCCGTCATTTGCCCGTCTTTTGAAAAATCAGTGTGAGTGTGAGTGTAGGTTTGTGAGAGAGGAGAGAACAATAGGGCCGCCAGGCCGTCCTTTCCACGAGAAAAAGAAATGTCAACCGAATGTATTTTGACTCTCAGAGGAGCTGAAACCTCTCTTATGAGTTGCCCCACCGGCCACCCGGCAGCCCGGCTGTCTATGCTTCATTACCTGCTACCTGTTACCTGCTACGACGCCTCGCCCTGCCTGTTTCCTGCTACGTCGCCTCGCCCTACCTGCCACCTGTCACGGCGCCTCGTCCTGCTACCCGCACCGCGTCCGCATCCTTCTCCTTAGTAAGGAAGTAGTCTTCTGCCATCTGGATCAAAGACAGTTCAGAGATCTCAATAGTGTATCCCTTTCTCACGCTTCTGTCATCAGTGAGCGGTCGGAGTACACCATATTTGTCACGGGGCAGAACAAGAATGTAACGATATCCAAGAGCCTTCCAGTGAGAAAGGGTGGAAGAACGGAAACTGGTCATTTCTGTTTGAGTTAGGTTAGCTCAAAATATCAATTAATCATTCCGATTCCATCCCGGATTTTTCCGGTACGTAATATTTTTAGCACAATTACTTCGTCGCCGGTAACTGCTCAAGACATCCGTGATCGTATAATCTCTGCAATGATGGCCAACCCTTTCCTCATGGTCTCTTCCGTAGACGCCGAATAGTTAAGGCGCATCGTGTTTCTGCCATGACTCCGGTCCAGGAAGAAATGATGACCCGGAACAAACACAACACCCTTTGCCATCGACTCGCGAAGGATATCTTCTGCATCCATTGTCGCAGGTAAGGTGATCCAAAGAAACATTCCTCCCTGTGGTTGCGTGAATGATATTCCCTCAGGGAACGTTGCGCGGATCGTTTCACTCATGATGGCACACTGGTTCTTATAAAAAGTACTGACCTTCTTGACATGCGCCTCCAATGAATGATCGCAGAGAAACTGGTAGAGTATCCGTTGCGCGAGCAGATTGGAATGAAGGTCTGATGCCTGTTTTGCAATCGTCATTTTTCGAATGATGTATGCGGGTGCCGTCGCCCATCCAAGCCTTAATCCCGGTGAGACAATTTTTGAAAACGATCCAAGATGAATTGTTCTATCGGGATGAAGTGTATATATGTCAGGTTCGTCGCTGTTGCTGAATTTGACATCCCCGTAAGGGTTGTCTTCCACCCAGAACATGTCGGAGTGCTTTTGTGCCTCGACCAGTTGGATGCGCCTTTCTTTTGAGTATGTTCCTCCCGTTGGATTCTGAAAATTTGGAATACAATAGAAAAACGCCGGATCGATCGTGCTTGCAAGTCTGCTGAACTCAACGGGATCAGCACCTTCATCGTCGAGTGGCACTGAGTGGAGAGTAGGTTCATAGGCGGAAAACGCCTGGATTGCACCGAGATACGAAGGCTCCTCCAGAAGAAGAGGTGTATTCTTATTGCAGAATATTTTGGCTGCAAGATCAAGTCCCTGTTGTGCGCCGTTGAGAATCAGAATCTGGTCTGTGGACACACGGAAGCCTGCACGCGACGATTGCCTCTCTGCGAGATACTCTCTCAGTGGCATGAAACCTTCTGTGGGTCCGTATTGCAATGCAGCGCGACCATCCCGACTTATGACTCGCTCAGCAGCGACGGCGAGTTCTTCCACTGGAAAGAACGCGGGGTTAGGAAGTCCCCCGGCAAAAGAGATCACATCATTCGATGCGGCAACTTTAAGAATCTCACGGATGAAAGACTCGGGAATGGCATGCATTCGGTCTGCGAAGAAATCAGGATGGTTCATATGATTGGTTATTATTGGTCATAAAAAAAGCCCGGTGGTGGCCGGGCTTAGGATAATTTGGACAATCCGCTTCCGGCCATGGAGGAATTTTCACCACTGCTGCCACTGCCAGAAGAATTGTGTAGATCAACGTCATGGTTTTTAAATAAAAAACCCCGGCTTATCGGGCCGGGGTTATAATTTCTTTAGAAAATAATCATCCGGCCCTTCATCTCTGAAGCACTGCTGCGACGGCGATAATGACTGATGTTACTTTCATGTGGCGTAAAAGTGTCCAAATATTTTCATCCGCGCAAGTCCCGCACTCACATAACTGTAAGAAAACATACTGTATTCTCGGAACATCTATTCACTTCTCATGGCGTTCACCGGGTTTTCCCTTGCAGCTTTCAGTGACTGGAAGCCGATAATCACCAGGGAAATTGCCAGCGAGATGAGACCAGCGGCGGCCACCATCCAAAGCTGAAGGTTGATCCTGTTGGCAAATCCCTGAAGCCAGTTCTCGGCAGCATACCATGCGATAGGAGAGGCGACAGCGAATGAGATCAGTACCAGGACGGTGAAATTTCTCGAAAGCAGGATCATCACCTGCGACATAGAAGCTCCCATGACTTTCCGGATGCTGATTTCCTTGGCACGTTGTTCGGCAGTGTAAGCTGCAAGCCCGAAGAGTCCAAGACATGCAATGCTGATCGCGAGGATTGTGAACACCAGGATGATCTGTGCCAGTCGTTGCTCTGCGCGGAAGAGGGCATCGAAGTTCTGGTCCAGGAATGAGAACTCGAACGGGTCACCGGGTGAATGTTTCTTCCATATCGACTCAAGCAAAGCAATCTGATCACGGGTATTTCCTTCAGAAAGACGAATGGCCATTTCGAAATTCGGCTCACTGCTAAGTGTGATGGCCATCGGTTTTATTTCGTTTCTCAGTGTCTGGAAATTAAAATCTTTTATTACACCAATAACTTTCAGTGTTCGGGGGTTGTCTCCCTGAAACGTAATTACATCACCTTCCTCCAGACTTGAGAATCCCATCTGTTTGAAGGCAGTTTCATTCAGGATGATCGCACTCGAATCAGATGGAAACTCGCGTGAGAAGAATCTTCCTTCTACCATCGAGTATCCCATCGTTTCAAGATGGTCGTGATCGACCTGGTAGATAGATAGCAGGAAGTCTTGTTCTGATCCTCCTTTTCGATAGACGCTGCTCCAGTCGATATTCGGAGGAAGACGGTTTGCAAAGCTGGCCCCCTTGAATTCAGGATGAGTAGCCAATTCATTCTTGAAAGCCTGAGCTGATGGTCCAAGACCTATTGTATGCAAGAGACTTACCACATTCTCTTTATTGAAGCCCAGGTTTTTTTCCTGCATGAAGGTGAGTTGTTGATACACCACAAGACTTCCGAAGATTAATGCGATCGAGATGATGAACTGACAGACCACAAGGGAATTTCTGAGGCCGGAGTTACGAAAGCCTGCGCGGACTTTTCCTTTCAGGACTTCCGTTGGTTTAAAGGAAGTGAGATAAAATGCCGGATAACTTCCGGCAAGCAGCCCAACCGTTATTGTGAAGAAGAAGATCGCTCCGAGGATCACGGGTTGTCCAATTACCGATAGGCTGAGCTCTTTCCCGGAGAGCAAGTTGAAACCCTCCAGTGATGCCGCCACAATTGCCAGGGCAACGAGTACAGAGAGTGTGCTATAAAGCATGGATTCGGCGAGGAACTGAAAGATCAGGCGCCCGCGAAACGCACCGATGCTCTTTCTTACACCGACTTCCTTTGCACGGTTGGCAGAACGCGCAGTGGAAAGGTTCATGAAGTTGATGCATGCAATAAGAATGATGAAGAGTGCGATCGCCATTAATACATACAGGTACTGCAGGTTTCCACTGGGAAGTAGCTCATCCGACAGAGATGACTTCAGGTGAATGTCCAAAAACGGATGAATAGTGAGGCCAACATCGTTGCCCTGTTCACGGAACTGCGCGAGACTGACTCCAAGATAACGCTCCAGCTCATCTCCCATGTTCTTCTCTGCCATGGTCTTCAGCTGCTCCTTAACTTTGTTGACATCTGCACCGGGATGGAGCTTTACGTAGGTGTAAATGTTACTCGATGTCCATTGCGTGTTCTGAAAATAATTCCACGAATCCCCTGAGAGGATCACATCAAAGTCAATATGAGAGTTGTGAGGAGGATCCTGCGCAACGCCTGTTACCTCCCCGGCGTCTTTCTCCGAACCTCGCAACAATGTTTTGCCGATAGGGTTCTCGTTGCCGAAGTATCTTTTTGCAACGGATTCTGTAATCACCAGTTTGTTCGGTCCCTTCAAAGCCGTGGCAGGATCTCCATGTATGAGTTTGAAGTCGAAAAACCTGAAGAAGTTAGAATCAGCAAGAAGGAAGTATTTTTCTGTAAAACTTTTTTCTCCGTAAGTCATCGGCATCGTTCGCCAGATACCAATGCGAACCGTTTCATTCACTTCCGGTATTTCCCGTTGCATGGCCTCCGCGACGGGAGCACAGGACAGCGCTGAGTTCATTTCATTTCCCTGTAGTATCCCTGTAAAAGAAAGTCGGTAAATATCCTTCTTGTCTTTATGAAAGCCGTCGAAGCTGAACTCATCGACGATATAGATGGTGATCAGGAGAGTGGCTGCGATGCCCACGCTTAAACCTGCAATGTTGATAAACGAATACGCTTTCTGGCGAAGCATGATCCGTAGTGCTGTTTTAAGGTAATTTTTTAGCATAAGTCAGAGGTTCCATTAGCAAGACGTGAGTTTGCGGCCTGATGTTGCGCGGCCTCATTTTAAGCGTCTAAGGGCTGTTTTTTAAGGTGCTCTGCTACCCTTTGTACGGATTTGGAAAATCTCGTCCGTAGGCGAACAGTCAGATGGGAGGCCTGCCTTCCGCCGGCAGCGAAATTTTAACACTTCTTTTCACATGCTAATGTACCAGTGCTATGAGCATATTTGAATGGAAAAGACTGCTTATCAACGATCTCCCGTGGGGGTTTCTGCTGGAAGTGATTTTTCGCACGGGGGTAATGTTCATTTTCCTGTTACTGGCCTTGAAGTTCACAGGGAAACGCGGTGTTAAGCAGTTGTCAATTTTTGAGATGGTACTCATCATCGCACTTGGGTCTGCGGCAGGGGATCCGATGTTTTATGAAGATGTGGGAATTATCCCTGCACTCGTCGTCATCATCATTGTTATCTCGCTCTACCGCGCTGTAACCTGGCTCACGGGTAAGTTCCGATGGTTTGAATTGTTGGTTGAAGGGAAGACAGTTACATTGATTCAAGATGGCCGTTTCTCTGTGCAAAAATTCAAGAAGGAATCGATTGCTCAGGATGAGTTTTTCTCCGAGTTACGTCTGCGTTCAATTGAGCATCTGGGGCAAGTGAGGAGGGCATATCTGGAACCCTCCGGCGACATCAGTGTTTTTTTCTATGACGATGCCGATGTGAAACCGGGTTTACCGTTGCTACCAGAATTATTCGATCAGAAAAGTAGACACATCGGTTCACCCGGGACTTATTCCTGCTCATTCTGTGGTAACACAGAGTCAATAAGGGATAGCAAAGCAGTTTGCAGAATCTGTCACCATGACGAATGGGTGCGCTCCATCAGTACGGCAAGGCTTGCATGATTGGAAAGATTTTTATGGAGGCGCCAGATAGCAGACCATAAATGTTCGATAAAATTCAGCCGATTATTATTTTTGTTACTCATCACTTCTGCCATGCAACTCTCATTCAGGCGTACCGATTCATCAGACAAGGACTTTGCAGGTCTTGTTGTTCAACTCGATCAGGATCTTCTCGAACGTTATCAGGAAAAACAATCATTCTTTGATCAGTTCAATAGTGTATCCATGATCAAAAATGTTATCGTGGCTTATGATGGCGAAGGGAATGCTCTCGGGTGCGGGGCATTCAAGGCCTGGCGTGAGGGTGCCTGTGAGATAAAGCGAATGTATGTCGTTCCTTCTTCCAGAGGAAAAAAGATCGGAATGAAAATCCTTTCTCAGTTGGAGCAGTGGGCCAAAGAAGAGGGCTTTCAACGCTGTGTTCTTGAAACCGGGCTTTATCAACCTGAAGCAATTAAGGTCTATGCCGATAGCGGGTATCACCGAATTCCAAACTATGACCAATATGCCGACAGCGAACTTAGCCTTTGCATGGAAAAAAGTCTGTAATGGCAGTCTGGCCGGACGAAGTTTCGTTTAAATATTACTCTTCTATAACGGTTCATCTTCTCCACGATATCCGTGGTGGTTTTCCTATGTTAAAAAAAAGGCGGGGGAACGGGTAGGAATGAGAATTTACCTTATGAAGAAAAAAGAGGAAAAATATGGGAGATGTGAAAGACCTGACCCACAAGGAAGGGGTCGAGAAAATGAGCGAGCTGGCTGAATCAGCGAAGATTTGTCATTTCGTTACTGCATTGTCGCAGACTCCACTGAACAGCAGGCCTATGGCAACGCAGGAGGTAGACGACGAAGGTAACTTCTGGTTTCTCAGTAAAGAATCGAGCAACAAGAATCATGAGATCGAAGAAGATCCTGAAGTTCAGTTGTTCTTTTCTAACCATTCAAGCTCTGAATACCTTACTGTGTTCGGATATGCTGAAAGGATTACTGACCGGAAAAAGCTGGAAGAATTGTGGAATCCTATGGCGAAGGCCTGGTTTACCGAGGGGAAAGATGATCCGGAAATTTCGATCATCCGTGTTCGTCCGGCAGACGCTTATTACTGGGATACCAAATCAAATAAAGTGGTATCTCTGGTGAAGATCGCTACCGCTGCTGTGACCGGCAAAACAATGGATGACGGTATCGAAGGGCAGATCAAAGTATAAATCTTATAATAGGTGAATTACCGTCAAAGGTAATTCACCCTTTTTTCTAATTGGAATTCAATCCTTCTTTTCTGATGCAGTGGCCTTCACAAAATTCAAAGAAGTCGAGTTCACACAATAACGCAGACCTGTTTCGGTTGGGCCATCGTCAAACAGGTGGCCAAGGTGTCCGCCACATTTTGAGCAAAGGATCTCAGTACGGATCATACCATGTGAACGGTCTTCCACTGTTTTAATCGTTCCTCCCGCGGCTGCGCGATCGAAGCTTGGCCATCCACAATCAGATTCGAATTTCATATCAGAAGTAAATAATAAAGCGCCACAGCCTGCGCAATGGTAATCTCCCTTATCGGTAGTCAGGTAATATTTGCCTGTAAACGGGCGGTCAGTTCCCTTTTGTCGTAGAATGGAGAATTGTTGAGGAGTGAGTATTTCTTTCCATTCATTTTCTGAGCGATCAATTGTTTTCATAGTATCAGTGGCGTTCCCCTGAAGTTTTTCGCGCTGCTGCCCCTGACAAGATGAAAAGGAAACGGCGAAGAATATAAGGGAGTACACTAGTTTGTTGAGCATAGGTGATTTCTTTTGTTCCTCTCTAACAAAAATACACGGCCGTATGTCCCCGCGCATGACGATTTTCTGAAAATATCCCTGTCTTATGCATCTGGCATCGGATTTCCAATCATCAGTGAATGAAGAAACAAAAGTATATATTGAAGAAGGGGATAGAAGACGAGGTAGTTTCTCCGCCTGACATGGAGGTTGCCCGTGGGTTAAAAGAGGATACGGCAGATTCTCACGATGAGGATGAGGAAGAGCTTGACGAATCGGAGACTGAGGAGTCGCCGTCGGAAGGAGTGGGCGATGGGAATATCGGCCGCTCAGCCCCGCCGCGAGACTAGCAGAAGGTTCCTATATTTAGGAGGAGGTTAGCAGGCATCCATGCAATGGTTCGTAAGACGTGATTCGGTTGTCCGAAAGATTTGGGGAAAACCCGATACAATTCTCTTTGTGTTCGCCGGGGCTGCGTCAGAGTTCGCGCTGAATAAGGCTGTCGACTGGCTCTTCTTCACGGGAAGGCTACCTGCTGATCCCTTGGGCCGACTTTTCTCCACGGTCGCGTATGCGCGCATGATCGTTTTCTCTGAAGTCTCCAAAGCCAATGAGGTAATCGATCGGATGGCGCTTATTCATCAAGAGGTGGAGAAGAACCGCGGGTACCGGATCCCGGCGTGGGCTTATCGTGATGTCCTGTACATGCTCATTGATTACTCCATCCGTTCATACGAGCTTTTGTCGGGAAAACTTACTCAAGCGGAGAAGGAGGAAGTGTTTGACGTGTTTCGGTGTGTGGGAGTAAGAATGGGTATAACTGACCTACCACTCAGTTTTGAGGAATGGATACCAGACCGTGAGAAGCATTTACATGAAGACCTGGAATATTCTGAGTACTCCGTAAAGCTTTATGACCAATACAAGAAACATCTCGGCGCAATCCGATATGCGATTTTAAGGGCCGCCCAGGGTATCATCGTGCCTGTGCGTGTCCGTGAGCTCCTGCGCCTCACTGATTCTTCTCTGACGCGTCTCATGATTTTCGTGTATCGTGGTATCGTCATGATTCGTCTGGACTGGCCGTTGAAGCGTTTGATCCTCCCATTGAAATATGTTGATGAAGTGAGAAGACTCGAAACACATTGAACGTGGTATCTGGTTTGAACCATGTGCAAAATGAAAATCATTCTGGTTCGGCATTTCAAAGTAGGCTTCCGCTGGAAGAGATTCTGCAGCTCCGGCGAGTATGAAACAGGGTGTGAGGGTTATAATACTTCCGCCGTCATCCAATCAGAAGTAATCATTTCTCCTTTGACAAAAGTGATCACCAGTACAATGGTGCGTGCCATTGAAACCTCGCGTTATCTTTTTGGGAAGGATCCTGATCTGATGGATGATTCTTTGTGTGAGGTACCGATCAAGCCATTTATGAAAACGAATATTCCAATCCCAAAAGTAATATGGGATGTGATTGGCCGCCTTCAATGGCGTTTCGGTATAGGCAATCAACCTGAAACCTTTGCGCAGTCGAAAACACGGGTCAGGAACTTTACAGACAAGATCATTTCGATGGATGAAGATGTGGTCATCGTCGCTCATGGATGGGTTAT
>JAEYXN010000026.1 GCA_023431285.1 Bacteroidota bacterium
AGCTCACACTGCAGAAAAGAGTTGGAGGGAAAATCTTTGTACACCCCTGTCACATCGAATGTATATCGGTTGTCTACACTGATCGTTTTTCCAACCGGGTCGGCATCGCCAAAATACTTTCTCGCCGAACGCTCACTAAGAATAACTGCATTAGGCCGATCCAGAGACTTCTCACGGTTGCCCTTTACAAACTCGATTGTAAAAATGTCCAGGGCCTCAGGGTCCGCAAAAAACAGGTTGCGCTCGGATAACTTTTCGTCGGCGGTCGAGACGAAAGCAATATCCCCGAAGTTATGGTGAAACACCCGCGCTGCCTTTTCGATTTCAGGAACCTTCGGCGCAATAAACGGCGCATACTTGTTTGGCACCGCCCCGCGACGAACTGTCTGCCCGTCCCACGTCGCTTCAATCACGGTTCGGTAAATGCGTGAGGCATTGGCATGAAACCGATCATAGGAAAATTCGTCGGCCACATACACTACGATGGCCAGACAGGTTACGAGCCCCGTCACAAGCCCAAGCAGGTTTATGGTGCTGAAGGTTTTATTCCTGAGAAAATTCCGGAATACGATCTTTAAATGACTCTTAAACATAAGCTGGGATGAAGTGCGGATACGCGTGTCTCAAGCACGGTGCCACTTCTATTCTGCCGGAATAGCCACTCCAATGGCATCCTGCTCAAAAAGACGGTGTTCACTTGTGCCCGGGGATGTTCGCCTTCGGACGATTTCTAACGGGAAAAAGCGGTCATACGTTTTCGAGAACGGGAAGAAAGCATGTAAATACGGAACCCTCGCCTACTGTACTTCTGGCAAGAATAATCCCCTTATGGTTTTCAACAATTCGTTTGCAGATCGCCAGCCCCATGCCTGTTCCCGGAAAATGACCGCGCGCATGCAGCCGCTGGAACATTCCAAAAACCTTGTCCATTAATTCCTCCTCAAAACCAATTCCATTGTCGGATACCTCAAGCTTCAGATAATTGGTTGCCGGGTCTGCTGCTGGTGAGTCAATCGTATCGCCGGTAACGACGAGAGCCTGCATCTTGATTACCGGTTCACGCTCCGCAGATTGAAACTTGATCGCATTGGAAAGAAGATTAGTCATCAATTGCATAATCTGCCGCGCGTCACAAAGAAATGATGGAAGATGGCTGGAATGAATTTGTGCATTTGATTTCCGGATAGGCTCTTCCAACTCCGACAGAACCTGCTTCAGCACTTCATTCAAATCCACCCAGTCACGCTTACCTGTACGCCCTGAGCTGGCCTTCGAATAATTCAGGATATCCTCAATCAGATCATTCATTCGTGTCACTGCCGAAATGATCTTCCCCATGTACAGCACGCCCCGCTCCGACAGGTTTTCCTTCAATTGAAGTTCGGAACCAAAGATCTGAATCTTTCTTAGTGGCTCACGCAAATCATGACTCGCAATGAAAGCAAAGTTTGTAAGCTCTTCATTGAGATCACGAAGCTCGTTGTTCTTTGACTTCAATGATTCATTCATGCGCTGAAGTCGCTCCCGCGAAAGCATTTGTTCCGTTACATCATACTGCGTGATCACAAGACCATCTTCAAGCTTCGCCGCGAAAACATGATACCACTTTTTATCTTCAGCAGCACCCGATGCAAAGTCAAACTCAACCGGCTCCCCGGAAAGAGCAACCTGACGGAAAACATCAAAAAGCTGTGTTGCCTTTCTTACCCTGAGGATTTCAGAAAGTGTCTGCCCTACAAGTTTCCGACGATCATAAAAGACAGACGCTCTGTCATTATGAAACTCGCAACGAAAATCTACAACTTCACCCTTGTCATTCAGAACACCATCGAACACTGCCACGCCATTGATGGAAGCATTGAGCACTCCTTCCAGCAGGTCCCGCACCTCTACAATTTCCCTTTCATTGGCAATTTGCTTATGAAGATCAGTGAATGATCCTACAAACAATTCAACATTCCCTTTTTCATTCCGTACAGGCACAGTGATATCAAGGTGCCACCTGTATTCTCCTGCAGCGTTTCGCAAAAGAAATTCGCCTGAGTATTCAGACTCATCCAGGAACATTGCCTTCCACTTCTCCTCCACTTCTTTCGACTGTCCCGGATGAAATATCGCGCAGCGCCTGGCATTCATGTCCATGCATTGCTCCTTATCCATTCCCGTGTACGAATACCATTTGTCATTAACGAACCATATCTTACCGTCAGGCTCCATAAGCCACACCATCTGCGGGAGCGCATTCAGGATGTCTTCAAGCAGCATCCTGCTCTTCTCTCGTTCCTGAGTCTCCTTATGCAGGGCTCTCTCCAGTTCTTCAATTCTTCGATTCAGTTCAATGGAATCAAATACATTACGGACATTGCTTCTGCGTCCCTCGCGCAATTCCTTCTCCGGCGATTGTTCTTCGGAAGTACGATCCAGCAAAGCTTTGAGTCTGTCCTCAGCAAGTCGTTCGCGCGTGATGTCCTGAGTTGTGCCAATGAAATACTGGACGCCTGTCCTTGTTGTGAACACTTCGCCCTTCGTTCTGAGGAAACAGATCTGCCCCTCAGGCAAAAATATCCTGAACGACACATCCACCTCCCTGCGATCCTTTTTCATCTCAAGGATCAGCTTCATCATTCTCTCACGATCATCAAAATGAACGAGCTGCGCGAAAGCGCCGAAGTCAACCAACGACAAGTCTTCGGGAAGATGAAGTATCCGGCAGAAATTTCTTGTACAATAGAATTCGTCGGTCTGCAGATTCCATGTCCAGGTGCCGGAATCAGAAACCTCTTCACCATGCTGAAAGATTTTCAGCTCAAGTTCCTGGCGCGATGTTGTTTCATCCCAGTCTGCGATAGGTGTATTGTTCACCATCGTGAGTTTACCCTCTCCTTGCAGCACCCGGATTTCTCCTTTCGGAGTGATCACCCGAAGCGTATAATCCACAACTTGTCCCTTCTGTAATTTCTGTAAAGTCACCTTTAATCCGGGGATGTCGTCAGGATGAACGAGGTGGTTGACTTCATTGATATTGATGAGATAATTGAATGAAAGTTGGCCCTGTTGAAGATCAGCAATGGTGCCTGTTCGTTGATCATGGAAATGCCATGCGCCGTCGACCGTAAAGATTTCGGAGCCGATATGCAGATCTAATCGCGAGCGAAGATCTTTTTCTCCCAGCAGCAATAGGCTTGTCTCCATAATGCTCTTTCCTGATTAACGAATAAACGCACAACGATTGCAGGCGCAGAAGCGAGTTATCCAGAACAATCGTATGCACAATCCCGATGCCTGACAGCCGTATTAAGTGGACTTTTTTGTCTGCTGTTGTGACACTGGTTTTTCACGCCTGTCTTTCAACCCTAAGAATCCGGTTTTTACATGACAGGAGTGCACAAAACACGTTTTAGAAGATCGTTATATTTCTGCTTATCCAAAGAACAAAGTCGACTGGTGGAGCGAGCGAACGATTTTCGGAATGAAATACTGGTTCGTTGGAGAAATGTTGTTGCAATAAGCCGCCATATTTCAATTCATAGAATCCCTCTGCCCGGTTGGCACATGTTTAATACGAGAAAAAATGAGACCGTAACCCCCTTAAAATTCACATGCGAACAGACCAATTGCCTATTGACGGGAAAAAATTCGCTGACCGCAGAAGCGCAGGAATTTTGCTTGGGCGTCTTCTCGAGAAGCAGTATAAAGACAGGAACGTCCTCGTGCTTGGCATTCCCCGTGGTGGAATTATTGTTGCCGCGGAAGTCGCAAGAATACTAAATGGCGAACTCGCAGCGGTGATCACGAAAAAGCTTCCTCATCCCCGTCTACCGGAGATGGCCATCGGGGCGGCTGCCGAGGATGGCTCGACCTATCTCAATGCTATGGCGCTGGATGTCGAACGTGATGCGCTGAAACAGATTATCGAATCACAGCTGACGGAAATACGAAACCGTACGGAACGGTTCCGCAACGGGAAACCACTTCCGCCGATGTACAACCGGATCGTGATCGTCGTAGATGACGGAATTGCAACAGGCTCTACGATTGTCTCAGCCATCAAGTTGTGCAAGAATTTAAAAGCCGCGAGAGTCATCGCCGCCGTACCGGTTTCCGGGAAGAAATATCTGGCCGATATTGATCAACTCGCAGATGAAGTTATCGTGACTGAGAAACCGGAAAACTTCTTTTCGGTCGGTCAGGTTTACCATGACTTTCACCCGGTATCCGACACAGATGTCATCAAGATTCTTAATGAGATGTCACGAAACCGAAACCGGTTTTAGACCCCGTCTGGTTTGAATTGTTTACAGAAGCCTTCTCTTCAAGAATTATTTTCAACACATTCGTTTCATCATAAATCAACATACAATGGAAACGATCAGCCTTGGACAAGAGTATCTTACTGAGCTTGAGTCGGAAGTAAGAGCAACCCGTCGGTGTCTTGAAAGTATTCCGCATGATTTGTATTCATGGAAGCCGCATGAAAAATCCATGAACATGGGATACATGGCGTTGCTTGTTGCGGACATTCCGAGGTGGATCACTCATACCATTGAAAAAGGATTTGTAGACTTTGCAACCTATGAACAGTTCCCGCTGAGTACGACAGACGCGTTGTTAAAACATTTTGACAAGAATATTGAAGATGCAAAAAAAGCACTCAGGAGTGTGAGCAATGACGAGCTGAACAACGGGCAGTTCACTCTAAGAAACGGTGAGACCATTCTCATGTCTGCAACAAGAAAGGAAACGGTGCAATCCTCTATCAATCATTGGGTCCACCACCGCGGACAACTCACCGTGTATATGCGCCTCAATGATATCGCGGTCCCTTCGATTTACGGACCGTCAGCTGACGAGCGGACCTTCGGATAACACGTATTACGACATCTTTATATTAACCTCCACTCCCTGGCGGAGTGTATTATGAATCTCGGCAACCTTGTCGGTGTGCATAATTAGTTCTTTGATCTCCTCGTCCGTAGCATCTGCTTTCACATGAGTGGAGTATTGGAAATTTCTTCCAGGTTCACCGGCCGCTCCGAACTCTGCGGAAGCAATGACTTCTACTTCATGAACTTCCATGTTTCTTTTTGCCGCCTCCCTGTAGATGTCATTGCAAAAGCAAGTGGCCAGGGCCAACAACAGAAGCTCGCCACCATTAACTGCTGATCCATTCCCTGATTCCTTCGAGGGGACCACAAGCGACCTTGGCTGATCATCCGTCATGACCGACGTGGCAAGCCGCGCAAAACTACTTTGAACCTTTGCAGAGATCTTCATATAGTAAGTTACGAAAATTTTCCAACGCAGAGTCGCAGAGACGCAGAGGAAACGCGGAGTCTTTTATAGACTCGTTTGCATGAAGGATCTCCTCGAGAAGCTTAGATGACAGATGTGCGGCTGGTTCCCTTTAGGGCCAGGGTGAGCGCCGGAAATGACTTCTTTAGAGATATGAATGCGGGGAGAAACGCAGAGTCGCAGAGACGCAGAGGAAACGCGGAGTCTTTTATAGACTCGTTGCATGAACGATCTCCTGGAGAAGCCTGGATGACAGATGTGCGGCTGGTTCCCTTTAGGGCTAGGGTGAGCGCCGGAAATGACTTCGTTAGAAATATGAATGCGGGGAGAAACGCAGAGTCGCAGAGACGCAGAGGAAACGCGGAGTCTTTTATAGACTCGTTTGCATGAAGGATCTCCTGGAGAAGCCTGGATGACAGATGTGCGGCTGGTCCCCTTCAGGGCCAGGGTCAGCGCCGGCGATGATTTATTTAGAGATATGAATGAAGGGTGAAACGCAGGCGCGGAGATCTCTGCGTTCCAACTAACGTGACGACTATGCGCAAGCCCGCTCCCCACGCTCCCCCGTAGAAAATTCCTACAATATGGACACCTCGATGGGTCATCCTGGGCATTAGTTTCAATGCAATCTGCGCTTATACGCCTTGGCACGACTTTGTCAAACAGACACATTACAATCAATAATAAAACGATAATAAATAACGAAAACAACTATGAAAAAGACTCTTTTAACAATGTTCGCAGCCCTGGTCATCGGATTGACAGGGACACTTGCACAAGATCAATCAGATTCTCAAAGCGGTTCCGATAATTCAAACTATAATCAGGCCGAAGATAAAGATCAGCTTGACAAGAAAGACAAAAAGGATGCTCCGTATCAATCTGATGAATCATCTTCAGAAACGACAACTCCGGATTCAGAAACTACAGCTCCGCATTCAGAAACAACTGGCGCAGGTAGCACTGACTCAGACATCGAATCTACAGAACCAGTAGCGCCACAAGACAACACTACCGGTTCAGAGCCTACGACTACCCCTGGAACAACAGACACGCCTGGAACTGAAACACCAGGCTCAACTCTTCCAGAATCACAAACACCTGTAACACCAGGTACTGATCCCGGCACAACCGGAACAGGAACTCCAGGATCTATGAATGACAGATAGTCATTCTTCACTGGAATTCTAGATAAAAAAAGAGGGCTGCTTAACTGCAGGCCCTCTTCTTTTTTATCACCACTTCTCACCAGTCGGAGGTACTTGCGATATCGCTGGAAAGAAAACCGTTTAATTATAGTACAATAGATTCAGAGTAGGTCATTCAAGCAAACTACGCAAGCCCGGAGTCTATAAAGGACTCCACGTTTCCCCTGCATTCAAATGCCAGAAGAGATTATCTCCGCCGCACCCCCTGGCCCTGAAGGGGACCAGCGCA
Source organism: Bacteroidota bacterium (assembly GCA_023431285.1). GTDB lineage: Bacteria > Bacteroidota > Bacteroidia > Cytophagales > Cyclobacteriaceae > Ohtaekwangia. Next base: position 6,730 of record JAEYXN010000026.1, read on the forward strand.
CATCTAGCTTCTGGAGGAGATCGTTCATGCAAAGGAGTTGGTGAAGGACTCCGCGTTTCGCCCTGCATTCCTCACAAAAGAAAGAGGACCACCTCACGGCAGCCCTCTTTTAACCTAAATAAAAAAACAGAAAAAGAAGAACTTATTAATTCACGTCCCAGAAGAGCTTCGTCGTATGCACATCGTTACCGATCTTGGAAGATGCTGCGTCGCGGTTAGCGGCATTCAGCGTTTGCTCATTGATCGGATAGATCATTCTCAATGGGATGAACAACTGCGAAGAAGGTGCATCCTGTCCTGTTGGAGGCGTTGCTTCGCTAGGTGACTGCAGCACAGGGTAGTCGAGTCTTCTCCATTCTACCCATGCATCCCATCCTCTGTTGTAAAGAGCAATCCACTTCTGAGTTCCGATCTTTTGTTTCCAGTCGCCTTCTGCAGTTGTATATGCTACACCGGCCTGAGAAAGATAAGTCGTTGCCTCGGCACCTGTTCCACCCCAGTAAGTGATGGAAGCGGTGATCGCGTTGTTATAGTGAGCTTCAGCATCGCCATCGATCAGCCCGCGTTCAACAGCCTCAGCAAGTAGAAACTCCACTTCAGCGTAGTCGATGAACAGCGCTTCAAAACCAGGTGCTTTTACCTTGTCGCTGATCTCAGAGAAGTTAGCAACAGGGTTATTTGTATAACCATAATATCCACCCACGAAGTTGCTGGTACCTGGAACCGGATTAAAGAAATGAACTCTCCTTGGATCGTTAAAATCGTTGAGCACATCTACAAAAGGTTTCGCGCCAACAAAGTCACGGCGTGACTGAAGCGAAAGGTTCAGGTTAGCAGAGATGGGGTTGTTGCTTGGAGGATCTGGCAGATAAGGGAACCTTGCGTTATCAGCATTTGAAATAAACACGGCCTCTGCAGCTTCCTGGATGGCAGTGTTCGCTACTGCGGCAGTCGCAGGATTGTCAGCAAGCACCATCGCCATTTTCAGCTTGATCGAGTTACCGAATCTAATCCAGTGATTAATGCGCTGACCAGCTGCTTTCGCGCTGTACAGCAGTTCTCCACCCCCGAATCCGGCCGCTGCAGGATCAAGCATAGCGATTGATTCATCCAGTAAGTCCATCGCCGCCAGATAGATTGTCTGAGCGTCATCGTACTTGGGAAGAGGCTTACTTGTATCCAGCGCTTCAGAGAACGGAACATCGCCGAATGTATTCACAAGAATCATCCATGCGTATGCTTCCATAATACCAATCTGAGCAAGCTGGTTCTTTTTCACCAGGGGATTGATCAGCTGATCCGCGTCAAGGATGCGTCTTGCTTCCTTGAGATCTGAAAGAACATCGCGGTACAGGGCGTCCCAGAAGTTCTGCGGAATGAGACGCACGTTAAGAACGTAGCGAGGCTCATCAAGGTACTGGGTTGTTGACCAGTGCTGAACATAGAGACGGTAGTTGTTGCTGTTTACGTTAGGCGTTGCCAGGATATCAGCAAGGCTTTTCACAGCCGCGCTGTACAATGGCTCCGCAGGAACGACAGGAGCTCTCTTTTGATCGATGTTGTAATCGTCAAGGGAGTCTACGCAGGCCGTAAGCAGGACCAGCGGAAGTATGAATATTTTTATAATTGATTTCATCGTATGCTGATTAGAATGTAAGTCTTACGTTAAATCCATAGCTCTTCACAGCGGGATACGCACCGCTCTGATATCCGCCGTTCGCGTTTCCTGAGCTGAGGGATTCCTCAGGATCAGAATACTTCATGTTCTTGTCGATGATCCAAAGGTTTCTTCCAACCAATGACACATCAACCGCCTTAAGACCACCGATTCTTTCCAGCACAGATCCCGGCAGAGAATAAGTAAGGGCAAGTTCTCTCAGTTTAACGAAGCTCGCATCGTAAACATAGAATGCTCTTGGTGTACCAGCACCACTGTTAGCCACATAACCCAAAGCAGTTGCTCCTGATCCGTTGTGGTTTGCAGCACGGATGTCGTTAGGACTTCCATCCTGCTTCACACCCGGAAGGATCATACCGCCACCTTCTGCCAAAAGCATACGGGTAGGATTGCCAAGGTTGTTTACACCAGTAGTCTCTTCGTACAAACCACTTCCATCACCATAGAACTGGTCAAGAGAGAAGATATCGCCACCGCGGCGCACGTCAATCAGGAAGCTCAAGGAAATGTTCTTATACTTGAAAGCGTTATTCAAACCACCCAGCCAGTCCGGGTTCGGATCGCCGATCACATTAGCAGAGCTTGCTGTCGCCATGTAATATCCAGCAGCGTTAACTGTCCGTTGTCCATTGGTATAGATAAAGTCTGTACCGCGAATGATTCCATAAGGATAACCCTTTCCTGCGTTAACAGAAACACCACCCTGGAATGCCTGGATAGGAACATTTGTCACTTCCTGATCTCCTTCGCGATAAAGCTCCTTCACCAGGTTTCTGTTTCTGGTAAAGTTCACATTCATCGTCCATGAGAAGTCCTGTGTTTTTACAGGCACTACGAATGCTGAAATCTCAACCCCCTTGTTCTCGATTTCACCAGCGTTGATGAATCTCGCGGAGTAACCGGTTGCGGCAGTCAGTGCAACAGGGAGAATCTGGTCAAACGTAGTCTGCTTATACCAGGTGAAGTCAAAACCAACACGTCCGTCAAGGAAGTCCGCATCAATACCAGCCTCGATACTTTGCATTCTTTCAGACTTCAGATCAGGGTTATTTTGTGTGTTCTGCAGAGAGAAGAGAGGAACGCTGCCAAGAGCGGTAGGCTTTGCGTACGCGTTCAGCACACTCAAAGGAGGGGCGTCATTACCTACTTCAGCATAGTTCACGCGCGCTTTCGCATGTGACAGCCAGCTTGCTTCAATCAGCTTCGAGAACACAAAGCTACCTGCAACGGAAGGATAGAAGTATGTGTTGTTCTCAATTGGAAGTGTTGTCGACTTATCCTGACGGGCAGAAACATCGAGGAACAACATTTCGCGGTAACCGAGAGTGGCGTTAGCGAAAATACCGTCAACACCGATTCTTTCGAACTCCTCTTCCGGTGGCGCCATAGGGCTCCGTGTATTTGTTAAAGAATAAAGCTTCGGAACAGCAAGTCCACCGCTTGTCTGCGCACGGATTGAGTTAAGCTCGCTTCTTCTCATGTTCGTTCCGATGATACCGCTAAGTCTGAAGTCGTCAGAAAGATCCTTTTTGAGGCTCAGCATCAGATCGTAGTTGGTTTCAATGAATGTGCGGTTGAAACGCCTGTACTGAGACAATGCAGTACTTCCGACTGCAATTCTTTCTTCCTGAAGGTCGTCAGTAGTGTTAGTACCCACACGACCAATCACGCTGATCCATGGTGCGATCTCGTATGTCGCAGACACGTAGCCGAAGAAGTTGTTCCGGCGATCGTTAGAGAAGTTCTCGTAGCGTGTCCAGTACGGGTTATCCATATATATGGGACTTCCTCCGGCTGTGCCAGACCAGTTCCATGTAATGTTCTGCCTGTTGCGGAAGTAGGCCTCACGCTGATGCTGAATATCTACGTTGGTTGCCCACCACTGTCTGAAAGCCTGGTTCGGGTTTCCGCCCTGGTAACCGGTTCCGAAACGCCCGACACCGATCACATTCGAGAAGTTGGCGGAAGCTTCAAACTTCAGCTTGCTGGTGAGATCGTAAGTTGTTGTGAAGTTGAACAGGTTCTTGTCCAACGTACTATTGGGAAGGATACCTTTTTCATCTGAACGCGTATAGCCGAGTTTGAATGTGGCCTTGTCAGATCCTGCGCTTACCAGCACGCTCTGGTTAGAGGTGATAGCAGTTTCATAATAAGTTTCAGGACCATTCTTTGCCGCTACCCATGGTGTTGCTTTACGGTAGTTTGGATGGAAAGGATCCAGCGCATCCCACTGGTAAACCATTTGTCCTTCGAAGCGTGGACCAAAAGACGCGTCCGCCTGATAGTGCACGTGCGGAAGCGTTCCGTCGTCCAGGGTGAGGGTTCCAGGGAAAGTCAGTACATAACCAGCACCGTATTCTTTCTGATAACGCGCGAACGTAGACTTGTCGATTTGTCCCCAGGTGACACCTGAGTTTACCGTAACGTCAAAGCTGTTGCGACGACCCTTTTTGGTAGTGATCATCACCACACCATTCATACCACGTGAACCGTAGAGAGCAGTGGCAGCAGCACCTTTCAGTACGTTGATGGAAGCGATGTTATCAGGGTTGATATCCGCTGCTGCATTACCATAATCTGTACCTGCTCCGCCACCACGCTGTGTCGCAGTGTTGGTGTTCGCGTTTGATACAGGAATACCATCAATTACAAACAGAGCCTGGTTGTTACCGAGGATTGATTTGTAACCACGAACAATCACGTTCGTAGAACCACCCATGGTGTTGGCGGCCTTAATGTCGACACCGGCAATCTTACCGGAGAGCGCATTGACGAAGTTTGTCTGACGGTTACGCGTCACCTCATCTCCGCGGACCTCCTGCGCCGAATAGGGAAGCTCGTTTTTGTTGCGCTCGATACCGAGGGCGGTTACCACAACTTCTGAAAGTTGCTTGATATCCTGCTCCAGGCGGACATCGATGCTGGTGCGATTTGCAATGGCAACTTCCTGCGAAAGCAGACCGATGAACGTGAACACGAGTGTTCCATCGGAAGGAGCCTGCAGGGTGTAACGACCATTGACGTCAGTGACGGTTCCTGTTGTTGAACCTTTCACGACTACGTTCACCCCCGGCAGCGCGCTCGCGTCCTCGGCAGAGGTCACGACGCCGGAAACGGTTATCTCCTGGGCATTCACGGCAATCGCCATGAAGAGGAGAACCGCTGTGAAGGAAAGTACAATTTTCTTCATAGACTTGGTTTTGGTTAATGATAAGAGCGAGACAAGATAGAGCAGGCTGAAAGAGTAGAAAATCCTCCATAAATCGCATAGGCGCGGTAACCTTACACGACAGAACATCCCCCATTACGGGTGAGCCAAAAATACCGGCATCCCAAACTTCAAAACGATGCGTAGCCCTGCCGTTGAACCATGAACGATGTGCTGAGGGATCAAAAAAAATGCCCCGCGCTCTGCAGGGCATTTGTAATATTTAATAAAGGAAGCGATCACATTCTCACCAGAAGGGCAGCGGGTACAAGCCTGTCGTTAATTGCTTTTGAAACCGCTTCAGCTTTGGAACTTACGTTCAACTTCCGGTAAATATTTCTGATGTGAGTTTTTGACGTTTCCTTAGAAACGCCAAGCTCATCAGCAATCATTGTATAAGTTTTGCCATTCATCATCAGCTTCAGAACGGCGGTCTCTTTCATAGTCAGGGGAGATTCCTCCTGCGAGGAATGCGCACGAAGAATAACACGCGCCACATCCGGATCAAGAGGCGAACCTCCGCGCATCAGTTGTCGCATATACTGATCGAAATTAGGAAGACAATTTTGCTTCAGCAGAAAACCTGTAGCACCACTGGAGATCAGATTAAGGATCACATCCTCATCAAAATAATCCGCCAGCACGAGGATCTCGACATCCGGACGAGCTTTCCGCGCGCGTGAAATAAATTCGGTAGGCTTGATCATCCTCGAGTCGCTGTCCATCACAATGATGTCCGGCATATCGCGGTCAATGTTCTTCAGAGCCATCGCGCAGTCTTCGTAAATGTTCATGATCTGCAGCTTCTCAACTGAACTGATAATGTATCGGACTACGCTGGCAAATTGCAGGTCGCCGTCGACTAGAATGACTCTCTTCTTCATATTTAGGTTAATCAATCTGAAACCTAATACATATGTCTTAGAGAGATATTAAAACGGGATTAAAAACTAATAAGAAAGCATAAACTCCGATAAAATGGTTCGCATTACCATGAAAAAGCCTTCCTTTCAACTGCAAGTCGCTTCAGTTTTAAAATGTTTTAACGTGACGTGAAACTGGGGTATCTTTACAACGCTCTGAAACCTATGCAAAGGAGAAAAATTCTTTTAGTGGAAGATGATCAGGAAGTCGCCTCCTTCATTAATACTGGTCTTACCGAAGCAGGCTACGATGTTACGGTTTGCAATGACGGGACGTCAGGGTATCAGTCCACAACCTCGTCAACTTTTGATCTGCTCATTCTGGATGTAATGCTTCCAGGCATGAGCGGGCTAGACATTTGCCGCTCCGTCCGGCGCCAAAATAAGGTTGTGGGAATTCTGCTGCTCACAGCGCTTGGTAACGCCGAGAACATTGTGCAAGGACTGGAATCCGAAGCGGATGATTATCTGGTGAAGCCCTTCAAATTTGTCGAGCTTCTCGCGCGCATTAAATCCATTCTCCGCCGCGCAGAGTCGACGCAACAACAACCTCAAAATACAGAAGAGATCTATCACGTCGCCGACCTTGAAGTGAATGATTACCGCAAAACGGTAAAGCGCGATGGTCAGCTGATCCCCGTCACCTCTACTGAATAC
>JAEYXN010000050.1 GCA_023431285.1 Bacteroidota bacterium
AGCTAAAATAGTACCATGCGGTATTTCAGATTGATTTTCCGGGTTAGTGAAATAATTCGTTCAATGCTGAACAGTATTGTGAACGAATAGGAACAGCGAAGGTTGAATTGTAAAAAATTGTCACGAAGTATTCGTGCTGAAGGGCGGAATATTTGACGAGCCATTTGGCAGAGACGAAACTTTCCTTCAGTTGTTACTAACGGAATAAAAAAATCGATTCAGGGTGGTGCTGGGTAAATGGAGAGTGCCCGCGTTTGAATGAGAAATTTTAACGCAGAGGCGCGGAGGCGCAGAGTAACGCGCTCATGAAGGCTTACGACTCATGACGGGAATGCATCGGTGCTCTTCAGAATCAATCCCTCAGGCGGTCTACCGGCCTGCCAGACTACTGGTCGGGAATGCCATAAATCAGATGAAGGTCTTACTCATCTAATGGCCATTACAATTTACGCAGCGTTTCTTTGCGTCTTTCTCTTTATCTACTTATTGCGTCCGACATGAATGGTACTATTAAAATAATTCATACACGCTTGCGCGGAATCAGCGCGCAGGGTGTAGCCAAAGTTTATCTCATATGGCGTTGACGGAAGCCTCTCACTAGGGACGTAATACATCTGCTCCGAAGAATCTCTTTCGTACGAATACAAATCATCACCGATAAATAAGACATGATCCTTCCGGTTGTTCAGGGAATCCTTAGAAATATCGAGCACAATAAGAAGGGACCCGTCTTCAGTGAAGATCGGTCCATTATAAACTCCATAGTATGCGGGAGTAACAAAGCTCCAGCACTGAGAAGCTGGTTTTTTCGGCAGCGCAGTCCCTTGTTTTGAATTCACAGAGCTGGTCTTGATTCGAACCACCTTCATTGGTGTATTGTTTTTTCTCTCAATCCAGTAGGGTTGGACATCTTCAATCGCGAATGAATTTAGAAAGGCATATGCCATCCTGTTATAAGGAAGGCTATCCGTCAAATTTTTTGGTGGCTTTACAGAAGCTTGATACAAAAAATCCCCCTTACGTATCCAATACCGATGAGTAGTCCAGCCTGACGAATCTTGTAAAACAATCTTTACTTTTTCAAAACCGTCTTCTACGACTATTTCACGAACCAAAATTTTATCGCCCCCACTTTCGTTCCTTGCAAGAATCCTTTCAATTATATCGGCAGACATACCCGGAACCTGATATGACTCCATTGTAAAAATGGTTCTGTATTTATGTAACTCATGCGTCCTGAAGGCATACCCGTCGCTATTTATACCCTTAGAGATTTTCGGGACAGATGGAAAATATGCCTTAGCGCCCGTCATGTTATCTCTTTTCCAACCCGAATCCGCCGTTAACAATGAATCAATTTTAAATTCCCAATACATTTGACTTCCGTACAAAATACCATGGTCTGTTGCCTTATCGTACTGATCCTGCATATCACCAAGGAGATCAAGATAGAAATTATGCTTTTTCTCTAACCAGTCAGATTTCGCATCAGAATTTTCTGAAATGTACTTATCCAGAAGCCGGGCATGCACTTCAGTTATATTGAAATGATATTGCTCATGCCGTAGGAGATACGACGAGGTATCCTTCTTCCAGGACCGCATATTATTCTGAACTGCGAAGGCAACATACCTGTTTTTTATTGAGTCATACTCTATATGGATCGTCGAGCTAATAGCTGCATCAAAGGAAGAAAATGGATCTGGATCACCTTGAAAATCATTCCACGTCAAATTACCCCAGCGTTTTTGAACGAGTGCGCTGTACGAGTTCGTTCCGATAATACGAACAGACAATACAATGCCCAGACAAACTAAGCATATTAAGATTTTGATTTTCATATAATGTCCCATCCGCGATCCCTCAGGAATGCCTTTATTAGTGCAATCAAACCTTCGAAAACCATCGATGTGAGGAACAAGAAGATCATGCACACACATATGTATGCAATTGATAAAGGAAACTCCCAGTTATCCGATACCAATGCTGCAAAAAGGCACATGATCAATGTGAATACTACGACGAAAATACAATCCTGGATTACCCGCCCAATGTAGTTGTTAGACATTCCCCGCTCCATCTTAAACACAACATGGTGCAGCGGAAAACCCAGAACAAAAACAGTCCACAGAATAAGATTCTTAAAATCTTGAACAAAACCGACAGAGGAATAGAAGCTGCACAGCGCTAAGATGGTAATGAAAACAAAAGATACCATTACGGAAGTAAGAACCTCTCTGTGTGAATAAAGCCTGAGAAAATAACCGGTATCGAAACGCTTATCCATTGGTAGCATTTCAAAGATACAAACTACCGGCACCATCTGAAAGAGGGTTAAAGCTCATTTAGGTACAATACAACAAAAGCTATGAATTTATTATATTAGTACTAAACCTGCATTCATGAACTTTGCTTTTAGTGAGTACCTGACCAAGCCCTATTCGCATTGCGTGGTCTTCTTGGTGCTGACATTTCTGATATTGGTCTTAATTCGTCCGAAAGATGCGAATGTGATGTACACTATCGCCGGCGTAGTGTATGTGTTTTTTATTCTGACGAACAGTGTGCTCATTTATTTCACAGAAAATTCCTGGTCGTATTTTTTTATTTCCCTCCTATTCTCGGTAATCTATATTCTGGCGTTCTCTGTCTTGTCGTCACTGTATGTTCGTCTCGCTGATGTTGACGGTTCAGGGGAGAGCGGGATGATATTCCTGGTGATCATCTATCATCCCGTGGCGCTGCTCCTGGTGATGGGTATGAAGTGGTTGATTGCAAGAATATAGGAAACAAAACCGAATACACTTGGGCATGCCCCCTTTCCCGACACACATCCAGCCCGCGGGGTCGCGCTTTTCGGCCTCGCCAGTCCTGCCTCCTGCGCTACCACGCATCCTCCTTCGCACCTACGGAGGCCACGCACATGCCACTACGGGCTCAAACAAGCCTGCAATCGCTCATGCGGGTTCATTCTGAATTTGATGCTATTCGAATTTGATTGTAGCACTCTTCTCTTTCACGTCGCTGGCGGAGGTTGGAACTGATACGGATCCGTTATAGTAATGGGATGCACATAGGGAATCTTGTTCACATTGAGTGCACAGGCACCAAAACGCGCGGAAAAAAGATTCCCCTTAGGCTGGTGATCACAGGGATCGGGTGGGACAGGAATCTCAGCTAATGTAAAGAATTAAAATTCAAGCGGCAACACCCGGAAACTGTTACTATACCCACACCATAGGGAGACTGGACGCACTATTTCCTTGCAGACTAAAAACTAGTCTGCAAGAGACTAAAAATTAGTCGCCATTCATGAAACCTGGTGTTTGAAGGATGTCGTTATTTGGAGCATGGCTGTGCTGGGTCCGGATGAATTGTTTTATGGAACCCGCGGAAGGGTCGGCGACGTCGTGCTCCGGTGTGTGCATGGTAAGACGATCATGAGTCGAAGACCGAAGAAGCCAGATCCAACCAAACAAAGTGTAAAGCAAAAAGCGACGCGTTCAAATTTTTAAACTCGCCACGGACTGGGCGAAAGGAATCCTCTCAAATCCTGAACAACGGGCCCGCTACGCTCAGCTCGCCAAAGTCTGGGGACTCACCAATGCACGGATTGCCGCCATCAAAGATTTTATGCAAAAAAGCAGAGCGAAACAGGAAACAAAGTATGAACAGTTAGTCATGTCGAAAAAGAAATTTCCAATGATGGAGGTAACATTTCGAGGATGTGAAGACAGTCCAGACAGGCGGCGCAGTCCTTACCAGTTACGCGCATCTATTCGATCTTTTTCGCCAACGCGTTTCTCAGTGCGTCATCTTCCGCGAGGATCGCCTTCGGAACGATCACTCTCCCTTGTTCGTCGAGCACAAGATAACGCGGCACCCAATCGAGCGCGATATAATTTGAAAGCGGGTTCTTCCACGCCCCATCCAGAAGATAATGCTCTCCGCGGATCTTAAATTTTCCAATAGCGTTCTTCCACTTTTGCGCGTCCTTGTCGACGGACAAAAACACGTAAGCAATGTTATCCTCTCCCACCTGACGACGCAGCTCTTCTACTTTCGGATAACCGATAATACAATCGCGGCACCATGACGCCCAGATGTCAACAAGGACTTTCTTCCCTTTGTATTTCGCAAGCACGTCTCCCAGACTAATCTTCGTGTCATCAACGGTACGGATACCCAACGCTTTCACACTGTCGGGAAAGTCCTGCGTGGTGACGTAAGAAGGAACGGGTTCGTTTTGAGAGAAGAGCGGGGCAGCGATGAAGAGCGCGAGGAGAAGGAGAAGAGTGTGCTTCATGGAGTGTGCTTCGTAGAGTGAATGATAATCTGAAAAGTAAGACTTTTTCATGAGAAGGGAAAGTCGGTCAGCCAGTCTGCCGGGATGCCGGGCTGCCGGTTAAGGACTTTGGTTAGTTAGATGAGTATTTTGCTCGGCAGATGAATACTGTTCTCTGCGGGTCTGCGACTCCGTCAGACCGAGACTCTATCCAAATCAAACAGGGAAGGGAAATGTTTTTCGCTGATGTATTCCTTCGCCGCAGCACTGCCGATGTTCATGAGGGTCTCAAGGTTTTCGGCGTCATCCATTTCCATGAGCCCCGCGATAGCTTCCTCATTCAGGTGTGTGATACCAAGAGAGTCTAAAGTATTCTTAGACAAATCGACATTATAACGGAGGTAAGAGAAAGCTTTGTTTTTATTCAGCGCGTCATTTCCCAGTTCTTCAACTTCCGAATCAATTTTGCCCACCTGGCCCGTTGCATCACCAATTAACTGCATCATTGTTTCTACCAACTCGTTAGCGTCCGCCATCAACTGGTCGGGTGCCATTTTTGCAATGTTCAGCAGGTTAGGATCTCTCCATTTCTTCCCCTCGAGTTTTTTCGATCTCCTCCCCGTCCCCAGCGATACAATGAACATTCGGTCGCGCCCCGACTCCCATTGAAGTTTGAATCCTTCAAGCGAAGCGACCATGAAGAGCTGAAGACTCGGATTGTTCATCATACTCAGTCCACCATCAACAAAGATTCCATTCTCTCCATCACCGACATCGATGATCTCGGGCTCAAAGTAACTTGGAGCCGCTGTGCTGGCGCGGACAATGTCCTTAATAAAAAACCGATTGGTCGCGAAAAACTTTCCAGCAGGATTATTCGTCACCGGCCACGTACTGCAAGTATCCATTCTCTTTGTCACGATGCAAAGTCCTGTTTTATTGGTGTCATCCCCCAAACGTGCATTAGCAAAAACTTTATCTAGCTGAGCCTTCAACGGGTCTGCGTCATATTTCCGGTTGATGTAAATCCTTTTGCCAAAGAGATTAAAACCATTTTTGTCGCTGAAGATTTGTTTCCCGAAGTCGAGGTACAACTGCCGGACTTCCCTGGCGGATGCTCCCTGCACTGCCAGGAGCGCCGCAATGATTGCTCCGGTGCTTGTACCGCCAATGAGGTCAAAGTAATGGAACAAGCGAAACTTCTCCTTGTCAATAATTCCTTTCGCCGCATGTCTCTCCGCCAGCAAACGTTCAATCTCTTCCAGTAGCCCAATCGTTATTGCGCCGCGAATTCCGCCTCCATCTAATGATAGGATGCGCTTGGGACCCTTTGATGACAATCGTGCTTTCAACTGTTCAGAAACTTCAGGCATAACTCTCAATATCTTTGATGTTTCAGATCGTCATTATCTCAATAACAGGAATATTACGTTGTTGTGCTTCGCTGTAGAAAGCGAAAGTCGCGTCGTCAGTATCTTTAGGTCTCCCATCCCACACGACAACCGCTTGCATTATTTCGGTGTTCTCCTCATGCGAAAACTGTGCTGCACAATCCAGGATCCCGGTGCTCGTTTTATTAAATGCATACGGATCTGATGTGGGGAGATTCAATATCTTCACGTTATTCTGTGTATTGAGATAATCGTAATATTTATCAAACAAATCCTCCCAGTTACCAGGACGGTCCATAACAGAGACTTTCTTGAACGTCTTATGATCGAATGGCAACACCATCGTACATGAAATACCTAAACTATGAGCCGCTTTAATAGCAATAAGGTCCGCTCCATTGGCGCCGGAGCAAATTAACCTCGTGACGTTTTCCTCATAAAATAAAACTTCCATTTCTTTCTCCACCTTGCTCACATTTGTTAAGGGGAAACGTTTCACGTCGTAGTCTTCCGAATCAATTCTTCGTCCTGCTAGTGCGATGACCATTAGGTGGCTTGATGATGAATAATATTTCACAAGCTAAGGAATGGATGGCGTAAATTAAAAATCAGTCAGCCAGTCCGCCGGGCTGCCAGACTGCCGGTCAGGGACCTTGCTAAGGTAGATGATTGTCTTGCTGGTCAGACTCTGCATTTCTCTGCGTCGCCGCGACTCTGCGTTGGAATCAGTCAGTCTGCCGCGCCGTCAGATGAATACTGCAACTTAGCTTTCCCGATACCGCCCGATATGGTCTCGCACTCTCTCGACGCGCTTTCTCATATCGGCGTAATACCGTAACACAAAGTCTCTGTTCATTTTGATCTTCCAAAGGTAAGACAGGAATAATTTCTCCTCGTCTTCACTCATTCGCAGCGGCAGCTCCAATCCGACAAGATTCTTATCACTATCGAAGATAAAACTTCTGGAGAGAATTCTGTTGATCTCAGCAAAGTAGTTCTGCTGGAATTGCATTTCATAATATTCCTCTTCAAGTTTTCGAAGAACATTAAAGTCGTACTCATATAACGAGATGATCTGCGACCGGAGCGAGTCATCTCCAATAAGCTCCAGGCCCCGTGACTTCAATGTTTCGTATCCGGAGGTATTCTGTATCGAGATGAAGTCGCGCGTAAGACTAAAATAATAAATCAAAACCGAGTCCTTGACCACATCCCTGTTTGCTGCAACGTTCCGGAAATACGCTGTAGCATTGTTGCCGGAGCGGTGGCCGTAGATATTCATGTCGATATCGAGAAGGTCCTTTCCGAGCCCATTGTATATCTCTGCCAATATTTTATCTTCTGCGTTGCGGCTCTTCCTGCGCTCATTCCAATTATTAAGTGTGAAGGCTGATATAACGGCGACAAAGATGGAGAGGAACTCAAAGCTATACTTTTTCAAATTTCTCATGTAACTGGGTGCCATTGGTCAATGGACTTTTCGATTTAAAGAAATTTACAAAAAGATGTTCAAAACAAAATGGGCGCGGGGAAGATCTTAATAGATAGTAACTCGGCTTATGCGGTGCATCGCCCGCGCGGGGATCGGTTGGCCAGTCTGCAGGTCTGCCAGTCTGCCGGACTGCCGGTCAGGGCCTTGCTAACAAAGCTGAGTGTCTTGCTCTTCTGTTGGTCACGTGCTTTTCAAACTGTGCTTTTCCTCTGCGTGTCTGCGACATCGCGTTAACATAGCAAATACAATTTTAACGCAGAGACGCGGAGGCGCGGAGTGACGCGTTTATAGGGCTAGCGCCCTATAAAAGGGGAATTCAAATGCGGACAAATATTATTAAAGCCCACACCCCGGCCATGAACGGTGCCAGCACATTTTTCCATTGAGAAGAAACATGTTTTCCTTCTTTTAAGAATTGATTAGTTTAGTATGATCCCTCATTATAAAAGGACCGTTGCACCCAACGGATCAAAGCAAATTTGGGCCTTATGACAATCTTGCGGACTCTTTCTCTCCTAACTCTGGCGGTTCTACTTCCACTCTGCGCTGTTGCCCAGACAATGGATGTGGATGTCACAGCTATCAAGGAGCTCGCTCGAAAGTGGAATGCCGCGCATAAGGATCAATCGATTCAGGAACTCGCAGAAGTATACTCGGCATCTGTCCACTTTTATGGATCCAACCTATCGAGAGAGAAATGCATAGCGAGGAAGAAAACAGAACTGAACACATCCCGGAACTTCGAGCAGTCCATCGGCAAAGACTTGCTCCTGACAGCCTACACTACTGGTCTCATTCGTTGTGATATCAAAATCATACAAAAGGCAGAACAGAAGTCATGGAAAAAAAGTATCTACATGATCGTACAAGAGGAAAATGGAAAGTACGTGATCATCGCAGAGGGAAACGAGCGATCCCCACAAAGCACATACCTGGGACCTAAATTAATTATCAAGGACGTTCCTCTTAATAACCTTAAGACTGACACTCGTCAAAAATGGACCGGGATCGTTGACATGGTATTGATCATTTCATCATCTGCCCTGGGAATATTTTTGTTCTTGCTCGGATTCAAAAAATGGAGGGATAGGAAATACGAGAAACGCCAACGACTTGCACCTCTCTTACATTCGGGACCTTCTTCATGGAGAAAACTCAACATCTCATCCGCTCGGAGTCGTGAGAAGGAACGACCTACCTCTGATATGCCAGATCACAAACAAAAAGGAGACACCTTCGAGAAGTACGTGGTGAAGCAGTTCGATAGAACTGTTTTCACTCTTCTTGATTGGCGCAGCGACAAATATCACGCGGGCATATTCCCTCAATCTTCTCGCGACCCGGACTTGTTGTATCAATACAAACTGGGCAATATTAGCCGAAAGTTTTCCGTCGAGTGCAAATACCGTAGCAGGCCCTCTCATGACCTGGTCACCTTGATGAACGAAGAGAAATACAGAATCTACGAATCGTACCATCGCGGTACCGCACCCGTGTATATTGTCTTAGGCCTGGGCGGCAAACCTTTTGACCCTCTTAAGTTCTACCTCATTCCCTTCGCAAAGGTAAAGACTGCGATGACTACTCTCGAGCTGGCGAAATTCAAGAAGCATAAGAGAAGCTTTTTTTATGATGTGGCGGAAGATCGATTGAAGTGAGGTCGGTCAGCCAGTCTGCCGGGCTGCCGGTCAGGGAAATTGCTATGTTAAATGAGTGTCTTGCTCGCAGATGAACCCCCGTATTTCAATTATGCATTTCTCTGCGTCGCCGCGACTCTGCGTTGGTATCAGTCTGCCGGGCTGCCAGACTGCCGGTCAGGACGCTAAGTTAGATGAGGGTCTTGCTCTTCTGTTGGTCACGTGCCTTTCACGCTCTGCGTTTCCTCTGCATGCTAGCGTCTCCGCGTCTCCCGCGTTTTATTTGACTTTTCACTTATCCTGCCTACCTTCCGTTTTCAATTCTTATAAACTTCATGAAAACTCTCTCTACATCTTCGCGCGCATCCATATTTACTATTAGCCTCTTTCTAATCTCTTGTGCTATGCCGTCTAAACAAACCAGTAGTAATAACGACAACAACAAAAAGAAACTAAGAGCATTGATCGTGGATGGTCAGAATAATCACGGTATCTGGCCAAAGACCACAGCGATGATGAAAGACTACCTCCTGCAAACCGGCATCTTTGAAGTCGAAGTAGCACGCACGAAGTTCGTATGGCAAGGTCCGCATAACGATGGCGACCCGAACCTCGGCAAAGAAAAACGTCAACAACTCCTCAGCAAATACCCCGAGGGTGGTAACATCGAATTTGTTGAGACCGATAAACCCACCGTTGACCCGGATTTTAAGCCTGACTTCTCCAAATATGACGTAGTCATCTCCAACTTTGGCTGGATGGCCGCGCCATGGCCTGAAGAAACACAAAAGTCATTTGAAAAATTTATCACCAGCGGCAAAGGTCTGGTAGTCGTGCATGCCGCAGACAATTCATTCCCCGAATGGAAAGCATTCAACGAGATGATCGCCCTCGGTGCGTGGGGAAACCGAAATGAAAAAGACGGCCCATACGTGTATTACGATAACAACAATAACGTCGTGCGCGACACAACCGCCGGACCCGCGGGATCACATGGACGCCAATATGAATTTCTGATCACTATTCGCGACAACAACCACCCCATCACTAAGCAAATGCCATCGCGATGGCTACACGCGCCAGACGAAATGTATGACAGAATGAGAGGCCCGGGCAAAAACATGACTATTCTCGGAACTTCATTCTCGGATATCGAAAAGAACGCGTCTCATTTCTCACCATTAAAGGGCACAAACCGTCATGAACCCATGATGATCGGCGTCACATACGGCAACGGAAGAATTTTCCATACTCCGTTAGGGCACACCGACTATTCAATGGAATGTGTGGGCTTCATTACGCTGTTTCAGCGCGCCTGCGAATGGGCCGCCAGTGGAAATGTAACGATTCCCATACCCGCGGATTTCCCAACTGAAGAACGTTCGAGCAAAAGAGACTGGACAAAATGATCCGGTAAACGATCTCAAAAATATTTACTCACAACGTCCCCGCTATCTTATAAGGCGGGGATTTTTGCTTCCATACGCGGTTACTTCCAATGCGTGGTAAACCCTTCCCTCAGTGTCCCCTTGCTCTTCAACTCTTCGGGAAGTTCAACTTCCTCTGTTACTTCAGTGGCAAACCACGCACGGGTGCTTCTCATCGGATGACCCTGAGGAGCCGATACAAATGCGGACTTTTCTGTAAGGAGCTCGCCCGACTCTTTTAACGTTCTATAGATCTCACGATCGAGGAACATCGATATCTGAACCGGTTTCGTTCCACTAATGGTACCCTCATTTCTTTTGTCCCACATCAGGTTGTAGAACATCAGCAGATCCGCGGTCTCCCATGTCTGTGGGTCAAGCTCGACAGTAAGTTCAATATCCTTACCGTTGTGCTTGTACTCGATAAGAGTCCCGCAATAAAATGCATGAGAATTCAGGTCGAAACAAGCCGTATCTTTCTCGATTGACATACTTAATATGATTAAATAAAAACTGGAAAAGACTGCATTCATTCCTTTGCGTGCTCAAACGCCAGAGCAAAATAGCAGATCGAAGATCAATCAGGGGATGTCTGTACTATTTTCTAAGAATCAGTCGTATTTTCAAGGGTGAATTGCCGCATTGAAGTACTCAATCCAGCTTAATCGCAGGCTTCATACCAAACAAATCTCTGAGTGCACGATCAGCGGCGTGGTATCCGCACATCCCGTGAACACCACCTCCGGGAGGGGTTGATGAAGAACAGACGTAAATTCCCTTCGCAGAAGTTTTGTATGGAGACAAACTCAATACCGGTCGCGTGAACAATTGAGACGGTGTGATGGCTCCACCATTAATATCGCCACCGATGTAGTTCGGATTGTACTCATTCATCTGTTGCGCATTGAACGTGTGCTTCCGTAGTATCCGATCTCGAAAACCGGGCGCATAACGCTCTATCTGATTTTCGATCGCATCGCTCATATCCACCGTGGATCCGTTAGGCACGTGGCAATAAGCCCACAACGTATGCTTACCCTGTGGCGCACGAGACGCATCAATCACACTTTGCTGGGCGACGAGAACATAAGGCTTTTCAGGGTGCCTCCCCTGCCACGTCTCTTTTTCACTTAAAGCAATTTCCCGAAACGTACTACCTAAATGAATAGTACCCGCCCGGGAAACTTCTTCCGCTTTCCATGGGACAGGTCCATCAAGGGCGAAGTCCATTTTAAAAACACCCATCCCATACTTGTACCGTTGCAGCTGCGAGAGGTATCCCGAAGAAAATCGTTCACGTGCGATCTGAATCATTTGTCTCGGCGTGACGTCCAGGAGAATGGCCCGCGCGGATGGAAGTTGTTTGATGCTGGTGATATAACGCCCTGTCTCGATCTTCCCTCCTGTCGATGTAAAGTAAGAGGCCAACGCATTGGCTATCTGCATTGATCCTCCTTTTGGCACCGGCCACCCCTTCACATGCCCCGACGCCATTAATACAAGTCCTATCGCGGAAGTTGCAAAATTCTCAAGCGGCATGATCGAGTGCGCTGCCATTCCTGCGAATAATCCTTTTCCTTTTTCTGTGGAGAACCGTTTCGAGATGAAACTTGCACTGGGCAATGCCTTAAGTCCGAACCTCGAAAGTGCAAACGGATTCTTGGGAAGACCCAAGGGACCAAGGATGTTATTCACGATAGAAGGCCAGTCCTCTACGATCGGGGCAACGAGATCTCTATACGCCGTTTCGTCCTTTCCCAGCGATGCAGCGGTCTCATCAACCGAACGCGTCAGCACGGCGGCGGTGCCATCATCAAATGGATGAGCCGCTGAATATTCAGGGTAAAGAAATTCAAGCCCATGATCTGCCAGCGGAAGTTTACTGAACAATGGCGAACCCGCTGCGAGCGGATGAATTGCCGAACAGATATCGTGTGTAAAACCTGGCAGCGTCAACTCCGCGGAGCGCAACCCCCCTCCTATTGTATCCTTTCCTTCTATAAGCAACACCGAGAGACCTGCGTGTCGCATCACAATCGCTGCAGCCAGACCGTTGGGCCCTGATCCTACCACTACTGCATCAAACTCTGTATTTCCTTCGGAAGACATTAATCCTGTTTTGCTAAAAATACCGCATACTTTTCATTCCCGCGCAGAAAAAACTAAAACCTTCATGATTTATACGCAATCGACACACTTCATTTATCCTTATTGTCCCCGTGTAGTCTAATCTCAGATGGTTTTGCTTGTGGATCGAGTAGGCGCCCCACCCTGGTAAAGGATGGGGTAGGCCTCTCACACCACTGTACGTACGGGTCGCGTATACAGCGGTTCATTGAATTGTGGAGCGACGCGTTCATAGTAAGATGTCATAGATTCATAGCCGCGGCTTTCAAGGCGTCGAATGGTGATGGTCGTTTGTAGAATAGGACTTTGAGCTACCGCCCAAGGACCGAGACGCGTCTTACCCCATAAGAAAGCATTGGAGCGTGTCGCGCCTAGTCGGCGTAAATTAATTCCACGGCGTTTAGGTAGCTTCCAGTCAGTCCAAATGCAGCAGCGTAAGCGTGTTCGAACCCAGCGATCTAATTGCCTAACCTCCTTGGTGAGTTTAGCAAGGCAGAAGTAGTTGATCCATCCACGCTGTAGCAGTCTCAATTTTGCAACTCGTTCATCAAAGCTAAGAGGTGCGCGGCGGGCCGTGATCTTCCGCAATTCCCTTTTCAGGGTATCCATTTTCGAAGACTGCACAGCGAGACGATATTGCGCTTGACCATTCTTCCGATGGGTTCGGACGACTTTGTGTCCGAGTATCTGGAATTCATTGGGCTTGCGTATACCGCTCTTCTCAGTGTTAATCGGGAGTTTCAAAACTTTCTCTAGAAAATCATGAACCCCAGCTTTCACACGTTGCGCTGATGCTTTGCTTTTGACATAGATACTGAAGTCATCGGCGTACCTGACATAGCGATGTCCTCGTCGCTCCAGTTCTGTATCTAATTCATGTAGCATGATGTTAGACAGCAGAGGGCTAAGAGGGCTGCCCTGCGGGATCCCTTTACGTCTTTTGGTTAATTGTCCATTGATTTTCATAGGAGCTCTTAACCATTGACGTATTAATTTTAGGGTCTGTGGACATCTCACTTTCCGATGAAGGAGCGTGAGCAGTATCCCATGGTCAACTTCGTCGAAGAAGTTTTTCAGATCAATGTCAATGATCCTGTTAAATCCATCATGGATATTCTTCATGGCTCGTTGAATAGCCTGATGAGCATTGCGGTTTGGTCTGAACCCGTAGCTATGCTCTTTAAACTCTGTCTCGAATTTTGGACTGAGTACTTGGCTAACGGCTTGCTGCAGCAACCGATCTACAACGGTTGGGATACCTAATAAACGGGTTTTCCCATTTGCCTTTGGAATAGTAACACCAAGAATTGCTCTGGGTTGATACGTTCCTTCCTTCGCGTCCTTTCTGAGTGTGTTGATGTGGCGGGTAACATCTTTTGATAGCTCGTATACAGTCATGCTGTCAACGCCGGGTGAGCCGGCATTGGCAACCACGTGTTTACTCGCGGCCAGAAGATTCGATTTACTCAGAATTGTTTCTAACATCTTGCTCGCTTTGTTCTCTGTCTCGCTTAGTTAAGGCTGAACATCATCTCGGAAACTACCTTTTGCAACAATGCCCTCCTTTTCCATTTGAGACAATTCAATGTTTGGTCCTTCTTGGGTATGTGAGACCTCCGTAGCACTTACGGCTCGTTTCCACCAGTACTATGACCTCTGCTGACTTCTACCTTTCTAGTAAACCAAAACTAGAGGTAGACCTCCCTGGGTAAGAACTAAATCCTTCCTCCAATGCCTGCGATATCCACTGAATCATGTTTGTTGGTTACGGGTGTTGTGAGTTCGCGGTCACTTGCCCACATGATACAGCCTCTCTATATCGTTTTTGTCCATCAGGACCGGAGTTTGCAGTCTCGCTTCCTTCACCGTTTGGATCACTCCAAATCAGCTTGCGACTTGCTAATGAGCTTCACCAACTCGCTCATAAGGGACTTTCACCCTCAGGATAATCATCTATCGATGCCTAGTTCATGCCAGGCGCACGCGTTGCCGTCGCCACGCGCATACCTCCGCCACGGCCGCGCCATCCGCTATACTCCTCGCCAGAGACGCACCTGCCACGCACCACCCTCTGGCTGCGGGGTGCCGCTCCTGTCGCTAACGCGGGGCTCTTCCATCTTCAATGAGCACTCTATCCATTTACATTGCCTCTGGATATCAAAAAGGATGACCTCCCTGTATCGCGTCTATTCAAGCAAATGAAAGTCTTCCGTAACAAGAAGTTCTAACGTTTAACTTTTTTATAAAAAGATTCAAGAGTCGATAGGGGTTTCACATCCTGTAATTGTCTTGGAAAAAAACCAAGCCATGAATAGAAACCTATTGATCACCTTAGCTATACTCGTTAGCGTAATCCACGTCGAAGCACAGGAGCTGCTACAAACAGTGAGAGGAAATGTAATTGACCAGGACAGCCAGGTTCCAATACCTGGTGTCACCGTCGTTGTCGTTGGAAGTAATCCATTGGTTGGTGCTTCTACCGATGAAAACGGTAACTATCGGTTGAACAACATCCCGATGGGACGTGTGACGTTAAAAGTATCCTCTGTCGGATACGAAGATAAAGTCATTCCCAACATACTCGTTGGTTCAGCAAAAGAAGTTGTTCTTAATATCACTCTAACAGAATCCGTATCCACCCTCAATGAGATTGTTGTTTCGGCAGGAGAAACCAAAGGCGAAATCCTGAATGAAATGTCCATCGTGAGTGCACGTTCATTCTCAGTGGAGGAGACTCGCAGATACGCCGGATCTTTCGATGATCCTGCCAGATTAGCGGCGTCGTTTGCAGGGGTTGCTGGTGACGCTGAAGGAAATAATGACATCATCGTCAGAGGAAACTCATCCAGAGGGGTCTTGTGGCGTCTGGAAGGGATCGCGATCCCAAATCCAAATCACTTCGCGGGAGAAGGGACAACAGGCGGACCTATCAATGCCCTGAGCAGTAATATGCTTGCCAATTCCGACTTCTACACGGGCGCTTTTTCTCCCGAGTACGGAGATGCAACGTCAGGGGTATTCGATATGAAACTAAAAAACGGAAACAACGAAAAACGCGAATACACGGCAACAGTAAGTACTCTTGGACTCGACGTAGCCGCTGAAGGTCCGTTCCGGAAAAATTATGCAGGATCATACATCGCCAACTATCGATATTCATCACTTGATTTATTGTCCAACGCCGGAATCGTAGACTTCGGCGGTATTCCAAAATATCAGGACCTCTCATTCAAGATTCACCTTCCTGCAAACAAAAAGCATCACTTCTCTCTGTTTGGACTTGGAGGTTTGAGCAGCATCGCGGATGACGAGACTGATGAAGAAAATGAAACGATCATTCTTTCACGCGCAAAAATGAACAACAAACTCGGAGTGATCGGACTTTCACATCTTTTCCAGATTAGCGACAACATTTACATCCGAAGTTCCCTTGCAGCGACGGGATCCAGCTTGGTCTTTGAAGAAGAGATCCCTGACGGCGACAACGGAAATTATATCAAAAGCTCCGGGGCCAATTTCGGGAAGACGTTTCTCATTGGAACCACCGCTTTCAACTACAAGATCAACGCAAAACAAAAAGTAGAAGCCGGAATCATTTTCACGCGTCAGAACTTCAAGATCACCTCCGATGACTGGGACTTCTCTGATAACCTGCTCGTGAATGAGCTTGATGAGAAGGGTCATGCCGATGTTACCCAGGCATATGTGACGTGGAAATATCGCGCATCCGAAAACCTGACATTTGTAAATGGTATTCATTATATCCGCTTAGGTCTTGATGGGCAATACTCATTGGAGCCACGTTCAGCAATCCGGTGGCAGGCCAATCACAAGGGAGCGTTCTCTGCAGGATTTGGTATCCACAGCAAGCTTGAAGGAATCGGAACATATTTGGCAAAGGTGTATGATGAGGAAGGATCATTCACTCAACCAAACAAAGACCTGGCGCTGACGAAATCGGCCCACTTCGTCCTGGGGTATGATCACAATATCAATAGTAACACTCACTTGAAAGTGGAAACGTACTATCAGCACCTGTACAATGTTCCGGTGGATCATGATCCCACAAGCCCTTTTTCGATGTTGAACGAAACTGATGGTTACACTGCACGCACACTGATCAACGAAGGATCTGGTAAAAATTATGGAGTGGAGTTTACGCTGGAAAGGTATTTTCACCGCGGCTTCTATTATATGTCGACGCTTTCACTCTTCCGGTCGTTGTACACTGCAAATGATGGCGTTGAGCGTCGGTCTGCATTCGACAACAACTATGTTGGAAACCTGATCGGCGGAAAAGAATTTCCTCTCGGTAATGAGAACAAGCACCGGGTGTTATTCCTGAATACCAAGATTGTCTTGATTGGCGGAAAGCGTTACACGCCAGTTGATCTTGCCGCATCCACACAGCGCGGTGAAGAGGTTCGGGACGAGACGCGTCCGTTCGGAATGAAAAGTGAGGATATTTTCAGACTCGATTTCTCCGTGGGACTACGCCGGAACCGTCCGAAGACGACACACGAGTTTAAGATAGATGTTCAAAACATACTGAATAACGAAGTTGTGGTCGGCCAGTATTATGTGATCCGGCAACAGAAAATCATTTCAGCAACACAGTTGGGTATTCTTCCGACGATTAGTTACAGGATCAGCTTTTAGGCTGATCCTGCATTGAGTAAAAGATGATTTGGAAGGAACAGTTGAGTCTACTTCTTGATTCGCCATTCGTGGTTAACATTTTGCATGAGTAATGCATTGTCAAACGTGATAGAGCCCGGCGGAAAAACAGATTGATCCTGAAAATAGCTCGACGAAAGTGATTTTATCTTTAATGGTGAAACCTTCCAATTCCTCGTACACAAATGGATTGCTTTAAAGATGCCCGGACTCGTCGAGGGTGAAATCCCAGTAGAGCAATTCTCAAAGCAAGACGAAGCATGTTCAAGAGAATGAAACATAGAGTTGGAGGGAAACTTATAACCTGACATTGCATCGACCTTTATTTGCGTTTTCCCGTCCCGACTTCTCATATCAACAAAGTAAGATCCGTCATGTTCCGCCACTCTGAACGAATCCGAAAAGTGCGGCCACGATAAGATTTTACCTGCCAGGAAGACGTTTAGCAGGGAATCCGTATCGCGTCTTGGAATGTATACGCCTTGCATAATGTTGCCATTTTCCTTGTAAGTCACCAGAAAGCGGTGCGCAGCATTTTCTGAATTTATCCTAAGGAAAGACGGTGAAGACCTAATGCCAATATCTTTGAGACGCAACAGGCAGATGCCAGCACTTGCATATCCATTTATAATTAACGGCTGAAGATGTGGTGGAAGCAGAGTGCTCACAATCTCTGGTTTGATTCTGTAGTTGATGAGAATCCGCCGATCAATGATGCCGTTGAGGGTTGAAGCGATCATATCAATTCAGTCCAATCGTTACCCTCGGCTACTGTTTTTATCAACGCGTTCCGGCGCAAAAGAAATGAACGGAGATAGTGTGTGAGTACAAGGTAATTAAACAGTTTACCAAGAAAATACCCAGGAGACTCAAAATCAAACTTGTCTTTCATAATAGAACCTCCATCGGCTTCATCGAACCAGTGGTCATGCCGGATATATTTGAATGTGCCTTCTATCATCTCGTCGCAAAAGTGATATGGGCGTGTGAATGCAGTGATCTTTGAAGATAGCGTTTGCGTTACGCCGAAGTGTTTTGCCCGCCACGTCACCGTTTCATCGAATCCGATCAGACCTGTCGTGACGCCGGCGATCGCTTCCTCATTTGTTCCGTGCGCTGACATCTTATGCAAATCAATACTTCTTGAAAGATCAAAGCATCGTTCGATTGGTGCATTAATAACGGTAACTAATTCAATGACTGGCATACACTCTTAGCTAAGAAATGTCCGTCTTTTGCTACCAGAATTCAGGATAAGCGCAGCTTGCGGAAGCACAAGCCAGAATCCGGAGATGGGCATCATCACGCATCCTACAAGAGACATCGTCAGCAAGCTCAGACCCACCCATTTTGGCAGTGGCCAGCCTGCTTCCAAGTAATGCTGAATGAGTTTTCCAAACATGATCAACATGAAGCCGGCGAACAGAAACCAAAAGATGGCGTTTCGGTCCATGTCACTATTAATGGAATTGATGAACCCGGATCTGACAATGTCTGTGAGTACGCTCCAGCCCATGATAAAACCAACCACGTTGTGCAGTATTCCTGTGGCGATCAGTAAGTTTCCTGTATTTTTTGAAAAGCTCATGATAGTATATTTAATCGTCGGGTACTTTGTAAGCCACCGCGGCCTTAGTTTATTGAAAATTCCTCACGAAAGAATGCTCGTGAATCAATAGGTGCCCTGCCTAGTAATCGGGAGCATTTATCGGCATCGGCGATGTTATCATTAAACAACAGATCATACTGTTGTGAATTGATGACACCAGGCCATAAGGGAACGATCAATCTTTTTACAACGGCATCAATAGGCGTCCTGGGAATTTCCAATGTACGCAACCTTCTTCCCCGATTGGTCTCAAGCAATTGAATGATCTCGCCGAAGCTAAGAGGCACTGGGCCTACTGCCTCTATCACGTTTATACTACGATCAAAACACGCTTTTCTTACCAATGCAACGAGATCTTGTGGCATGATCGGTTGGACCTTCGTTTGCAGAAATCCTTTTGGGACGGGCAGGAAACCGAATGAAATCCTGCTCAGGTTTGAAAGCATGCGCATCTTCTTCACCAGCATAGTTCGGTGTGTACAAACAATAGAGGGTCTGATGACGGCAGTATCCGGATGTCGTAAAAGCAAATCATCGGCAAGTCCTTTCGTCTTTAGAAAGTCAACCTGGTGATTTGCGGATGCACCTAACGCTGAAATCTGTACGATCCGGGGATTACCAATATTCCCGCGGTTGGCAATTATCGTACTAGTAAGATCCACATGTATATGATGGAAGCTACTTTCAGCGGTCGGCTCGATCTGTCCAACGCAATTGATCAGCACATCGAACTTCCCCAGTGTTGACCAGTCATCTTTGAAAGGATCAAACTTCAGTAGATTGCCATAGGTTTTCCGGGATGTACCGCTGACCTCGTAGGAGTTTTCAAGCCCGCTGAAGATCACCGAGCCGATTTGTCCGGACGCACCAAGTATGAGTACTCTCATTACGCGACAACTTTAGGCGGCAGCCAGTGATAATAAATAGTCTCCGGGACGCGGAAGGCTCCTTCGAACCGCGCGGTTTTGAAGAAGGTATTCTCAAACACATTGCAGTCCACCAATTGGATAGGCCACCGTTCTCTTTGAATCTGTGTGACTCTTATCGAATCACCGAGTACCGCGTACGCACGGTCCAGCGCGCCGATGGTGTCGTGCAGCATCTCGTTCATCAATGTACTTGCACCATCGAGACTATATCTGACTCTATTGGCACCTTGTGTGATTGTCACTTCGTCATCGATCTCACTGATCATGGCCCGCTCGAGATTGTAGTCGGTCATAAGGCGTCCACCTAAAACGATCAATGGCTTATCGGTAAACGACCTCAGAAAAAATATTCCTTTAGCAGAACCACCGTTGTATTGACTATCATCCACCAACAGGCGAAAGGCCACATGGCGATAGCTGAACCCTGGAAATGGATAGGGAACCGGACGCATGTCACTCAATTTCACATCAACCATAGAGATCATAGCCCGACCGTTGAAGTCCCTCACTTTGATACCCGCGGGAACCATGCCGGCAACCTCCTCTATCGAGACTGAGAAATTCACCAATCTTACATCGTGAAGTTCGCCTTTGTAATGAATCGGAAGCCGTTTTAGGAAATTCATGACAGTGAATTTAAATGAAACAAATAAACCCAGAACAATGCTGTTGATTGAAGAAACAAAAACCAGCTCACGGTCCATAGCGAAGAAAGTCCGAGGTACTTCACGCGGTACATGTGCAGATACAACATGAAGCTGCTACTAAAGGCTACGCTGACTGCGGGAATCCACAGAGAGACCGGACCCATAATGGCTGTGAGTAACATTGACGGAACGAGTATCAACAAACCGGTTACCATTATAGTGGCAAGATGGCCAATGTAATCAAGGGCATCGTCGCGTAATAATATTATTGCCATGAGTATTTGCAGGACCCATCCTGTTCCAGCCATCAATAGCATCTGAGCTGCAGCTTCTGCACTGGACATTCCGGGAAAGAAGCCCTTCAAAGAAACACCAAAGAGCGCTGTGAGGAGAACCGATATGAATATTGCAATGAGAATATAACTTACTCTATACTTCACCACCCTGTCGGGGAAACAGTCGCATATAAAACTACTTATTGGCGTAGCGATCACATACCGGTTGTATGCCTGTGTTTTGTAGAGAAAATTAAAGAGCGCGAAGACGGGCTTAAACTGGAGTAGAAAATTTATCAGTTTGTATTCACTTGAAAAGATGTAGGCGACACCTTCTGCTCCATAGATCGTTTCTCCTCCGTTCGTATCGATCAACGCCATTACGTTTCTGAATTTCTCAGGGTCCACTTTGCTGCTCATGGGGTGCTCAAGATCTTTGAAGGCTTTCACTTTTTCGTCTGGGATAGAGGTAAATCTCAAAACGAAATCTTTCAGCGATGAGCAGACTTTGCAGTTGCTGTCGTAGATGATGAGCTTAGTGGATAGTGATTTCATGTTTTTCAGGATTATCCTGCCTGGACGCCGTCCCTGCCCGATTATACGGCTAAGGTAATCATTTAGTTATTAAACTTTCAATACTTTTTGAAAGTTTAATCTAAAAAGCCACCAGAGATGCGTTTCGAGGAATTTCAACGCGGAGACGCGGAGGCGCGGAGGGGCGCGTTCATAAGGGCTGGCGCCCTTTTGAGAAGGGAATGCAGGATACACGCCAAATAACGGCGCGCACCCCGGCCCTGAAGCATGCAAGCCGCGCGACGCTAGAAATAAAAAATCCCGCCGGCGCGGGATTTCATTTTTATCGTTGTGGTTCGTCGGTCCACGGGACTTTAGGTGATCGGTAAAAATCGATTCCCATGGCTTTCCACGGTCCCGCATGATTAGCAAGACGAACTTTGTATTCGTTCCAGTTTCTTGCTGATGCCGCGGTCCAGCCAACCTCAGCGATACCCGGCAAACGAGGAAATACTAAATATTCAATGTCGTCCATCGTCTCAACGGTCTCGGTCCACAACGGAGCCTCTACTCCCATGATCTGACTACGCTCAATGCCCGGCACAAGGGTCGCAGGATCCCACTGATAAGAAGAGTCCACCTCGATATACGCAGCCCAATGCAGTCCAATGCGCGAAGTAGAATCATACTGCATATCCAGATATACCTTCTTAGATGGTGAGAAAATAATCTTTGAACCTTTCTCCGCCGCCATCTTTGCATAATCACGGGAGTGCCAGAATTGTGTGATCGTTGTTGAGTCAAGATCCGCCTGCGCAATCTCTTCCCAGCCAATCATGATCTTGCCATTAGCATTCACTATTTCCTTAAAGCGATTTACAAAAGCGATGTAGTCAGGCTTTGGTGTCACAGCAGCTTCATCACCGCCCACGTGAAAGTACGGGCCCGGTGTAATCGCCGATATCTCACGAATGACATCATTCACGAATTTGAATGTTGATTCCTTTTTAAGACTCAGTGTACTGAAACCGACTTCCATTCCGAAGTGAGGCTGGCCCGCAACAGGTCGCGGCTTCTCTCCGGCTTCGAGGCGAATTGGCGGGCCTGGAAGCAAGTCGTCAGGATAGGAAACCAACGCAGCGTTGATGTGGCCGGGAAGATCAATTTCAGGAACGATCGTGATGAACCGCGACTGCGCGTAGGCAACAATTTCCTTGTACTGCTCCTGAGTATAGAATCCTCCTTTTCCACCGCCGACCTGCGTCTGTCCGCCAATAGCGGTAAGGTTGGGCCAAGACTTTATTTCTATGCGCCAACCCTGATCATCACTCAGGTGAAGATGAAGGATGTTGATCTTGTAAAGGCTCAGCAAATCGATATAACGCTTCACATCTTCGACAGCGAAGAAATGGCGCGCCACATCGAGCATTGAGCCACGCCATGCGTATTGCGGGTGATCCGTAATGGAACCGGTAGCAACCTCCCACTCATCGCCTGATGCTTTCTCGTCTTTTTCAGCGATAATCTGGCGGAGCGTTTGAACACCATGGAACACTCCTGCAGATTTGTTTGCCGTTATTTTTATTTGTTCTTCATTGATCTGCAATTCATACCCTTCCTCCCCCAGTGCGCCAGTGGCGTTGTTAAGGCTGAGCATGATGGATGCATCCTGCTTGTCTGAGACATTAATGGAAAGGCCAGTCAAAGACTTAAGCGTTTCCGCGAGATAATCTGCAACAGCGCGGAGTTCCGTGGAAGATGAATCCACTCCAATAGTTGTTTTGGCGGAGACGAAGAAAGTCTTTCCCGTAGCGGTTGCAGATACTGGTTTAGGAATCACACGTTCGAAGGCAAGCTTCGCTTCGGGTGACGTTGGTTTTGAATCATTGCACGAGGCGATGACAAACATCAGGGCGATGAATGCTGCATACTGAGCATACCGCAGAACCTGTTTTGAAAACTGCATACTTAAATTTGTTTGGTAGACCGAAAGTAGAAAATTTATCTCTTCGATGTTTCTAATTCCGACAATTTGTGCGCGCACATATCATTACACACGACACATCGCAACAACATCGCACACCCTTCCTACCGGATAGTGTGCAAAGGACACAATGTTTGGACAATTCATGTTTGTTGCGGGCTCCGGGTTAGCGATAGGAGCGGCACCCCGGACCCCCGAGTATTCGGGGGGAGGAGTATAGCGGATAGCGCGGCCGTGGCGCCGACATGCGCGGAGGGACGGCAACCCCCAGGGCATCGTCATTGGTTAACCCCCACTTATTGTTCGGGCATCCCTATTCATTGAGATAAAGACGTGTCACATCATCATGGGATAAAACACACTTTAAAGCTGCATATCTTCGGTAGATGAAACCAGGACACGCACCTACCACAGAATCTGCACCGGTTCAAAGCTCTGAACGTGCGGATATTCTTGATATACTTCGGGGCTTCGCCCTCCTCGGGATTGCGCTTGCCAACTATGGGATGTTGTCTTATTACAAATTACTTCCTCCAGAAGTCGCTGCTTCGCTGCCTGGCGCAAGCGTTGACCGATGGCTGAATTATTTTTCAACGCTCTTTCTGGAGGGAAAATTTTATTCTCTCTTTTCAATGTTATTCGGGGTCGGCTTTGCGGTGATCATTTCGCGTAAAGACAAGTCCGGCAAGACACGCCTGGGTCTTTTTTATCGAAGGCTGTTCATCCTGATGCTTTTTGGAATAGCGCACTCGCTGTTGATCTGGGATGGTGATATTCTTCTGTTCTACGGCCTCGTAGGAATGCTCTTGCCTTTGTTCACGAGTTTTGAAAACAAGACAACCATTATCATCGCAGGGGTTTTGCTTCTATCCCCTCTCGTCTTTGATACAGCGAAGATTTTGTCGAACGGCAAGCTCAATATCGCGACACCTGTGATGCATCTTGGAAAGGATGTTGATAAGCAGCTTGGAATCACAGAGGAGAATGTTTCGGCCTGGCTTGCAAACAATGACAGTTATATGGACCAGCTTAGATGGAATCAGGCGGGGTCGATATGGACGTTGTATTTCCGTATGGAGGGGAACCGGATTCCAAAGGTACTCGCGATGTTCTTATTGGGAATGTGCGCGGGAAGGGCTGGACTTCATATCAATCTGACGAAATACAAGTCGAAGCTCCCTGGTGTTCAGCGTATAGGGTTCGCGATAGGTATTCCCGCAGGGATAATGATGATCTATGTCCGGGAAAAAAATATGTTTTTACCTGACGCAAATGGGATCTGGGGCACATTGGCGTATGCCCTGAACGTTACGAGTCTCAGCCTCGCGTATGCGGCAACGCTATGCCTATGGTACCTAAAGCCTGCGATGAAGAGCAAGCTTAATTTCCTTCGTCCGATGGGAAGGATGGCGCTGACGAATTATATAACGCAGAGCGTGGTCGGTGTTATTCTATTTGCTCCGGCGTTTCTCGCGTTGGGAGGTTTTATCGGACCAACTGTGTACTTCCCTATCGCAATCGCGGTGTATTCATTTCAAATGGGGGCCAGTCATGTCTGGTTTCGATATTTCGACTACGGTCCTCTGGAATGGATCTGGAGACAGCTGACTTATGGGCGGCGGTTGAGGATACTGCGTTCATCTCCTAAGAATGATGTACTGAATCACGTCGATTTCACCGCGCGTTGACAATTCAATTTAATAAAGCGTTCACCGGGCAACCCGATTAATCTTCAATTGCTTCTATTCCTCTTTCTTTCAGCTTCTGCAATCCGTCTTTCATGGACTGAATCATTTCTGCGGAATGGCTCTGCCAGACCGTGACTTCTCCAACGACTCTAAACGGATCTTTCGAACGGTACGACATACTTGGGTTGCCCTTGAACTTTTTGTCTGTCAGGTTCGGATCGTCCTCCAGCGGTCCCGTTGGCTGGACAAGGTAAATACGTTCGCGACCTTCACCCATAGCCAGCTCCGCTCCCCAGACCGCCGCATCGAGGGTAGCACTTAGGTAGATATACTTTGCGGCGTTTCGCAATCCGTAATTTGATTGCACACCGGTTTTGATTAAGTCTCCTATCCTGAGATCTGCCTTCGTACCGTGAAAGTACGTTTGGATAAATGGGCTGTGCCCCTTGATCGATTCTTTCTCCTCCATACCTCTTGTTTTTATCGTTGCATTTTGTGTCTCGTCTTCTCTATTAAATCGATGCTTCTTTTCAGATACGTCTCGATGATTTTCATTTCCCCATTGGTAAACCCCGCAAGGAGACGTTCCGTTTCGCGCTGGAATTCAGTGTAGAACGGTTTCAGCAGAGTTGTGATCCTTTTGATATCAGGTACAACCAAAATTTTCCGGCGATCATCCTTATCTGGCTGGCGCTTCACTAACTTCTTTTTTTCAAACCGGTCGATGAGGCCTGTTACGGCGCCGGTGGTGAGTCCGGTAAGTTCAGCAAGTTGTCCTGCGGTAAGGCTTCCTTTCTGGAGAAAGAATCCCAGGTACTTGTGATCCGTCCCAGCGAAGCCAACACTTCGTGATACTGCTTCATGAAACTGGAGGGATGTATAAACATATTGCTGACTCACCTTTCTAACCTGAACGGCTGTACTTTCCTGCGTCATAAACCCTTATCCGCTAATTATCTTAGTCACAAAGATAATTATCTTACAAAAGATAACAAATCCTTCACGCGGTCATGAGAACCGACGTCCTTTAAGAAATTAGATGGCTATGGAGACTGGTACTTACATTAAATCCCACTTCTTGCGATACTCGCGATGGAGAAATGAGTTAGCCTGCTTGTCGTCAACAAATTTTTCTTTGTCATTATCCCACGTGAGTTTTCGCCCGAGCCTATAAGAGATCAGGGCCAGGTGCATTGGAATGGTCATACGGCGGGCATACTCAAGATTTGATTCCGGTTGCCTCCTGGACTTCACAGCGTCGATGAAGTTCTGCTGATGGCCGGGAGATCTTTGAATGGACACCGGAACATCTGGAAAGTCGGTCAGCGTTTCTCCATTGATTGTAATAATACGTGTTTCATAGTCACACAACAGCGTGCCTTTTTCGCCTTCGAAATACGCGCCGATATGTCGCTCTGCGGCGCCGGGAACATTCGGGGGAATGTGAGTCCAGTATAATTTAAAATCACCGAAGTCATAATCGACGTCCAACCATTCCGGTGCGTCATTGAATCCTGTCGGCGCCTGACCGCGTGCTTCGATAGTCTTAGGACCTTTTGGATTGAGAGACCAGTATACAACATCAGCAATATGGCACCAGAAATCAGCGAAGACGCCACCAGAGTAGTCGAGAAAATAACGATAAGTGAAATGACATCTCTGAGGAGTATAGTCTGTGTAAGGTGCGGGCCCGAGCCACATGTCCCAATCGAGAGAGACAGGAGGAGCCTGAATGTCTGGCGGGCCAAGGTCCGGCGGCGCTCCTGTCTTCCAAAGACGCACCGTGTGAATTTTTCCAAGAACACCCGCACGAATGATCTCAACAACGCGATGATAATTATCTCCGGCATGTATCTGGGTTCCCATCTGAAAGATGCGGTCATGGCGTTTCATTGACTTCAGCATCATCTGTCCTTCTTTCAGATCGTACGAGAGCGGCTTCTCCCCATATACATCTTTTCCTGCTTCGAAAGCAAGAGAGGCGATCTGTGCATGCCAGTGGTCCGGCGTTCCACAGGTGATTGCATCGATATCTTTTCGGTCGAGTACTCTGCGGAAATCGGTATACCCTTCGGCTCTACTTTGAGGCTGAAGGGAAAGGAGTGTCTTGAGAGCGGTATCGAGGTGTTCTTTATCGACATCGCATAGTGCTACGATTTCAACCTCGGGCAGGGCGGCAAACCATTTCAGATGCTCTGTACCCATCCAACCCACGCCTACCAGTGCAATACGTACCCTGTCGCTGGCGGCCACTCGTTGCGCCATGCCAGGAAGAAAATGTAGCCCAAGCGTTGTGAGGGCGCTGCGTTTGAGAAACTCTCGTCTTTGCATAGTACCGGGATGTTGGTGAGGAATCCTTTACGACGATTTACAGGAGATCAATGCATCTCCTGAATTTTGATATCTTTCCAACGCACTTTAATGCCGCCGCCATCATGTATTTGCAGCGCAATAAATCCAGTCCCGGCTCCAATCTTTTCATCTTTCAGTTGCACCATCTCATGACCATTGAGCCACGAGGTAAGTTGATCACCGACGACTTTAATTTTTAGTTCGTTCCATTCACCGGTCTTCAGATGTTCTTCATCTTCAGGCTTCGGCTTAATGAGCCACTCCCGTCCATAAGATTCATATACTCCTCCTGTATGATGACCTTTCGGCGCGACTTCTACCTGCCATCCACTGATCTTCGTTCCTTCGATACCGGAGCGAATGAATACACCACTGT
>JAEYXN010000158.1 GCA_023431285.1 Bacteroidota bacterium
GTATTATGATGATAAGAAAATTATCTTTGTAGACGTTATTTGATCAGTAACAGCTTTTTATGAAGTTATTCCTGGCGCTATTTTTTGCTGCGACGACGATCGCGAGCGCGCAAAGCATCGAAGTTCCGCACAAACTTCAGTTTGCTGACCTTACGCTGACTATTCGCGATGACGCCCGGCGTGAGATCCAGAAAGACGTGGATGCTCTCACGCGTTACCCAAAATCATTCAATGTGAAGGTGGAACGCGCGCGGACATTCTTCCCGGTGATTGAGAAGATCTTCGCCGAAGAGAACGTCCCGGACGATTTCAAGTATCTCGTTATTCAGGAAAGTGCTCTGGTGGCGGATGCAGTGTCCACTTCCAACGCAGTCGGCTACTGGCAATTCAAGGATTTCACCGCTATTGAAATGGGACTTCGCGTCGATCGTGATATCGATGAGCGGATGAATATTGTCTCTGCTACGAGAGCGGCAGCGAGATACATCAAGAAGAACAATTCCATATTCAATAACTGGTTGTATGCTCTTCAGTCCTATCAAATGGGCGCAGGTGGTGTGATGAGAAGCGAGAAGAACACCCGGTCAGGAGAAAAGAAAATTGATATTACGGGGAACACTTACTGGTATGTGAAGAAGTACCTCGCTCATAAGATCGCCTATGAAGGGTTTACCAAAGGAGAGCCAGAGATCAAAGTGGTTTCTTATCCGACGATCACTGACAAGCGCACGCTTTCTGACATAGGGCGGGAGATGAATGTGGATATTGAAGAGCTGAAGTTGTACAACAAATGGTTGAAGGGCAACCGCATCCCTGAGGATCGCACTTATGCGGTGATGATTCCTGTGAAGGGAGATCCTAGCGGACTTAAACTTCCTGAGGCTACACCACTCGCGACAACGGTTGGGCTGAATTCAAACTCTACCAAGGCGCCGACCGTGAAGACGGCTCTTGAGAAGATCAAGATCAACGGTATTGTCGCTGTGCGTGCCAGAGAGAAGGAAACGCCGACAGCCCTTGCGGCTCGTGCCGGTGTTGATCTGTCAGCATTCCTGAAGTGGAACGATATTTCCATCAGCGATCCGATCACAAGCGGATCATATTATTTGCTTGGAAAGAAGCGTAATCGCGCTACGCAGGCTTATCACAAAGTATCTCCGGGTGAGACTTTATGGTCTGTGAGTCAGCAATACGGTGTGCAGATCAAGAGATTAAGGAAATTCAACAGGCTTTCGGAGGGAGAGGAAGTCACAGCAGGAACAACACTCTGGCTGGCGACGCAACGTCCGAAGGATGAGCCGGCGCAGAAGAGTTTTGATCGTCCTGTGGAGGTGAACGAGAATGAAACGTTTGCCTGGGATGTGACGCCAGCTGCATCTTCAGAGGGTTCGAAGCAAACTATTGCAGTGAAGCCGATCGAGGTCGTGGTAGTCAGTGATTCTTCAGCGGTCCCGCCAATCAAGAATGATGTTATCATGGCGGACACTCCATCTGAGCAGATCAAAACGGCCACGGATTCTGTGATCCAGGCTCCTGTATCAGAGCAGATGTCTGTAGTGACGATCCCATCTGATTCAGTGGTTTCAGTTCCTGTTGTAGAAACACCTTTAGAGAAGAAAGAGGTGCATGTGGTACAGCCGAAGGAAACGCTTTATGCGATAGCCCGTCAGTATGGTGTTGGCGTGATGGATCTTGTGAACTGGAACAACCTGGACCTTCAGCAAGGCATCCGTCCCGGTCAGGAGTTACAGGTGACCGCCCCTTCTGAAAGTGCAATTGCAGAAGAAGAGCAGCCTATTGCGATGAACATCGTACATGAAGTAAAGCCTACGGATACTGTATACAGCATCGCCAGGAAGTACGGAGTTACCATCAAAGAGTTGATGGAATGGAATAATAAGCGGGATTTCAATCTCGCTGTTGGCGAAAAGCTGAAGATCATTAAAAGGTAGTCAGCTCGTTTTATTCGATTTTCTTCAAATTATTACGCCCGCGGCGTGAATTTGGCAGACGCGTTACCATATTTTGCAAAAAAGGATATTTTTGTGATGGCTGTATAGAACAGAGTAGTTGAACTTAGCCTAATTTTTTTGATGCAAACGGAAACAACGAAAGCCATAGACCTTGTCATGCTTGTTGACGATAACGACACTGATAATTTTATCAGTAAGCGCATTATCGAGATCACTAAGTTCGCTAAACGGGTAGAAGTCAAAGGTTCCGGGAAAGCCGCTTTGGATTATCTCCGTGAAAACCAGAATACCGCCGAGAACCTTCCCAGCCTTATTTTTTTGGATATCAACATGCCTATCGTCGATGGGTTCGTATTTCTGTATGAGTTCGAGAAGTTTAACGAGCTTGTTCGTAACAAATGCAAGGTGATCATTCTCTCCAGTTCTGACAACAAACGTGATATTGACAAGATTGTCAACAACAACCACGTGATCAAATTCATCACCAAGCCGCTTACTGAGGTGGCCCTCGATGAAATTAAGCTGAATAATATCTGAAAAAGGACATTTCCCGGGAACGATTTAGACGCGATATTGCGGTCTAAATTGAAAAGCCGTGAAACAGTTTCAACTTACTCTCCTTTTTATTTGCGCAAGCGTTACTTTTTCTGCTGCGCAGATAGTGCGAATTGACTCGTTATCAAATTGGCGTAAGAAGCTAATCGCCAATGTCAACCTGAACCAGGCTTCGTTCTCGTCGAACTGGAAAGCCGGTGGTATTAACTCTGTCGGATTAAATGCTCTCTTCA
Organism: Bacteroidota bacterium; assembly: GCA_023431285.1. GTDB lineage: Bacteria > Bacteroidota > Bacteroidia > Cytophagales > Cyclobacteriaceae > Ohtaekwangia. The sequence goes on from JAEYXN010000158.1 coordinate 2,762, forward strand.
ATTACAAAGCGAACTATGCGAGCGGAAAAGATTCCTGGGACAATGAAATAGATTTTATGTATGGATTCATGAGGAATGAAGGCCAGGGCTTCCGCAAGAATATCGACAGGATCTTCCTTGACACCAAATACGGATACAAGCTTTCTTCCAAGTGGAGTGCATTCACATCGCTGAACTTCCTATCGCAATTCAGCAAAGGTTACAAGTATGAGGACGACGCGCTGGGAGTGGAGCAAAGCCTTCTGATCTCAGATATATTTGCCCCTGCATTCATTACATCTGCATGGGGTCTTGAGTATGCACCCTCCACATTCTTCAAGTTGAGACTCTCTCCGTTCGCTCCCAGAATTACGATCGTTCAGGATCCCGAGCGTTTCTTTGAAACCGTTGGACCGGAACCTTATGGTGTTGAACCTGGTGAGACCACCCGCTTTGAGTGGCTTGCATTCCAGTTAATGGCAGATTTCAATAAAGACATTGCGGAGAATGTTAACTTCAAGTGGCGCTACATGATGTACGCAAATTACGAGACACTTGAAATGAAGACCATCGACCATCGCCTTGACCTTTCGTTCAATGTGAAAGCAGGTAGATTTATCAATGTTGGTCTGGGAGGTATTCTCCTATATGACTTTGACCAGGATTCAGGAGCGCAGATTAGTCAGGTATTCAACATCGGATTTTCGTACACGTTTAGAAACTTCGCTGAAGAGTAATCCCACAGACCATGTCAAAAGAGGCATTCATCGGTTCGATCACGAAATCTTATACAACGTCGCTCCCATCGATTTACCTGGGCGCGGGTGTTCTCAATGGAGAAATACTTTCTGATGCAAAAGTTCATCTCACGTTGAGGATGATGAATCGTCATGGTCTTGTCACCGGTGCCACGGGCTCCGGGAAAACACGGACGTTACAATTGATGGCTGAGCAGCTTTCGGCAGCCGGTGTCCCTGTGTTTATGCCGGACATGAAAGGTGACCTTTCCGGGATGGCGAAAGCAGCGACGCCGGATGCAAAGATTCAGGAACGCGTGGACGCACTCGGCATTCAGTACACTCCCGCCGAGTTCCCTGTAGAGTTGTTCTCACTCACCGGTAAAGCGGGTGCTCAGATGCGCGCAACGGTTACAGAATTCGGTCCCGTCCTGCTGAGTAAGATTCTTGATCTCAATGATACTCAAACCGGAGTGCTGAATATTCTATTCAAGTATGCCGATGACAAGAACCTTGCTGTTGTTGATTTCAATGACCTCAAGAAGGTTCTTCAATATCTAACGGATGGGCCAGGCGCTGCCGAAATAAAAAATGATTACGGTAAGATCTCCTCTGCGACTTCGAGTACCATCCTGAGAAAGATAGTATCATTGGAACAACAGGGTGTCCACCAGATCTTCGGTGAACCAAGTTTCGAAGTGGAGGATCTTCTTGAAAAAGTGGATGGCAAAGGAGTCATAACGTTACTGAACGTATCCGACATCCAGGGTCAGCCTGCTGTTTTCTCGACATTCATGCTGGCGTTACTCGCGGAATTGTATCAGCGCCTCCCGGAAGCCGGTGATCTTGATAAACCGAAGCTGATCTTTTTCCTTGACGAAGCGCACCTGCTGTTTAAGGACGCTCCGAAAGCGTTTATGGATCAGATCGACCAGGTGATACGTTTGATTCGTTCAAAAGGGGTAGGGGTTTTCTTCTGTACACAGCTTACGCAGGATGTTCCCGCGAATGTGCTGTCGCAGTTGGGTAACAGAGTACATCACGTTATCAGGGCCTTCACACCGAATGATGTGAAGGCATTGAAAGAGACTGTGAAGACGTTTCCGTCGTCGGTGTATTATGACATGGAGAAGCAGTTCACGCAGCTTGGAACAGGACAAGCCTTTATAACGGTTCTCAATGAGAAAGGTATTCCCACTGAAACGGTGGTGACACACCTTGCGCCTCCTGCGTCGGTGATGGGACCTCTGAGTGCGGATGAGTATGCGGACCGTATCAAACAATCTGATTCTTACAAGAAGTATAAAGACGACGCCGATCCTCAAAGTGCGTTCGAGATTTTGTCTGAGAGGATGAAGAATCACGAGGAGATGCAGTCCAGTTCAACGCGTCAGTCTGGTCAGAACGGGCGAACAACGCGTCGGCAGGAGAAGTCTACCTTTGATGAAGTGATGGGTTCGCCTGTTGCCAAGCAGGTAGGCAGAGAAATCGTTCGGGGTGTGTTTGGAATGTTATTTGGCACTGCGCCAAGGCGTACGACGAAGAAGCGCGGTGGCATATTCGGATAAGAAAGACTTTTGTATTATGTGGGAGGACGAGGATCAGGATCAAAATGACAACAACGATTGTGATCCCGAGAAGGAACGCAAACGTGTTGAATCCCTGCCGATCTTTCAGAAAGCTGAAGAGATCCGTGATCTTACGCGTCGCATAATTGAATCAATTGACGACGAGCGCGTGAGGATGATCCACATGAACACAATGCTGGAAGATTCCATTGTAATCCCTGAACGCATTGCAGCTGCGGAAGCCATTGATGATTTTGTAGGGAAGATGGAAAACGCCACCATTGTTAAGATCCATGCCCGAAGCTTGCGCAACCAGTCAGAATCCCTTTTGTTCGACGGTGCGCTTCCTAAAGACTATCTCATACTTCTGAAAAAGGAAATAGAGCTTTTCCGCAAGCTGTTCATTGAATGGGTCCGTTCTTTCGATAGTTCCAGGGCAAAAGATGATGGTTGGGGATTATTCTTTTGAGGAGTGGGAACCAGCTGATTTTCATTAGGGTTCAACGAATAGGATTTCTACTTTACCGCAAAATTCAGCGCTTGGCCCGGTCACTGATCTTATTGCTATTATTTTCAACGTTTTTCATAAGATCCGTTGCGCAGCCTGCTTTGCTTATCAGCGACACGATCGATCAGCAGTTCTTTGTATTCAGCGCCATTGAATATTTCGAGGATCCCGATGGAAACATCGACGTAAATGATATCGTGTCTGGAAAATATGATGACAGGTTTAAACCCAGTGCTCTTTATAATCCAACCAATACGAATAAATCGTCGGCGTACTGGCACCGGATCAAAGTAAAACACAATTCATCCTCGACAAAGAACTGGTACATCGAGTTCTTCGATCAGACGATCGACTACATAGAATTCTATTCTCCTGTTGGAAACGGGAAGTACCGGAAAGACCTGTTTGGTGATCAGCTTCCTTTTGAGTCCAGGTTTCTTCCTCACAAGAATTTCATTGTGCCCCTTGATAATTCGTCAGACGATGAGGTGACTTATTATTTCAGAGTGAAGTCTGAACAGCGTGCCGACGTCATTGTGGTTCTGCGCTCAGGCCAATGGTTATTTCATTACGCCACGGACGAGTATTTTTTCTTTGGCATTTTCTACGGAATGATTCTCGTATTCAGCTTCTATAATCTTTTGATGTATGCAGCGGTCCGCGAGAGCCATTATCTGCTTTATGTGCTCTATCTGGTAAGCATTGGACTTTTTGAAATGAGCGCCGACGGAATCAGTTACCAGTACTTATGGCCCAATGCGCCGGTTTGGAATCAATATGCAGTGGGGATCGCGCAGTTCGCAGCATCGTGTCTGTCCCTCTTCTTTACAGTGTCGATCCTGCATCTGCGGAAGAATCACCGGTCGTTGTATAATCTGGCCGTGGGGGCGGTTATCTTCCGCACTATTGTATTCATCCTTAGCCTGACCATCTTCCCGCAGTGGTTTACTTTCAAACCTTTTGAGTTCATCCCGCTTCTCGCGGCTTTCTATATCGGCATCCGATGTCTGGTAAAAGGTTATCGGTACGCCAGGTTTATTGTGGTAGGATACTCCTTCCTGTTATTCGGGATCACTACCAAGCTGCTGCTTTACTTTGGATTTAACTGGATGCCTTTCGGGTCTGTGTCTCACTACAGTCTGGGCTTTGCATTCATTATGGAGATGATGTTCCTGAGTTTCGCTATCAGTGATAAGATCCGGTTGTTGCGTGTTGAGAAAGCGGAGGCACAGGAAAGGATTATTGAGCAGTTGAAAGAAAACCAGCATTTGAAGGACACGCTTAATGAGGAGCTGGAACACCAGGTGAAGATCAAGACCCGGGAGCTGGTGGAGAAGTCGGAACATATTGAGGAGCAAAACGGGAGGCTGGAGGAGGCCAATGCGAGGCTGGAGCGTCAGTCGCGGGAGATCGAGGCAATGAATGCTTTGTTGGCGAAAGACAATATCCAGCTGAAGCATGATGTGGCGGAGGTCAAGGAAGCGCGTATTTTGTCGAAGGAGGTTGATTTCGAAGAGTTTAGTGCGATGTATCCGGACGATGAAAGTTGTCTGAGGTTTATGGCAGAGATCAAGTGGACGGATGAGTTTTCGTGCCGGAGGTGTAGCCATCCTCATTTCAGTGCAGGGAGAAGCTCGTATAGCAGACGGTGTTCGAAGTGCGGTTATGATGAATCTGTTACGGCGTACACGCTTCTACAGAATACCAGGCTACCCATCAACAAGGCGTTCTACCTTATTTTTCTTGTCTATTCTTCAAAGGGGAATATATCTTCCCATAAGCTCTCTGAGATACTTTCGATTCGTCAAAGCACGTGCTGGGCGTATAGCGCGAAGGTTAAGAAGGCGATGAAGGAACGTCGAAAGCATAGTGTTTCTGATTCTGATGAAGGATGGAAATCCATTCTTCTTGAAGAGATGACCGAAAACGTGTGAAATCGATAATTTTTTGTCTCTGTATTTCAACACGTTACACTGCACCTGAGAAAAATCAGCAATTCCTCCCTGTCCTATAAGGCGCTGATTATTAATACGATCCAAACCGTCTTTCAGCAGATGTGTGTTTCTGATGGCGTATCACTGAATTGTGTGCGTCTGTGCAAAAACTTGTTTCTGGCGTTCCAGAGCGGTTTTTGAGCTTGCGATTGAACCGTATCAAAATTTGTAAGTATCTACTTGTCAGATAGTTATAATGTGATTCGATGGGTTCACGCTAAATTTGAAGAGTCAGTAAAACCCAACCAATTAAAACAGTCAAAATTTTTATGAGACGAAAACTTGTCTTTGCATTAGTGGCCTTGTGCATGGCGATCCCGCTTGCTGCCCAGGACACGATGATTTCGGGCACCGTCAATGACGACGCCGGGCTATCTCTTCCAGGGGTAAACATTCTGATCAAGGGAACCACGACAGGTGCCACGACGGACATGAACGGGAAATACAGCTTACAGGTACCTGCCGGAAGTACGCTGATTTTCTCGTTTATCGGTTACGTAACGCAGGAGATCGCTGTCGGAAATCAGTCGACGATCAATGTTACCATGATTTCGGACGTTACCACGCTATCAGAACTCGTGGTAGTGGGGTACGGCGTGCAGGAGAAGAAGGACATCACCGGGGCGGTGGCCGTGGTGAACTCTGAAGTGTTTGAGTCCCGGCCTAATAGTCAGTTCGGGAATTTGATCGCTGGTAAAACAGCCGGTGTTCAGGTAATCACGCCATCAGGAAAACCTTCAGCCGGCTTCAGTATCCGCGTTCGCGGAACGACGTCGCTCTACGGAGGAAGTGAACCATTGTACGTGGTGGATGGTGTACCAGCAACGGATACACGCACCATCAACCCCGCGGATATCGAATCAATCTCCGTGTTGAAAGACGCTTCATCAGCGGCGATCTATGGAGCACAGGGAGCCAATGGCGTTGTACTCATCACAACTAAGCGTGCGAAATCAGAAACGCCGCGCTTTGAATTCAGCTCATACCTTGGATATGCGACCGCGTGGAAAACGCTTGACGTGCTCAACAGCGAACAATACCGCGACCTGATGACGGAATTGGGACAGTACACAGACTGGTCTCGCTATACCGCCAATACAGACTGGCAGAATGAAGTCTTCCAGCGTGGTACATCGCAGAACTATCAGCTTGCAGTATCCGGCAAAACCGATAAAACAAACTACTATGTATCAGGTGGCTGGACTCAGCAGAAAGGTTCGGTAAGAAGTTCAGAAATGGATCGCTACAACCTGAAGATGAGTCTCGAGCAGAAGGTCAACAGCTTTCTGACATTCGGAACGAACATTAACTACATGCGATACCATGATGTCGATGTTTCTGACAACCAGGCCATCAATCAGGGTGGTGTCATCCTCGGGATGCTTTCCACACCTCCAAACATCGGGATCTACAATTCCAATGGTACGTTTACCAGCAACCCGTTCCAGGACTGGGAGAACCCGATTTCATCTACTGATGGATCCGACCGTGATTATAACATGCAACGGGTACTCGGAAATGTTTATGCTGAAGTACAATTCCTGAAGAACTTTAAGTTCAGAACCAATCTTGGTATTGACGCTAATAACGATGTCTACGACTACTTCCTCGATCCATTCAGAACCAGCTATGGACGTGCGAGAAAAGGTATTGGCAGAAACAGCACCAATGTGAATAATCACACGATCTTCGATAATACGCTTACATATTCGAAGACCATTGACGATCATAATTTTTCAGTGATGGTGGGTACGGTTATGCAGAGTGGCCGTTATGAAAGCAACAATATTGAGACGAACGGATTTGCGAACGCAGGTATTCCTACTACAGGGGCGGGGTCTACGATCATCTCTGCCAGCAACTCGAAGAGCGAAAGTGCAAACACGTCGCTCATCTCACGGATTACATATGACTATGCAAGCAAATATTTGTTCACAGCTAACTTCAGACGTGACGGATCTTTCAACTTCGGTCCGAACAACCGCTACGGACATTTCCCATCATTCTCATTAGGCTGGAGGTTATCTGAAGAATCATTTATGGCCAGCCTGAGAGACCAGATCGATGATATGAAGATCCGCGTTGGTTACGGCATCCTCGGCAACGATAAGGTTACACGCTACGCCTACTTCGGGCGTGTGGGCTATGGAGCAAACTATCCAATCGGTGGCGTGATACAGCCAGGTAGTTATCAATCTTCTATCGAGAACCGCGATTTGAAATGGGAAACTACGGAACAGATCAACGTTGGTCTTGACGTGACTATCCTTGATGGTCGCCTGACCTTTGCGGCAGATGGTTATATCAAGAACACTTCCGATCTGTTGCTTGAAGTACCTCTTCCACGGTCAACAGGTTTCGATACCGGTTTAAAGAACGTCGGTAAGATCCAGAACAAGGGAATCGAGTTTGAAGCAAGTTCAAGAAATCTGACCGGTGATCTTACCTGGGAGACTAACTTCAACATTACGTTCAACAGAAATGAAGTGGTGGACATCCTGGGACGTTCCATCATTGGTGGAGGAATTCCAGGGAGAGGCGATGTCAGCTTCTCATCGGAAGGTCATCCTCTTGGAATGTTCTATGGTTACATCTACGGAGGTGTTGATCCACAGACCGGTGACGCTTACTACATCGACAAGAATGGTGAAAGCACTTTCACACCGGCGGCTGATGACAGAACGTTCATTGGAAATCCTAATCCGGACTTCTTCTATGGTTTGACGAACACATTGTCATACAAGAATTTTGATCTGAGTATTTTCCTTCAGGGACAGTATGGTAATGACATCTTCAATGCTACAAGGGTAGAAACTGAAGGCATGACAGATGCGAAGAATCAGACTGCAGCTGTCGCAGACCGTTGGAGAGCGCCTGGCGATGTAACGGATATACCGCGCGCAGTATGGGGAAATACAAATAACTCGAGAATCTCCACGCGCTTCATCGAGGATGGTTCATTCCTGAGAGTGAAGGCTCTCACACTGGGCTACAACGTTCCGCAGAACATCCTGCAGAAAGCACACCTCAGTAGTGCGAAAATTTATTTCACTGGAGAGAACCTGCTCACTTTTACCAAGTACAAAGGGTACGATCCGGAGGTAAATGCTTTCGGTGCAAGCAACACAGTTCTTGGCGTGGACTTCGGAACCTATCCGCAGACGCGCAACCTGATACTGGGTTTAAACATATCATTCTAATTCAAGGGTCATGAAAATAACATTGAACATAAGATTACTTCTCGCAGCCGGCCTTGCTTTCGGCCTCTCGTCTTGCGATGATTTTCTGGAAAGAAAGCCGATCTCAGAGGGAACAATTGAGAACTCTTATCTCACCGCCAGCGATGCCGAGACCGCACTCATCGGTGTGTATGATTCGTTCCAGCAGGAATTTTACATTTGGGATAATGTCATCTTCAGTGATATCATCTCCGACAACCATTATGCTGGTGGTGACAACGCTGAGGTTTTCGCCGTGGACGATCTGAATATTTCACCTACGAACGGAAGGCTATTTGCAAACTGGAGCCAGATCTACAATGCGATTGCCAAGGCGAACGTCGTGCTTGCGCGGGTGCCGTTGATCAACGACGTGGCGCTGGAAGAAGATAACAGAAGAGCACAGATCATTGGAGAAGCCTCATTTCTGAGAGCGTATCACTATTACAATCTCCTCAAGCTGTGGGGACGTGTTCCGCTGCTCCTCTCGCCGGTTAGCTCTACGGAGCCTGCTGCCGTAAATGTTCCGCGTTCGTCAGAGACAGAGATATACGATCAGATAGTCGCTGACCTTGAGGTTGCGGTTGCCAATCTGCCTGACTCGTACGGCAGCGAAGCAAGTGTAAACAAGGCACGCGCAACCAAAGGCGCCGCGAATGCGCTGCTGGCCAAAGTATGGGCGCAACGGCAGGACCGCGATTACACCAAGGTGTTGGCTTACGCCGATGCAGTGATCAGTAGCCCGGCAGGCTACGCGCTGGCGGAAGAGTTCTCTCACCTTTTCGATGGCAACCACTACAACAATGCCGAGTCTATTCTCGAAGTGCAATACATCGGTGGAACTGAAGCTAACTGGGGTCCGCAGCTTCTTCTCCCTCCTTCGTTAAGCGGTGACACATGGCGGAAGTTCGTTACACCTTCGCATGACCTGGTGAAAGCATTCGATGATGAGGGTGATACAAAAAGGAAGGATGTTACGATTCTTTTCGAAAATGCGCCATGGGCTGACGAATTCTGGTCCCTGACTGTTAATGGTTCTGTTCCTTTCGCTTACAAGTGGAAGAGCGCCAACGGATGGGCTAGTACAAACAGACAGTACATCCTTCGTCTTGCGGATATTATCCTTCTAAAGGCCGAAGCATTGAATGAGCTTGGACAGCACGCCGAGGCAGCGGACGCACTTGATGAAGTCCGCCTGCGCGCGGGCCTTTCTCCGACCACTGCGGAATCCAGAGAAGAGCTTAAACTCGCAATCGAAAAAGAGAGAAGGCTTGAACTTGCACAAGAGGCGCAACGATGGGATGACCTGAAACGTTATGGCCGCGCAATCGAAGTGATGAACAATCTCGTCGAGATAGACCTTCGTACAGGTAATCCGAAAGACTATAACATGACAGAGGCAAAACTCCTTCTGCCGATTCCGCAGTCTGAAAGAAACCGTAATCCAAACCTCGATCAGAATCCTGGTTACAACTAACAACCGAAAGCCTTTAATGATATGAAGAAGTTATCGATCTATATGTTTCTCCTCACTGTACTGACCAGTTGGTCATGTGGAGAAGAATCAAATATGGAACCGCTGGGCAACTGGGAGATTACTGCTCCTGCATTGTCCACTCCGACAACCAATACCAATATTGTATTGGATGAGAATGCGCCTTCGGTACCGCTGAACTTTCAGTGGGAGCCGGCTACTACAAGCAATCGTTTCGTAGTGGCTTACCGGTTTGTACTGGTGGAAGCGTCTGCGACCGATCTGACGAACCCTGTTCTGGAGATCGTTCCATCATCAAGTGGCAAGGATCGTTTTGTGAATCTTACTGCAGATCAACTTGACTATGCGTTGTGGGCCAGGTGCTATGGACCAGGTGAGTCTGTGAGCCTGAAATGGGTGGTAGTGGCAAAAGCCATCGAGAAGGAAGTTCAGGCATCAAACCCGATTACGATAAAACGTTTCGAAACTGATCGTGTGGTGGAAACGATGTTCATCACAGGTGCTGGGGCTGAAGCCGGGGCGGACGTATCCAACGCAGCAGCTATGCGCGCACGAACGAATGCTGACAATGAGCTTACAGGTGTGTTCGATGTCTATACCACATTGACTAAAGACCAACCGTTTATGTTCCGCGACCGGGCTAATGCGTTTTCGAAGATCTTTGGAGGCAGCGCAGGCAATATCGAGGAATGCGGAACTCCTGTTGTTGCGCCGGAGTCCGGTCAATACCGCGTCATCGCAGATTTGAATGATAATACCTATGATTTGTGGAAGGTCGACAAATGGAGTCTTGTAGGCGATGCTGTGCCAGGCGGATGGGGTGGCGACGTTCCATTGAATTACGTTGGCAACGGAGTATGGCAGGCACAAATAGAGTTCTTTTATCCTTATGATGGAGCAGGATTTATTTTCCGTGCGAATGGCGACTGGGGTTACATCATGAAACAGGTTGAGGGTACTGTGAGTGCGGACGGACTAAGTGGAAGTGTGCTTCTGGAATCAGAAGCTGGGGATGCAGGGGCCACTGTACAGGATTTGCACATCGCGAAGACAGGTATACATACCGTTACACTTGACCTAAGGAACTATACATTCACCATTATGGGTGCTCCTGTGGTCCCGGGCGACAACCAGGCAATCATCGGTAAGACCACGAGTCCGGAGTCAGATGCGGTGACAGGCAACTTCACGTTCGGTGAATATGACACACCGGATCAACTGTTCCTTCTCTCCGGTGGTTCCGTTGTAGCGGAACTTACAAAAGACGGTGATACCTTCACGTCTGCCTACCTTGCCCTGGAAGCCAGCAAAACCTATACGCTCAATGATGCAGAAGATGGATCAGGAACCACTTACAACAATGTCGGAGATGGTACTATTTCGATAGATCATGATCAGGCGTATAAGCTCACAGTAAGCTTCGCGGATGGTAAACTTTTCTGGAAGCACTACAACATCAAGTTGTTCCATTGGGATGAGCCAGGTGGCGGATGGGATCAGCGCCAGGAGTTGTTGATGACCTATAGTCACCCGTATAAGTACGAGGTCATCGGGACACTTTCTGCGGGATATCATTCCAAGTTTAATTCTCCATGGGAGGTACAGTTTGGAACAGCAGCAACAACGTTGACAGGAACGATGACCAACGGAGGTCCAAACTTCGTGGGTATCATGCAAAATGGCTCCTACAAGGCAACCATCGTGGTTAATGATGACTATTCAGAGGCAGAGTACTCATTTGTAAAGCAATAAATTTCTAACAGCCCCGCGGGAGTACCGCGGGGCGCTAAATCTGACAGAGTATGCGGTTGGTTCTAATAGGTATGGCGTTTTCACTTTCAGCAATGATGTTTTCATGCGAGAGTGGAAAGCGTGTTGAAGAGACTGGTAACGACACACCCGGCGTGGAGATGTGGGTAACGACAGGAGACAAATCCCTTCTGTTACAGCGTATCTCAGGCAGGATTTCGCATGGCGTTAAGGACAATGTCCCAACTGTAAAAGTAGATACTACCAAATCTTACCAGACAATGGACGGTTTTGGGTTTAGTCTTACTGGAGGAAGTGCGATGCTGCTGAATACAAAGTTGTCGGCAGAACAGCGCGCGGAGCTTCTTCGTGAATTGTTTACAACGGAGGGTAACGGCGTTGGAATAAACTATCTCAGAATAAGCGTTGGGGCCTCCGATCTTGACGAACAGGTTTTCACTTATGCTGATTATACTCCGGGAAAGGGAAAGTATGATCTGACAGGATTTAGCATTTCAGAAGATAAAAAGCATCTTATCCCGGTGTTGAAAGAGATACTTGCGTTGAATCCTGAGATCAAAATAATGGGTAGCCCTTGGACGGCCCCTGCATGGATGAAAACGAACAATCATGTAAAACGTGGTAGTCTTAAGAAGGAGCATTATGCAGACTTCGCTACCTATTTTGTGTATTACATTCAGGCAATGCAAAAGGAAGGTATCACCATTGATGCGGTCACTATCCAGAATGAACCTGAGAATCCAAAGAATACACCGAGTATGGTCATGACCGCGGAGGAGCAGGCCGACTTCGTGAAGAACCATCTCGGTCCGGCGTTTGAGGAGGCGGGAATAAAGACGAAGATTGTGGTGTTCGACCACAATTGCGATAACCCGGATTATCCTATTGCCATTCTGAATGATCCTGCTGCGAAGAAGTATGTGGATGGTTCTGCCTTTCACTTGTATCTCGGCGAGATCACTGCGATGAGCAAAGTTCATGAGGCACATCCTGATCGGAATCTGTACTTCACAGAACAATGGACATCCGGCGAAGGCGAATTTGATGGCGATCTGATGTGGCACACGCGTGAGCTTATGATTGGTGCGCCCCGGAACTGGAGCCGTAACGTACTCGAATGGAATCTTGCTGCGGATCCAAATTTCGATCCCCATACAGACGATGGTGGATGTACGATCTGTCAGGGAGCGCTTACTGTAGATGCCGATTCGGTAGCAAGGAACGTTTCCTATTATATCATTGCTCACGGGTCCAAGTTCGTTCCGGATGGCTCGGTCCGCATCGATTCAAATATTCCTGACGGGCTGCCAAACGTGGCGTATCGTACTCCTGAAGGAAAGAAAGTGTTATTGGTCCTCAATGAGGATTCTGCTGAAAAAGAATTCAACGTAGGAGAAGGGAAGAAATCCTTTAGTGTCACTATTCCTAAAGGAAGCGTGGCAACCATAGTGTGGTAAAAAACATCAGATCATGAGCAAACTTAAAATCACCATTGGTTTCCTTCTGGCCGGGTTGGTATTGCTATCACCTGAGGGCTATGCGCAGAAGAAGGTAACTGTCTACACGACAGCGAAGGACACGGACCTACGCATCTCACGGACTACAGAAGTTGAGCTTAAACCATTTGGACAGCCTTTTGAAACACAACCTTGTGTTTTTATTGATCCAACACACACTTTCCAGACGATGGTTGGAATTGGCGGTGCTATCACTGACGCGTCAGCTGAGACATATGCGAAGCTTTCTCCGGAGGTCCGGGCGCAGTTCGTGAAAGCATACTTCAGCAATGAGGGCATTGGCTATAACCTTCTCCGGACCAACATCAACAGTTGTGATTTCTCGAGTGGCTCTTACACTTATGTGAAGGACAATGATAAGGAGCTTAAATCTTTTGATATCTCACATGACGAGAAGTACAAGATACCGTTGATAAAGGAGGCGATACGTTCTGCCGGGAGTAACACATTGCTGTATGTCAGTCCATGGAGCCCGCCCTCATGGATGAAAGACAACAGGAACATGCTGCAGGGAGGGAAGCTTCTTCCTGAGTTCCGTGACGCATGGGCGAACTATTACGTGAAGTTTATCCAGGCTTATGAGTCAAGAGGAATTCCGGTATGGGGACTCTCTGTGCAGAATGAACCGATGGCAAAGCAGACCTGGGAGTCGTGTATTTACACTGGAGAGGAGGAGCGTGATTTCATCAAGAATCATCTAGGCCCTACGTTGCACAGGAACGGGATGGCCGGGAAAAAGCTTATCGCGTGGGACCACAACAGAGACCTGATCTATCAACGGGCTTCGACGGTACTAAATGATCCTGAGGCGGCAAAGTATGTCTGGGGAATCGGTTTTCACTGGTATGAAACCTGGACAGGAAGTGATATGCAGTTCGACAACCTTAGAAGAGTACGTGAAGCGTTTCCTGATAAGAATCTTATCTTCACAGAAGGCTGCGTTGAAAAGTTTGGGTTCGACCGCATCTTTGACTGGACTCTTGGTGAACGCTACGGCAAATCAATGATCCACGACTTCAATGCAGGCACGGCAGCGTGGACTGATTGGAACATCCTGCTTGATGAAAAAGGTGGTCCGAACCACGTGGGGAATTTCTGCTTCGCGCCGGTGCACGCTGATACGAGAACAGGCAAGCTCCTGTTTACAAACTCTTACTATTACATCGGTCACTTTTCGAAATTCATAAAGCCAGGTGCTAAAAGAATAATTAGCAGCGCAAGCCGTGATAAGTTGCAGACTACGGCATTTGTACATCAGGATGGTAAGATCGCAGTCGTGGTGATGAACACCTCGGACGAAAAGCTTGATTATCATTTGTGGTTGGGCGGGAACGCAGCGCAAGTCACCAGCCTTCCACATTCTATATCCACCATCATAGTTGAATAAATATCGCATTCATGAAAGTTTGGTTCATAAGATCGTTTTCGGTTAGGTTAGTTTGGGTAATTGCAGTCGCGGGATTCAGTTTGAATCTCGCGGGCTGCGATGATGGCGAACCTGTAAAGCATAAACCTCCCGTTGTCAATCCGGAAATTGGCAAGGCTCAATATTGGGTCACCACTGGTGATCGGGCGCTGCTGTTGACACGTCAGTCCGATATATCGATCACCAAGCCTGCGGTAACCAACCTTCCCATTGTCAAAGTGGATGCGGATGAGACTTACCAAAGTATTGAGGGATTCGGGGCAGCGCTAACCGGCTCATCGGCATACCTGATGAATAAGAAATTGTCTGCTACCCAACGCCAGGCGCTTATCAAAGATTTGTTTGATCCGAATACCGGGATTGGAATCAGCGCGCTGAGACTGACTATTGGGGCCTCAGACTTTTCATTGAGAGATTTCACTTATAATGATATCCCCTCAGGTGAGGCGGATTTTGATCTTGAGCACTTTTCCATAGATGAGGAAAGAACAGATTTGTTGCCGGTGCTTAAAGCGATCAACTCCACTGCGGCAGACCTTACTATCATGGCGTCTCCCTGGACTGCGCCTCCATGGATGAAGACTAATGGAAGCTATTATGGTGGTAGTCTGAAGACTGAAGCTTATGAGGTTTACGCCAATTACTTCGTGAGGTACATCGATGCTATGGCGGACGAGGGGATTGATATTGATGCGATCACGATCCAGAATGAACCTCTTCATACTACCTCGTATCCAACCATGAGTATGAGTGCGGAAGAGCAGAAGAACTTCGTTAAAAACAACCTCGGCCCCACGTTTGCGAATAGCGGTACCGATACGAAGATTATACTTTATGATCACAACTGGGACAACCCTCAGTATCCTATCTCGATAATGAATGATGCGACTGCCAAGCAGTATGTAGAAGGTTCGGCTTTCCACGCCTATGGTGGTTCTGTGTCGGCGATGAGCACCGTCCACAACGCGCATCCCGACAAGGGCCTTTATTTTACAGAGATATCCGGTGGAAACTGGGCGACTGATTTCGGCGCAAACCTGCAATGGAATATGGCCAATATCTTCATTGGGACGACTAAAAACTGGTCGCGCACCGCTCTTCTTTGGAACCTTGCCCTGGACGAGAATTTCGGTCCCACGAATAACGGTTGCTCTGACTGTCGGGGTGTAGTGACGATAAACTCATCAACCGGAGCAGTGACAAAGAATGTAGAGTATTATTCGATTGGTCACTTCTCGAAATTTGTTCGCAATGGTGCTCACCGCATAGAAGCCGCGGCTTCTTCAACGGTCGCAGGCGTGGATTACGTCGCCTTTGTAAATCCGGAAGGCTCACGGGTCATGGTGTTCTCTAATTCGGGCCCAAATCAGGAAATGATCGCCGTGGAGGAGGGAGACAAACAATTTACCGCTTCCCTTCCTGCCTCCTCGGTGGTAACTATTGTGTGGGATTAGGTGGCCTCAGAACGTCAGGGATAAACGTTTTTATCAGGCAGGTAACAAACCTCTGCCTTTGTCGTTTTCATGACACGGTGCACTTTTCGTAAATTCGGACTTTAGGCATGAAAAGTGCTCCTGCGAGCTGTAATCCCTGACCTTGAAAAATGAATCCGAAGCTTAAGAAGTGGTTGCTGCGGCCGTTTCTGATCCTACTTCTGCTGTGTGTAACGACTGCAGGTGTTCTCTTTCTTATCCTGACAACCCAACAGGAGAAGCTTGTGAACGCTGCTGTGAAGGCAGTGAACGCGCAATTGAAGGGTGAGCTGGTTGTCGAAGGTAGCAGCATCTCCCTTCTTCGGAATTTCCCATATGTTTCTATCGCCCTTCACAACGGCAGGTTATACGACCGAAAGAAAAGCCCGGAGAAACCTGTGTTGCAGGTAGACCGGCTTTACGCCGGTTTTAGTCTTCCTGACCTGTTGAACGAAAAATACAATATCCGACGTCTTATCTTAATCAAGGGTTACGTAAACGTGATTCGTGAGAAACAGGGGCGTGTCAATATTGTTGAGGCCACCACGGTAAAGAAGGATTCGATTAAAGCACCGGATGAAGAGATTTCAGGCTCGGGAGAAATCAATCTTGACAAGGTGATTCTGCGAGACATTCATCTTTCATACGAAGACCGGCAGTCGGGCTATACCTATCGTGGATTGATTGGTAAGCTGATTTCATCTCTAAGTATGGACACGGCACAGATTTCGTCGATCGTCAGGGGAGACGTTGTGCTGGATATTTTATCTCCGTCCGATAGTGCCTTCTTCCGCGATCGGCATCTGAATCTGGACCTGACCACAACTTACCATACCAAAAGCAATAGGGTAGATGTGATTGCATGTTTATTGAAGCTTGATGATGCGTCTTTATCGATTCGTGGAAAGGCTGGAATGGGAACGGAGACGGATCTTGATCTCGAAATCAAAGGAGAGAATGAGGACTTCAACCTTATCACGGCTTTTCTGCCTGGGGATATCAAAGAAAAAGTTAAGCCCTTTCGTTACGATGGTGTTATTTCATTCGATGCTCGTCTGAAAGGAAAAATGTCCGATACGGAAACACCATTGATTGAGGTGAACTTCGGGTGCCGGGAGGGTTGGATACAGAATAAAGGTTCTGATCGAAAAGTAGAAGAGCTTGGATTCAAAGGTTTCTATACCAACGGAAAGGATCGCTCCCTTCAAACATCGGAACTTCATATTGTTAATGTGAACGCGCGTCCGGATAAAGGATTGTTTCATGGTAACTTCGTCGTTCGTGATTTCACGCATCCAAGAACACTCGTGCAGATCCGTTCCGAGCTGGAACTTCGGTTTCTTGGCGAGTTCTTTGGAATTCAGGATCTAAAACAAATCACCGGGACAATCAAACTGGATATGGACTTCAAGGAGCTTGAAGACATTCATCTGCCTGAAGAGTCATTGAAAAAACTGAGGGAGGGTGTTCAGAGTAAGTTACTGGTAGAAAACCTCTCGTTTAGAATTCCTAACTATCCTCATGCAATAAGGGACATGAATCTGAATGCAGAGATGATTGATGGAAAGATCACTGTCGATTCTGCGTCAGTAAAGGTGGGTCAGTCGAATCTGAGATTCAAAGGGAGCCTTAGTGATATCCGCGCATTTCTTCGCTATCATGATAAACCAATAACGCTATCGCTAAGCGCCATGAGTGATAAGATTCTCATGGCTGAGCTTCTTTCGTTTGATACGGCTCTCGTGAGGAAGGTCGGTGAGGAAGTAAGTAAATTTAATATCAACCTGAAGCTTGAGACTTCTGTGAAAGAACTTCTGAATCCGTCGCCGCTTCCCCGGGGAACTCTTGAAATGAAAGGGCTGAACGCGGTATTCAAGAATTACGGTCATGAGGTAAAGAATCTTTCTGCGACAGTGCTCATCAATGACACGACATTGAGACTACGTGAATTTACCGGCATGATCGACAGCTCTGACATCGAATTCAAAGGACGGGTAAATAACTATGCGTTGTGGTTCAATAATATTAAGAAGGGGCAAACCCAGATTGCATTTGACTTCAAGTCAAAACGTTTTGCCTTAAAAGATGTGTTTACACGGGAAGTGAGACGATATCTTCCGCGGGGCTATCGACGCGAGATGCTTAAGGATGCATGGCTTCGTGCAAGGATCGACCTGAAGTATGATACTGGTTTCCGTTTCGCGAAGGCAAAGATTGCCAACGTAACCGGCGAACTTGTTCGGCATAAACTCAAACTCACCGGTATTAGCGGACATGTGAAATATGGTCGCAGACTGTTGGTACTTGATACTTTAAGAGGAAAGATAGGAAAGAGCGATTTCGACATTACGTTTAAATACTTTACCGGTCCTGATAGGCAGATGAAGAAACGTTCAAACTATCTGAAGTTCACGTCGAAGTTTCTCGACGCCGATGAAATGAGCCAGTACGACCTTGCACCAAGTAAAGGCAAGCGTCGAGGTACAACGGATTCAACAAAGACAGTGGTGGCTTCTGCGCCTGTGGCAACCGTTGATTCGACAAAACACAAGGATGCTTTCAATATTTTTATCATTCCATTCTCCGACTTCAATGGTGAGATCGATATTGCAAAGCTGAAGTATAACCGGCTATGGTTGAAGGATGTCACCGCCAGATTGCGCATGCAGGAGGATCAGCATATTTATGTGGATACGCTCCGGATGCAAGTCGCCGGGGGAACGGCAGCCATGCGCGGTCATTTCAATGGGACCAATCCAGATAAGATCTATTTCCGCAGCCGGATCAAAGTAGACCAGGTAAACCTGGAAAAGATGATGTTGAAGCTGGATCATTTTGGACAGGATGTGGTGATCAACAAAAATATCAAGGGACGTATAAGCGGAGAGATTCGCAGTTATGTACAGGTTCATCCGAACTTTGTACCGATTATGAGCAAAACGAAAGCTGATCTTAACCTTGCTATCTACAACGGTACCCTTGTTGATTTTGCGCCTATGCAGGCGATGGCCAGTTACTTTAAGGATAAGAATCTGCGTTTGATCCGGTTTGACACGCTTCAGAACAGACTCTCTTTCTCGGAAGGCGTCCTGGATATTCCATCAATGAATATCAACTCTTCATTAGGGTATATTCAAATGTCCGGTAAACAATCCCTGGACCTGCATATGGAATATTATGTTAGAGTGCCGTTGAAGGTTGTTACCAAAGCCGGATTGAGCGGCTTGTTTAACAAGAAGCATGAAGAAGTGGATCTCGCTCAGGTTGACGAGATTGAGTATCTCGACAAGGATAAGAAGATCGCGTTCATGAATTTAAAGGTTGTCGGCAAGCCGGAGGATTTCAAAGTGGCTCTTGGTAAAGACAAGAAGAAGTGAGTTCGTTAAGGCGACTGTTTGACGAGAGATCACAAGAGAAAGAAGGATTAATCCGGATACTCCTTTTTGAGAGACCTCTCCACATAGAAAGGAAGAAAGGGGAGGAGCGACGCGACGAAAAACCATAGCACGCGCGAGAACTTCCATTGCAGTTTGATCCAGCAAAGAAGAAGCAGGGCTCCATACAATACGAATAGCGCACCGTGGGCCCATCCAACAACAGTGACGCCAAGGGGATAGTCCAGTAAATACTTCACAGGCATAGCAACTCCCAGTAACAGGATATACGAGATCCCTTCTATCAGGGCAACTGTGGCAAATGTGCGAACGAGTTTCAAGCTTTATGTAATTTGGCCCAAACATAGAGTCAAATTCCGGATAAAAAAACATTACCCACCCAAACGGTATTGATCTATTGAATCAGATAGAATGGACTCAGAAATTCAGGATTCTCATTGACGAAAATGCGCGTTTTTGAAGCAGATGTTACACGGATTTTAAACTCATTCTTACCAACCTGCCATTGCGTCAAAAACTCGTATATTGCGATGCTATGCGGTTGGCTCTACTG
>JAEYXN010000255.1 GCA_023431285.1 Bacteroidota bacterium
CGCTCACACTCCCCACTGACTTCTACGGGTGGGGTATCTGTTTGTCAAAGAGGCAACATCAGATAAGCCCATCTAATCTGGACATATCTCCAACTGGCTGACCGGCTGACGAGCTGCCCGGCCGACCTAACTTGTTTTTCGTCCGGATTTCCGCCACTGAAAAAGTCGGAGGTTCTCTGCCTTGGCGCTTACCTTCATAAAAAATAAAACGCCATGTCACATATTCTTGTGAAGAACTACGTGCACATTATTTTCAGCACGAAGAAACGTCAGCCGTGGATCAGACCGGATGGAGAGGACAAGTTATATGAATACGTGAGTCGGGTATGCAAGAGTCTGGAGTGCATGCCTGCGAGGGTAGGGGGTCATCGGGATCACATTCATATTCTGTGTAATCTTCATCGGAGCATTTCTCTCGTCGATCTGGTTGACGAGGTGAAGATCGCCTCTGAGAAGTGGGTGAAATCTAATTTGCCACAGCAGCAAAACTTTTCCTGGCAGCAGGGGTACGCAGGTTTCTCTGTTGGTGAAGACGATGTTGAAAGGCTTGGGCACTACATTGATCATCAGAAACACCATCACGTCTTCCTCAGGTTTGAGGACGAACTGCGAAGGCTGCTTACGGAGAATGAAATTCAATTTGATGAGCATTTGATGTGGAGGTGAGGGGCCCGAGGGGTTTGTGGGCACTGCTCGTCTGTTGAGACTGCTGGGGAGGTCAGCCAGTCACTGCCGGTCGGGGGAAGTTCTGGTAAGAGGGTTGGTAACCTTTTGTAGGAACTGCTTGAAAGGTCGGCCAGACAGCCGGACTGCCGGTCTGCCGGTCTGCCGGTCGGGGGATGTTCTGGTGAGACGGGTTGACTGTATGTTCTAGGGACTGCGGGAAAGGTCAGCCAGTCTGCCTAGTTGCCGGACTGCGGGGTGGAGAGGTCTTGTAAGATGGGTTGATTGCTTTTGTAGGAACTGCTTGAAAGGTCAGCCAGACAGCCGGACTGCCGGGTGGAGAAGATCTTGCAAGATGGGTCGATTGCTTTTGTTGGGACTGCTGAAAAGATCAGCCAGTCTGCCGGGTTGCCGGACTGCCGGTCGGGGAAGGCCTTGTAAGATGGGTCGATTGCTTTTGTGGGGACTACATTGAAAGGTCAGCCAGACAGCCGGTCTGCCGGTCGGGGCGACTTCGTTGAGATGTGATGTCGCTTTTCTATAGCTGGGTGAGACTAAATCTCATGTGTTGACGAGAGGTAGCTAGTGCCTCAGCTCTAGGAGGAGCTGTGAATTTTTCTCCATTGCAATCACTCACCGGCTGTCCGGCCCACTGGCCGACCGGCTGACGTTATCCGTTTCCCTTCGTGGAGCAGTAACGTCTCATCACACGCCCCATCCTCAACCAGCTGCCTGGCCACCTGGCCGACCGGCTGACCATTATACGTTTCCCTTCGTGGAGCAGTAACGTCTCATCACAAGCCCCATCCTCAACCGGCTGTCCGGCCGCCCGGCGAACCGGCTGACCCTCTGCTACCTGCTACCTGCTACCTGCTACCTGCTACCTGCTACCTGCTACGGCGTCTCGCCCACCGCCTCGCCTACACGCTCATCAAATACTTCTCCACTCCCTTGATTCTCTCATCGAGCCTCTCTGTGGTGGCCTCAAATTCTTGCCGCGAAGAGAGCTTCGTATTTACGCTGATATAATATTTGATCTTTGGTTCCGTACCCGATGGACGGACTGACACCTTAGTACCATCTTCAAGAATAAACTGCAGCACATCCGACTTTGGAAACTCAAGCGCTGATTCTTTTCCGGTTGAGAGGTTTTTTTCCTTTAAAGTTTTATAATCCAGAAGCTGAACCAACTTACTTCCGTTGATCTCTGACGGAGGATTATTCCTGAACTTTTCCATCAACGCTTTGATCTCTTGTTCTCCCTGCTGTCCTTTCCTGACCACGTTCAGCAAGCTCTCCTTGTAATATCCAAACTCGACGTACATATCGACAAGCCAGTCGTAGAGCGACTTGCCTTCA
Organism: Bacteroidota bacterium; assembly: GCA_023431285.1. GTDB lineage: Bacteria > Bacteroidota > Bacteroidia > Cytophagales > Cyclobacteriaceae > Ohtaekwangia. The sequence goes on from JAEYXN010000255.1 coordinate 2,023, forward strand.
TGAGTAGCGCTCGCGGCCATTGCTGCGAAGAAAGCACAAGCTGATACCGCATCTTTGTCACGTACAAAGTCACCCGCCATATATCCATAGCTTTCCTCTCCGGCTGCGATGAACTTTTTCTTGCCGTCGAACTTGCCCATCAGTTCAGCGATGTATTTGAAACCTGTCAGCGTATTATAACATTCGATGCCCAGCTTTTTCGCCATGGTATCAACGAGCTCTGTGGTTACGATCGTCTTGGCGATGTAAGAGTTGGTGCGGTCCTTCAGATTCTTCATGATGAAATACATCATCAATGCGAAAGCCTGATTACCATTAAGCAGAATAAACTCACCGTTGGATTTCCTCACGCCAATACCGACGCGATCCGTATCGGGGTCGGTGGCCATAACCATGGTAGCACCAAGGGTTTTTCCTTTGGCGATGACCATCTCCATCGCAGATTGCTCTTCAGGGTTTGGTGATTTCACCGTAGGGAAGTTTCCGTCCGCGACAGCCTGCTCTTCTACAACATGGATATTGGTAAATCCAATTTGCCGGAGACACTCAGGAACCATCGTGATACCCGCGCCATGTAAGCTTGAGAACACAAGCGGAATACTGTGGTGTTCTTTGATGATATCGTGGTTAGGAATAATCTTTTTTACTTCCGCATAGTATGCCTCTTCCACTTCCGGTCCAACGGAGTGAATATTCGCTTCGTTCGGAGTGAACTTCACCTGGTCGAATGACGAGATCGCGTTCACCTCTTCGATGATGTTCTTATCATGCGGAGGAACCACCTGTGCGCCTCCTACCCAATACGCTTTGTAGCCGTTGTATTCTTTAGGATTGTGTGACGCTGTAATGACTACTCCCGACTGACAATTCAGATAACGAATGGCAAACGAAAGAAGTGGGGTAGGCCGAAGTTCAGGGAACAGGTAGACCTGGATACCATTTGCTGAGAACACATTCGCTGTAATCTCGGCGAAGAATCTGCTGTTATTCCTGCTATCGTGAGCAATAGCAACTTTGATGGTCTGGCCCTTGAAATTTTTGTTCAGGTAATTCGCCAGCCCTTGTGTGGCGACACCGACAGTGTACTGGTTCATACAGTTTGAACCGGCACCCATTACACCACGCAATCCTCCTGTTCCGAATTCAAGATCCTTGTAGAAGTTATCGATCAGTTCCTTCGAGTCCTCCCGTGACAACAAAGCTTTAACTTCTGCTTTGGTTGCATCATCAATTACTTTACTATCAAGCCACGTTTGTGCCTTCGACTGAACCTGTTGTAATAATTCTGACATGGATTTTCTTTTTAACGCCCAAAAATATAAAAACGCAGATCATTGTTCATGGGATGAGCAAATCTTTTACGGCTAATATGATTCCGCAAACGTGAGAGCGTGGTGTAAATTCTTGTGCCTAAAGATTTCCCCGGAGGGCCTGCTCGCGTTCGATAGATTCGAAGAGCGCTTTGAAGTTCCCTTTGCCAAAGGATTTTGCCCCGTTTCTTTCGATGATCTCAAAGAAAACGGTTGGTCTGTCCAGGATAGGTTTGGTAAATATCTGAAGGAGGTATCCTTCATCATCTCTGTCAATGAGTATGTTTTGTTCGCGGAGCTGGTTGATATCTTCCTCGATAGTGCCCACTCTTTCAAGCACGTCATCGTAATAGGTTTCCGGCACGTAAAGGAATTCGACTCCCCGTTGTCGCAGTTCTTTTACTGTGTCCACAATATCGTCGGTAGCGATCGCAATATGTTGTACGCCGGGGCCGTGATAAAAATCAAGGTATTCTTCAATTTGTGATTTCTTCTTTCCTTCTGCGGGTTCGTTGATCGGAAACTTGATGAAGCCGTTGCCATTTGAAACCACCTTCGACATCAATGCGCTGTATTCAGTAGAGATATCGTTGTCGTCGAACGTAACCAATAGCTTGAAGCCCATCACCTTCTCATAAAACGTCACCCACTCATTCATTCTACCAAGCTCGACGTTGCCAACACAGTGGTCGACATATTTTAATCCGATAGGTTTCGCAGGCAGCGTAGAGTGACGCGGTTTGTAACCAGGAAGAAAAACGCCCTTGTAGTTTTTTCTCTCCACGAATGTGTGAATGGTGTCGCCATAGGTGCGGATAGAAGAAACAACAACTTCACCATGTTCATCTTTCAGCACTGTAGGTTCCTGATAAACGGTCGCGCCGCGGGTAGTTGTTTCGTGATAAGCTTTCCGCGAATCGTCCACCCACAGGGCAAGGACTTTCACTCCATCACCATGTAACCGCACATGCTCTGCGATCGGTGACTCTGGTGTGAGCGCAGTGGTAAGAACAAAACGGATCTTTCCCTGCCGGAGAACGTAGGAAGCACGGTCTCGCGAGCCAGTCTCGGGACCTGCATAAGCCACAAGTTCGAAGCCCATGCAATGCTGGTAATAGAGAGCCGATTGCTTGGCATTACCGACGTAGAATTCGATATAGTCCGTTCCATTGAGCGGCAGGAAGTCCGGTTCCATAGATACAAGGTTTGAAGTAAAAGTACTTCAATGAACGACACGACGGAACTATTAAGAACTACATTCGGTGAGATTGATTTTAGGAAATTTTTATTGGCCGAAATGACCGGATGACGCTGTTCTGCAAAATATTATTGGCAAAAAATCCGCGCCAATCTTATCTGATTATTTTCAATTTCAACTTATTCTCCAATATTTACGAAAAAGTTTTCAGGCATGGACATCAAAGCTCTCGATAACGCACTACAGGCTATCGAAAAGAAACGTGAAGAATTAAGCAAACTGGATTACAATAATCCTAAGTACGACGACATGGAAGAGCAGCTTCACGATATGGAGGATGACTTTCAGGATAAATATGGCGACTATCTGGAAGAAGCTTTGCAAAACGTTCACGATGAGCTTTGCCCTGACAATGATGTACTGATGCCTATCGCCTACGTTGGCAAAGGTGTGTTTGTAGAGGCTGACAAATATCCCAACAAGGATACGAAGCTTGTTCTCGCATCTAATCCTCCTCGAATTATCCTCACTGTTGGTAAAGAGAAGCAGGAAGTGATCTGGACTGCTAAGTAGTTCCGGTACTATCTGAAGCCTATACGTTTCCTCACGCGATCCAGGACGCTGAATGCGATTTCCCTGGCTTTGCTTTCCCCTTGCTCCAGTTTTTTCTCGAGCTCAGCGGGATTCCCCATGTAATAATTGAATTGTTCCCGCTCATTTTTGTATCTGGCAACAATAAGCTCGTAAAGCTCCTGCTTGGCATGGCCATATCCGAAGTTTCCAGCCAAATACTTGCGTCGCAGCGCTTCCTGCTGCTCAGGGGTTGAGATCAGACTGTAGATGGTGAAGACAGTGTCCCCATCGGGATTTTTTGGTTCTTCCATCGGCGTACTGTCCGTCTTGATAGACTTGATCTGCTTCAACAGCTCTTTTTCAGGCAGGAAGATATCAATGATGTTCCCATAAGACTTACTCATCTTGCGGCCGTCGGTTCCGGGAATTGTTTTCAGTGTTTCCTCGATTTTAGCCTCAGGCACGACAAATGTTTCTCCGAACTGATTGTTAAAAGTAGTAGCAATATCGCGCGCAATTTCAAGATGCTGTTGCTGATCCTTCCCTACGGGGACGAAATTCGCGTCGTACAGAATAATATCCGCAGTCATCAGTACCGGATAGGTGAACAATCCTGCATTCACATCCGACAGGTTATCTGATTTATCCTTGAAGGAATGAGCATTCGCCAGCATAGGAAAAGGCGTAAGGCAGTTGAGGTACCAGGTAAGCTCACACACCTCTGGAATCATGCTCTGGCGATAGAAGTAGTTCTTTTCGATATCGAACCCGAACGCAAGCCACGCTGCTGCCACTGCGCGCACATTGTTAATGCGAGTCGCAGGATCTTTGATCGTCGTGAGGGAATGAAGGTCGGCAATGAAGAAAAATGACTCATTGCCTGATTGCTTTGAAAGTTGGATCGCGGGGATAATTGCTCCAAGAAGATTGCCCAAATGAGGGCGGCCACTGCTCTGGATCCCCGTAAGAATTCTTGCCATACTGCAAATAAAATAAATTAAAGCTATACTGAATTAGTTTTACCTTTGTGATCGTTAAAAAAGAAGTATGATTCGATTAGTGTTTTTCTTTCTTCTGGTTTCAGTCTACAGCAACGCGCAGCAGGCAAAAGCTGTTCTGTTTCGCGAGGAGTTGTTTGATTTTGGAAGCGTCAAAGAAGAAGGCGGATCTGTGACTCATGACTTCCATTTCACAAACACAACATCACGTGCAATCCGCGTGGTGAATGTACAGCCTTCGTGCGGGTGCACTACTCCGGACTGGTCCAAAGATCCTATAGAACCGGGAAAGACTGGCTTTATCAAAGCAAGCTTTAACCCGAAAGGTCGTCCAGGTTATTTTAATAAAACACTTACCGTCACTACAGACTACGAACCTAATCCCATTATCCTTCAGATCCGCGGCAACGTGTCAACGGCAGGGGTAAGCTCGGATGCCGAGTTTCAGGTGCCTTCGGGAAACTGGAAGTTCAGAAGTGGTGCATTCAATCTCGGGAAGGTATATCTGAAAGATGAAGCCACGGTGCGTGATTTTCCTTTTCTGAACAGTTCAGACAAAACTGTAAGCGTCGTCAAAGTTGTTTCTCCTGAATACATCAAAGCCGAAGTATCTCCTTCTTCACTGAAGCCAGGAGAGAAGGGCCATGTTAAGGTTACTTATTACGGAAAGAAGAAAAACCAATACGGCTTCCAGTCGGATAACGTTGAAATCCACACGGATGATGAACAGGTTCCGGTAAAGTCTTTTTCGGTGAACGCAACGCTCGAAGATTTCTTTGGAGATGTTAAACCTGAGGACAGGGCAAAGGCCGGAAGACTTCAACTCGCATCAACGTCAATGGACTTCGGAAAGGTCGCCAAAGATGCGAAGGTGGTTCGCGAGGTCACCGTGTCTAACGTCGGCAAAAAGGAATTGTCCATCAAAGCTGTGCAGGGCAACTGTAGTTGTGTTGCCGCTGTTGTTGAGAAGCCTACACTCAAACCAGGAGAGAGCAGCGTAATCAAAATTACCTTCGATGCCAATGGACGCAAGGGTACCCAACAGAAAGCAGTCACCATCTACAGTAATGATCCCAACAGTCCTGTACAGCGGTTTACGTTCAGCGCATACGTTGGTAATTAATCAGATTTAAGTTCGCGCCGATAAAGGTCGTTTCCAGTAACACTCTTCTGCGGATGGAGGCTTACGCGAACGCAGGGATTCCCGTAATAGTATTTCCAAGAATAAGCAGATGGATATCGTGAGTACCTTCATAGGTGATCACCGATTCCAGGTTAGCCATGTGACGCATGATCGGATACTCGCCGGTGATTCCCATGCCTCCGTGGATCTGTCGGGCTTCACGAGCAATTTCCAGCGCTACCTGGACACTATTTCGTTTCGCCATAGAGATCTGCGCAGTAGTAGCTTTCCCTTCATTCTTCAATACTCCGAGCCGCCAGTTCAGCAGTTGCGCTTTCGTAATTTCGGTTAACATTTCAGCAAGCTTCTTTTGTACAAGCTGAAATGATGCGATAGGCTTTCCAAACTGGATACGTTCCAATGCATATCTGCGCGCAGAATCATAACAATCCATGGCCGCGCCTATGGCACCCCATGCAATTCCATAGCGCGCGCTGTCCAGGCACATGAGAGGAGCGCCGAGTCCGCTCTTTCCAGGCAGAAGATTTTCCCTGGGCACCTTCACATTGTCGAACACAAGTTCACCAGTTGTGCTCGCGCGCAGTGACCATTTGCCATGCGTTTCGGGAGTGGAGAAACCTTCCATACCGCGTTCGACAACAAGGCCGTGAATTCGGCCCTCTTCATTCTTTGCCCACACCACTGCAACGTCAGCCCTGGGCGCATTGCTGATCCACATTTTGGCACCATTCAACAGATAATGATCGCCCATGTCTTTGAAATTGGTGACCATTCCTGCGGGGTTAGAACCGTGATCAGGTTCTGTAAGACCAAAGCAACCCAACCATTCTCCTGATCCAAGCTTTGGGAGGTACTTGTTCCTTTGGGCTTCGTTGCCAAACTGGTAGATGGGGTACATCACAAGACTTCCCTGAACCGAAGCAGTGCTTCTCATACCACTGTCACCGCGTTCAATCTCCTGCATGATCAGGCCATAGGAAATATAGTCGAGGCTACCGCCACCGTACTCCTGGGGAATGGTGGGTCCGAATGCACCTATGTCGCCGAACTTCTTTACGATTTCGTAGGGAAAGTGTGCGCGTTGAGCCCAGTCTTCAATGTAAGGGGAGATTTCTTTCTTGACGAAGTCACGTATAGAGCCGCGGATGAGCTTTTGCTCCTCGGTCAGGAGGTCGTCGAGTTGATAGAAGTCGGGGTGGTCGAATGTATCCTGCTTAAGCGATTTCCTGGAACCCGTAGCATCACCATTAGCATTAAAGCCTGTCATAGTGTAATGAGTTATTCACTGTTATAAGCTGCCGGTCAAAAAGATTCGCAACTTTCGCGTTGATTGTATCCGGCGAACTCTAATTCTTTTAACTTCGGCCCTAATTTACACATCTTATTCAGAAAAAGATGGCAGAACAATCGGTTGAACCCGAACTTATTGAGCAACTCAGAAAGCTCCAGGAGAAGTACGTGGCAATGGGGCAGGACATTTCCTCTTACCTGGACGGACTTCTTTATTCAGATTACCTCACTTACTGGGACTATATTCATCTGGACACGTTGCTCAGCCTTCAAACTCCGAAGACTCAATTCAAGGACGAGAACGTATTCATCATCTACCATCAGATCACAGAGCTGTACTTCAGGCTGATCCTGAATGAGCTTCATCAGATTGCGGACAAGACTGATATCAATGAAGATTTTTTCCTGGACAGGATCACCCGTATCACTCGCTACTTCCAGAACCTTGAAAACTCTTTCGATATCATGGTTCACGGAATGGAGAAGGAGCAGTTCCTGAAGTTTCGAATGGCTCTGCTTCCGGCAAGCGGATTTCAATCGGCACAATATCGTCTGATCGAGATCGGTTCAACAGAAATGATCAACCTGGTGAATATAGCGGAGCGCGATCAGCTTCGTGATGCCGACATCGCTGCAAAGGTCGACAAGCTTTATTGGAAAAGTGGCGCTACCGAACTGGCTACTGGAAAAAAGACACTGACGCTTCAGCAGTTTGAAGAGAAGTACATGAATGATTTTCATGAAGCCGGTGTCAAGTTCAGAGACACTAATCTTCATCAGATATTCAATCGCCATTTTACAAACTCACCACGAAGAGAAGAGATCGTTCAGAAACTCCGTGAATATGATATGATGGCAAATGTGTTGTGGCGTCTCGCGCATTTGAAATCGTCGGGACAGTATCTTAGCCGTACTCCTGATAACATTCCTGCGACAGGAGGAACGAACTGGCAGAAATATCTTCCTCCGCGTTTTCAACGAATCATGTTCTTCCCTGAACTTTGGTCTGAACCGGAAAAAGCAGAATGGGGTAAGGCCGCCGTTGTAAAAGCATTATCATAGTCAGAGCGCATATGCCTTTAAGGCCAATTCGTTCCGGGAAAAAGCCGTGGAATTGATTATCTTAGAGTTCTTAAGCTCCCGGGGTGTGCGAATACTTTTTTCGTTTCTGACTATCCTTTTGTTATCCTTTGCTGCATCTGCTCAGGGGATCATCCGCCATTCGTATCACGATCCTGAGAAGAAAAACCTGAAAGAGGTTTATCATGTAAGGGATACCGTGCGTAACGTTCTCCATGGGAAATACATTTCCTACTTCGTGAATGGAAAGATCGAATCGAAAGGTCAGTTTACCGAAAATGAAACCAGTGGGGTCTGGGAATTCTATTATGAAACAGGGGCTCTGAAGATGCGAGGCATCTTATTCAAGGGCGCCAACTATGGTTTGTGGGAATACTTCTTTGAGAACGGCAGGAAAAGCATGGAGGGAATTATCTATGGTAAGAATCGTGAAGGGGAGTGGAAAACCTATTATGAGAATGGCCAGGTGAAAGAAGTGGGAGAATACAAGAACAACAAACGCACTGGTCCGTGGAAGTCTTACTTCGAAGATGGTGTGACGAAAGGCACAATTGATTACGATGATGATCATGGAACCTTTGTGGAATACTATCACTCTGGAAAAGTGTACGCGCAAGGTCCGAGGAAGGGGAGTCGTAACGT
>JAEYXN010000222.1 GCA_023431285.1 Bacteroidota bacterium
TGCTACCTGCTACCTGCTACTTGCTACCTGCTACCTGCTACCTGCTACTTGCTACACGCCCCTCAATCTCTGAGCTTCACTCTCACCAGATACATGTTATTCGTGATGTACAACGTCTTCTCATCGGCAGACAATGCACAATTCGAAGCAGGTTGATTTAGTTTGATCCGTCCAATAGGCTTGGCGTTGCTATCGAAGATCCAGATGCCGCCGGGACCGGAAGCGTAAACATTACCATTGGTGTCGACACGGAATCCGTCGGGTAAACCTCTTTCGCCTGCCTTAACGTTTGGTGTAGCATCGAAGAAAATTCTGCTGTTGGTGACTGCGTCGTTTTCATCGAGGTCGAATGCATACCATATGGCTTTGCCGGGGTCGGAGTTTGCAACCAATAACGTTTTTTCACCTTTCATGAATGCAAGTCCGTTGGGCCGAGTCAGGGAATCAACAATCAGTGTAGCCTCACCGTTGACAACTTTGAACACGCCATTAAAAGGGAGCTCCTTCGTAGGATCTTCAGCTTGTTTGGGCAGTCCGTATGGAGGATCAGTAAAGAACAGATCGCCATTGCTGCGGAAAACCACGTCATTAGGGCTACTGAACTTCTTGCCCTGGTAATTGTCAGCGAGCTTTACAAAGTTCGGAGCGGGCGCATCGAATGGTGCGTCCATGAGAGCCACTTGGCGGTCACCATGCTGGCACATCACCAGTTTGTTGTCAGGAGACAAAGTCAATCCATTGCTACCGGGCTCGCGCGAATATTCGCCGGTACCTGTAAAGCCTGAGGGAGTGAGGTATTGTTCCACCCCTTTTTCTTCAGTCCACTTGTAGATAGTGTTTGCCGGGACATCAGAAAACAGAAGCATCTTTTCAGACTCCACCCACACGGGGCCTTCGCTCCATTTGTATCCTTCGCCAAGGATATCCATCTGAGGTTCTTTTCCAAGAATCTTATCCACTGCGGGATCGAGTCTTTCGATTGTTCCGATTTTACTATTGTCCACTGTTGTTTTGGTATCTGAAGTTTTACATGCGACCACGAGGGCCAGACTGAGAAAGGGTAGGAGTTTCTTCATTAGTGAATTTTATTAAAGGCGGGATAAGATAGGAAAAAGTGAGCGAAATGATTAGCGGGGAATGGTCAGCCGGGCTGCCGGTGGGTCAGTGTGCCGGTCGGCCGGTCTGACAGGCGGCCGGTTGGGGAGATCCCCATAGATATGTAACTCTTCGTGGGAGATGCGTTTAGGCCTAAAGGCCCCCTGGAGAGGAGGTAGACCCATCCGTTTGAGGATACCCAACCGGCAGCCCAGCCGACAGGCCGACCGGCTGACGAGACTACACCCGTTCAAAAGCATACTCCATTCCCCCACCCCTTAACATCCGTCCCGGCATCGCCCGTCATTAGCCCATCCCTATAGAGGCGGTGTTACAAGGGATGGAAGATAGATTTAAGAGGGATTCAGTACGTGGATAATATGCTGTAGCTATGCTTGATCTATGCTTTTGCACCCCGGGATGCGCCCAGGAAGCCGGGCCCACGGATAAATAATGCCTGATTGATCTACCGTCTTCCGATGCGACGCCGCTATCCCCTGGAGGAGCAGTACGAACATCTCACTTGTATATTCCCTTACCGACTGTCCTGCAGCCAGGCGCTCCGGCTGCCCTTCCCGCCAAATCAGGCACACCCAATCTTTAGATTACACACCCTTTCAGCTACCAATATCCGTACTTAATCCTTATCCCTATAGAAGGCTTAACTAAGGCTTTGATAAGGCGTTGATAAGGCGCAACTAAGGCGTATGTATGCTTTTGCAATGATTTTTTTATGCCTCCGGAAAGAAATCGGGGGCGGGGGATTGATAGCTGACAGCGCCACTTGGTGTCTTGGGGGCAGGGGCCTGCCGGGTCTCCGCGCGTCTTACAATGAAGTACAGAATAACGATAAAAGCAATGATCAGGAAGTAGGTGAACAGTTTAATAATGCGTTTAATGCGAACCTCCTTGTCATGACGGGCCATGAGCTCCCCATAGTTCCGGTGTTGCGCAATCCTCCCGGAGCTCATAGACTGTCTTCTCAAACGTATTTCATTCCTTCCCATCGTACTTGATCCGTAAATTAAAATTTTTCCGCAACCTGTCCAGAGCGCGATAGGTGCGCATCTTGGCGCCACTTTCGGTGATATCGAGAATGAAAGCAATCTCGCGAAAATCCTTGTCTTCAAAGAACCTGAGCTCCAGCACCTCGAGCATTTCCGTAGGAAGTTGCTTCAGAAACCGTAGCAGCTGCTGGATGAGCTCCTCATCCCAGTTCTCATTCGCCATCTCGAAAAGCTCCCGCACACGCACCTCTTCCAAACTAAAAACCTTGTCGCGCTTCTTCTGACGATAATGTTTGTTCACCTCATTGCTCGCAATCTTGTATAGCCAGGCCGAATAGGGAACTCCTCTGAATTCATATTTCTCAAGATTTTTGAGCGCAATGAGGAACGTCTGAGAGCACAGGTCGGCGGTAAGGTCTTCATCGTCGGTCTGGCGGTAGATGTAGTTGAAGATCCGGTCGTAGTGCTTCTCGTACAACACCCCGAAGGCTTTCGGATCGTTCCTCGCCCTTCGCAGAATCTCGAACTCATGTTTTATCTCCTCATCTGACATGGTAACGAATTACAGTATCATAATACGCATTTCGGCGGGAAGTCACAGTGATAATAACCGGGGCGTTTCAGGTCTTAAGGAGTATACTGATGATCAGGAACATACAAAAGAGAAAATCTGCTTTTCCCCATCGCCGGCACATCGTTACCGGCGGGTTTTCGCCTTCTGTGTAATTCATAATCCCGCAACCCGCGGTATTACGTAAGAAGGTTTAATCCTCTACTTTGCGATGAGTATGCCTTTGCGTGTTGTCATCATTATCGTGGTTTTTGTTGTAATGGGCTTCGATGCCTCTTCGCAGCCTTACCATTACTCACTGCGCAATTATAAGGCGGTGGATGGCCTCCCGCAGTCGCAGGTGCGCAGCATCATCGAAGACAAAACAGGTTATCTGTGGATCGGAACAGAAGGCGGTGGTCTGGCACGTTTCGATGGCGCTTCTTTCCGCGTGTACACTACACTGGACGGACTTCAAAGCAACGTTGTGACACATCTCAATATCGATGCGAAGGATAACCTGTGGATCATGCATCCAAGAGGAATCACCAGGTTCGACGGCTCACATTTCAGAAAATTCGAACAGCCTGGAGATCCTGAAAACATGACGCGCCTCCGCAGAATGTTTGAGCTTGGCGACACTCTGTTCTTCATGTCTTCTCCCGGCAACATCGGAAAGATTTTTAATGACAGCGTTTACTACTGGAGTCGTCCCATTCTTCCTGCAAAGGATGGGCAGCGTCCACCGTTGATCTCCTTTGTGCGCGAAGCACCAGGGAAAGAGCTGGTCTTTTGTCTTGACTTGAGGAGGTTTTACGTACGCCGTGGAAGCGAATCCTTCTTCATCAACTTCAATGAAGAGTTGAGTAACATATCTCGCACCTTTGTTCGTAACGGACGCATCTGGCTTCAGACAGAGAAGGGGTTCCGGTCAGTGAACCTGGAGAAGCGTGTTCTTGAGAAAGAAGAACTTGCTGTTACCAATCCGATTGTGTTTTATGACAGTGCGCAGGATGCGTTTTGGACATTTCAAGGTAACGTGTTTCTGCGGGAGCGATTTGTAAAAGGGAAGCTCAAGGCCGACACTGTGTTCCGTGACGTGGAGGTCACCAGTCTGATCACAGACTCCGAAGGAAACACCTGGCTTGGATCCAATGGAAACGGACTGTTCAAACATTTCGTGCAGGATTTTGATCGCTGCGGATCAGACAAGATGACCAGTGTGATGTCGATCTTCAGAGATTCAGAAAAAGCGATGTGGGTTGGCACCATGACCAAAGGTTTGTTCCGGATCAAGAAAGGCAAGGTGAAACTATTTTATTCGGAGAAAGAGCCGATGAAGAATTCAGTGTTCGCGATCGCGGAATCTCCGAAAGGTGAGGTTTATTTCGCAGGGGCGAATGGTCTTGGTAAATACAATCCTGAGACTGACGATATCGACTGGGAGACATTTACCTTCGGAAAATGGCAGGCCGGCCTGGTGAATGTTAAATTCTCTGATCGTGGTATGTGGTTGTCGATGCCGGGCCGGGGCATTCTTTATCGTGATTCGCTGGGAGATAGAATTTATTCAGTCGATGACGGGATGCGTGCAAACACCTGCATGTCGATGTTTCATTCAACCCAATACAATCGCCTGTTCTTCGGCGATGAGTTTGGACTTGGAACCATCGTCGATGGACAAGTGACTAATCTGAAAGCAGGCATCTCCAACACTTCGGTGCTTTCTATCCAGGACTATCGTGATTCATTGCTGTTGCTAAGTACCGGTGGTGCAGGGCTGGTGATCTATAATCCCAAGTCCGGTAATAGTAAAGTGATCACCAGCTCCGATGGGCTTGCTTCCGACTTTATCTACTTCACTGCTCCAGATGAAAACGATGATCTGTGGGTAGGCACCGAGAAAGGGATCACCAAAATCCGTATTGATAATGATCTTCAATTGATTGAGCATTTGCATTACGATTATGAGAACGGACTCACAGGTGTTGAAACGAACCAGAGCGCATATTTCTTTTTTGAAGGAAACAAGATATTCGGACTGATCGACGGACTTTATCAGTTCAACGATCCTCCTGAGCGCGAGAATGCTTTTCCTCTTCACCTCACTGAGGTGCAGGTGTTTTATGGTGAACGATCACTCGGTGAATACTCAAAGGGTTACGCAGGATTTTTTAATATTCCGCAAGGGCTTGCTCTTCCACCAGAGATGAATCACATCACTTTCAAATTCAACCGTGTGGATAAGCGCGGGAGAAAGTCGATGAAGTTCAGATATATGCTTCAGGGTTTTGACAAGACCTGGTCGAAACCCTCGTCCTCATCAGAAGTCACTTATAGTAATCTTCCGCCGGGTGAGTACACGTTCCTTGTGCAGAGTACTGATTCAAGAGGTGGGTGGAGCAGTAATCCGTTGAATTATGATTTCGAGATCCAGATGCCATTCTATGCGAAGACAGAATTCCTTCTGGTGATGGTCATCATTGCAGCCGGAGTGATCGCGCTGATTCTTTACTTAAGGGTGCGTCAGCGTGTCCGCCATGTGGTGATGTTGCAGAAGATCAGAATGAAGGAACAGGATACTGTACGGAAGGACATCGCGCGTGACTTTCACGATGAGATGGGTAACCAGCTTTCGCGGATTATCAATTATGTGAGTTTGTTGAAGATGAACGGTCACAACGGCAATGCCCACACTAATGATCTTTACACAAAGGTCGAAGAGTCTGCGAAGTATCTGTATTCAGGGACGCGCGATTTCATCTGGTCGATCGATCCAGGGAACGATGAGTTGTCGAAGTTGTTCATTCATATTCGTGATTTCGGTGAGAAGATCTTCGAAGAGAAGAATATCAAATTCCGCGCGATCAATAATGTAAGAGAACCGATCAGGCTTCCGTATGGATTCAGTCGTGAAGCTAACCTGATATTCAAGGAAGCGATGACGAACGCTTTCAAGTATTCACACGCGGAGAATGTGACGCTTTCATTGAAACCTACAAGCGATGGTTTCGAGATCTGTCTCGAAGACGATGGGATTGGTTTCGATTCGGGAAGGAAATGCGATCACGATGGCGGATTGAAGAACATCAGAGAGCGTGCTGAGAGAATCAATGTAGGTCTCGGAATAGAGAGCTCAATTTCGGGAGGAACGAAAGTGTACATACAGTTTTCCAAATCAAAAACAGTTCAATATGGCCTTACCTTTTAAAAAGCGGGTACTGATCGTTGAAGATGATCAGGAGATACGCAACAGCTTTAGCTTGATTGTGAACAGCTCACAGAAGTTTATGGTGGTGAACGCCTATGCGAAATGTGAGGATGCGATTGATAACCTTTCACGTGACAAGGCAGAGATCATTCTCATGGACATTGAGCTGCCGGGAATCAACGGTATACAGGGGACGAAGATCATTAAGGAGAAGGCTCCGCATACGGATATCATCATGGTGTCGGTGTATGAAGATAGCGAGCTTGTCTTTGAGGCGTTGAAGGCAGGAGCCTCTGGCTACATCACGAAGAGTGCGAACTACCTTGAGTTGCTTACTGCGCTGGAGGAGATCGTGAAGGGTGGGGCGCCTATGAGCAGTAAGATTGCCAGGATGGTGATTGATAACTTTCATGTGAATCCCAACTCGCCGTTAACCAAAAGGGAAACAGAGATCCTCCAGCTCATTGCTGAGGGAAAGACTTACACTCAGATATCTGAAGAGTTGTTCATCTCTAAAGAAACCGCGAAGACTCATATCAAGAATATTTATTCGAAGCTGCAGGTGAATAGCAAGTCTGAGGCGATAGCGAAGGCTACGCAGGATCGACTGATATAGTCGGTCTGGGCTGCCAGTCGGCCGGGCTGCCGGTTGTGTGTTATTAATTTAGATGAGTGTCTTGCTCATCTTAGAATTTTTCAACGCAGAGGCGCAAAGACGCAGCGTACCGCGCATTTAGTCCTGGCGGACTAAATCAGATTATGCTCAGTGCCTAGGTGTTAAATCCACCATAATGCGTGATGTTTTTTCGTAGTTGTTTCCAAAACTTTGAATACAAGTCCTTCATCTTAAGAGTAGAAATTTCTTCATAATAGGTTAATGAAAAGAATTTCCGAAGGATTGGACCCCGGGGACGCCGGGGTTTCTTTTTTTTACATCGCTCATTTAGTGCGAAGCAATAAATAGATTTCTCTGCATTTCCCTCCGCGTCCCTGCGTCTCCTATGTTTCCCCCTGCATTTAATAGACTCCGCGTTTCCTCTGCGTCTCTGCGTCTCTGCGTTTCCCTTAATTCACATACCTGAAGAAATTATCTCCCCCGCTCACCCTGGCCCTGAAGGGGACCAGCCG
>JAEYXN010000322.1 GCA_023431285.1 Bacteroidota bacterium
ACAGGTTCAAGGTCTGTGTAAGCTTATTCAAGCTCTGTTGCGCTTTTTGTAGCGTGGCGGCAAGTTCCATCTCCTTAAGTGAATCGCTAAGGCTTCTGAAGTTCGCCAACGTAGGCTTCAGATCATCAAGACTCTTGTTGAGGTTGCCCGCGACCGACTGAAAACTGTTCGACAACTCATTGATGTTTGCGTTTGCTGAAGATAATGTTTTATTCAAAAGGCCAGGAGTAGGCTGCAGACCTTTGAAGACAGTATCCAGGCGTTGTGAGTTCGCATTCAGGTTGTCGAGAACTATATTCAGCTTCTTCAAAGTAGTCTGAAGGTTTTCAGATACTGGTTCGGCATTCTCTGTAAAAAGGTCCATCAATCCTTTCGCGACATCAGAACGAAGGGTGTCCTTAGGTTTAAGAATAGTGCCGTCTGGTTTGATATTCATTTGGATAAAACGTCCACCCAGCAGTTCACCATTCAGGATTGCAATCGAAGATTTTGTTACGATGATGTCTGAATCAATATCTAACTCTACCACTACACGATTTTTGCTTTGCTGGATTTGTATATCGCTCACACGTCCCACCGCATAGCCGTTTAGCAGAATCTGGTTCGACTCCGTGAGCCCATCGACGTTTGAGTATATTGTATAGTACTTGTTGGTTGTGGAAAAGAAGTCAATACCCTTTAGGAAGTTGAACCCAAAATACAATAACGTTATTGCGGCCACCATGAAAAGGCCCACCTTGAATTCCCGGGATAAATTCATTTTACTCACTTATTTCTGAAGTTCGAGGCTTTTCGAAAGGCGTTGCGCCACCCGATGCGTTCGCACTATTGTCCGGGTAAATATAATTATAGTATTATAGAATGTCGAAAATAGGGGAACTAATGTCTGTCAATGGATCGACTCAACCTCGGCTTTGTATTCCTTAAATGCCCGGTAAATTCCGGATGCAATAAGGTCCTGACCCTCCTCCGTGGCAAGAAACTTCTCTTCGGGAGAGTTTGACAAAAATCCGGTTTCAATTAAGACACTTGGCATGGTAGTCCTCCACAATACGAGGAATCCAGCTTGCTTGACGCCGCGGCTAACCCTGCCAACCCGCTTACTAAACTGGTCTTCCACTTTCTGGGCAAAACTCAGGCTGCTGGACTGATACGCGCTTTGAGTCAGCGTAAAAAGAATGTAAGATTCAGGACTGTTCGGATCGAATCCCTCGTATCGTTCCTGATAATTTTCATCGAGGAGAATCACAGAGTTTTCGCGTTTCGCGACCGATAAGTTGTTGTCATCAACATGAAGCCCCATCACATAGGTTTCCGTGCCAAACGCCCGCGCATTCTTATTCGCATTGGCATGGATACAAATAAATAAGTCTGCCTTTGCTTTATTGGCGATGTCGGCGCGCTCATCTAACGGGAGGTACCGGTCATCCTTCCTGGTGTAGATTACCTTTACTCCGGGAATGTTTTTTTCGATGTAATTACCAACCTTCAGCGCGATCTTAAGCGCCAGGTCTTTCTCCTTAATGATTTTCCCGCTTGTCCCGTTGTCCTTTCCGCCATGTCCCGCATCAATGACAACGACGTCAACCTTAGACTCTTTAGGGGTGATAGTAGTGCTGGAAGAGTTTAGCAAGGTTATTGCTAAAAATAACGCCGATAGTCCTATATTCCTCACGGTCCTTTCAATGTTCTGAGTATTTGCAATAACTTTACGCAAATTGTGAATTTTTTAGTTAAACCTAAAGAACTGATTTTCAACCCGGCATCCGTGCGGAATTTTTTCTTAATCCTTTGCTTTGCTCTTCTCTCCGTTTCCAGGCTTTCCGCGCAGGAACGCGATGACATTATCCCCGCCGACACCGCCCAACTTCAAAATACCGACTCCCTTGCCACCGGAGGTCTTATCAAAAGTGATACCATTGTTAAGCCGCCTCCGACAAAAGGAGATATCGAAACAACAATCAATTATACCGCCCGAGACTCCATCCGCGCAAGCGTAGACGGAAAGATGATCTGGCTCTACGGCAACGCAAAAATCGTATACGGTGATGTAGAACTTGAAGCCGAAGAGATCATCATCGATTATGGGAACAACACCCTTACTGCAAACGGGATACGGGACTCAACCGGCGCCCGCGTTGGATACCCCATCTTTAAGAACGGGGCGGAGGTCTATGAAACCAAAGATATCATTTACAATTTCAAGACACGACGCGCACGCATCAGTGAAGTGGTGACAAAACAGGGCGACGGGTTTCTGCACGCCAACGCGGCCTTCAAAAACGAAAAGAACGAGATTCTTAGTATTAATAACAGTTATACAACCTGTAACCTGGAGCATCCGCACTTCCGGATAAAGTCAACAAAAACAAAAGCGATCCCGGATGACAAGATCGTCTCCGGGCCGTTTTACCTGGAATTCAATGACATCCCATTGCCTGCGGCATTTTTGTTCGGAATGTTTCCGGCTAAACAAGAGGCCACTTCCGGAATCATCTTCCCTTCTTTCGGTGAAGAGAAGCGACGCGGATTCAACCTCAGGGGTGGAGGCTATTTCTTTGACATAAGTGAGTATGTCAAGCTTACTGTCACAGGAGATATTTATTCCCGAGGGGGTCACGCTTTGAACGCCAGCTCAAATTATATGAAACGTTATGCGTACAACGGGGCCGTTAACTTTTCGTACTCGAAGAATCCCGACTCTGATGATAAGATTGAAACAACGAACGACACCCGCGACTTCCGCCTAACCTGGAGCCACTCTCCGCAATCAAAGGGTACAGGCCGATTCGCCGCGTCGGTCAACGCAGCTACTGCCACTTTCAACAAGAACAACAATCTGGTATACGGCAACGGCACTGATCTCTACACTTCTTCATTGAACGCTATCACTGCGAAACTTTCATCGAATGTATCCTATAGCAAACGGTTCTCCGGAACTCCGTTTTCAATGGGCTTGAATGTGAGCCACAATCAGGACTTGCAGACCCGGCAGGTAGACCTGCAGTTGCCCAGCCTTTCCGTGAACATGACCAACCTTTATCCGTTCCAGAAAAAAACCGGGGAGGCCGGCGCTCTGGACAATCTCTCAGTGGCCTATACAATGAACGCTTCGAACAGGATCACCAACAACGTGGGTCGCATTGGTCAAAACGAAAATCAGGATAGCATCGCTGCTTTTACATTCGACAACCTGGGGAGATTCATTGAAAACGGCCGGAAAGGTGTGCGCCACTCTATCCCTGTATCCTTTTCTTTCAAGGCCCTCAAACACCTGACTATCTCTCCTTCCGTAAATTATGAAGAGAAGTGGTATGGTGAACGTATCGATTGGGATATGGACGCGGATGGGAATATTTATCAGAAAGAAGTTTTGAAAGACTTCTCCCGCATTGCCAACTACAGCACAAGTGTGGGATTGACCACCCGCCTTTATGGGATGTACCTTGTCAAAAATCCGAACCGTCGCGTTAAGGCAATCCGCCACGTGATGAATCCCACCGTTTCCTTCGGTTACACTCCTGACTTCACAACGTTCAGTTCCCCTGGAGTGGATGCCGTTCCTGATCGCAGCAAATACTTCGAAGAATTCGTAGACAACACCGGAAGAAAAGTTTATCGCTCTGTTCATGAGGGCTCAGTATACGGAGGATCAACAACGGGCAAAAGCCGGTCCATGGGATTTGGAATCGGGAACAACGTCGAAATGAAAGTAAAAAATGCAAACGACTCAATTGCGCGCAAGGTCATGTTGCTCAACAACCTTTCTATAAACAGCAGTTACAATTTTGAAGCTGAAGAATTCAACCTTTCAAACATCAACCTGTCAGCGAACACAAACATCCTTGACAACCTGATCAACATGAATTTCGGAGCAACGCTGGATCCGTATTTCATTGGCATCGAAGAAGGACGAGAGGTCCGCAAAAATACGTTGGCCTGGAAGAATGGACAGCTGGGTCGTATTACATCCGCCACGCTGAACCTGAGCACAAACCTCAACCCAAAGGGACGCAATAAACAGAATTCAAGCAGGGAAAAGATTGCAAAGTCGGATCTGCCGGAGCATGAGAAAGAGTACTTGCTGGCGAATCCGGATGTTTATGTCGACTTCGAAATTCCATGGGAGATGAACTTAGGATTTAACTTGCGCTACTCTAATCCGCTGAATGCAAAACCGGAGTTCGTACAGGCATTGCAGGCTTCTGGAAACGTTTCAATCTCAGAAAAATGGAAGATCACGTACGCCAGTGGATATGACTTCCAGAGCAAAGCTTTCACTCAAACCAACCTCGGTATTTCGCGCGACCTCCATTGCTGGACAATGAATCTTAACTGGACCCCATTCGGAAGATTTCAATCATACTTTTTTGTGATTGCTGTTAAAGCATCTATTCTGCAGGATCTCAAACTGGAGCGTCGCAAGCCTTGGTTCGACAACCTCTAAGCCGTTTTCTCCGGACAGTTTCTCCTTTGAATAAACCACCCGTTCGGTGAGATGGCAATGCATTCTGCCGAAAACTTAAAACTGCAGAAACAAAATATTAACTTGGGATAACGTACTATGAAGCCCACTCAAGGATTGAAAGCTCTTGTCGTCGAAGACGATCGTGTGATCCAGTCTGTGATCAAAGCCAGCCTCGAATCTATCGGCATACCAACTGTGGTTGCTCAGAATGGAGTCGAGGCGGTGAAAGCGATCAAGGCCGACGTATTCGATTTTGTATTAATGGACATACGTATGCCAGAGCAGGACGGTCTCGATGCAACACGGTGGATACGTGATGTGGAAGTTGAAAGCGCGGTAAGACATGTGCCTATCTTCGCCCTTACCACCTACGCGTCCGATGAACATACCCAGGAGATCCTCGACGCCGGGATGGACGAACATCTTGTCAAGCCCTTCAACCTGGATGTTTTCAGAAAAGTGCTCGACAAATATTTCCCCGGCGCAGTGTAATATCCCTTTTGGCAACTTGCCCAACTTTTAAGAACTTTCGGCTTAATCTAAGCTCTTGAAATTCGTTCGATCATTTTTTCAGCTGCTTTACATCATCTGGGTGGGGATCGTCTTCACGGTGTTTATGATCATCTTCCTTCCCGGCCTCACTCTTCCTTTCTTTTTTGGACTTGGCCGCGTAGGTTATTTCTTTTTGTTTATCTGGAGCTGGATCTTCAGTAAACTAACTTTCATCCGATATGAATTCTACGGTCGCGAAAAGATCGACAGAAAGAAAGCTTACATCTATGTAAGTAACCATACTTCATTTCTCGACTTGCCCGGAATCCGTATGATCATCCCTGGACAGTTCAGGCCACTGGCGAAAAAGGAACTATTGAAGATTCCCATCTTCGGTTGGATTGCTCGATCTGCGACGGTCATCGTTGATCGTTCAAGTAGTCAGAGCCGGAAAAAGAGTATGGACAGGTTAAAACAGATTCTCCTGGACGGTATATCTATTTTGATCTTTGTCGAGGGAACACAAAACAGAAGCAAGGATCTTCTCCAGCCTTTCCACGATGGAGCGTTTCGAATTGCAGTCGATACACAACAACCTATTCTGCCTATGGTGGTGAAGGGCGCTGGACTACTGATGCCTCCCGGGACAATAAACCTCAAGCCGGGTGTGATCAGGATTTATGTAGGTGACGAAATCAGAACTGCCGGTCTCGACACAGACAGCATCAATTCGTTAAAGGAAAAAACAAGAGCTGTGATGTTGCAGATGCTTCAGTAGACTGAAGCTACAACGGTATGTGTACTACCTTCTTCGTTTCAAAGAACTCCTCTTTGAAAGACTCAGACAGATCATACAGCCTATAAGGCTTTCTTAATTCGTTCAATTCTTCCGCGAGGTCTCCGCCTTTGAGGTAAAGGATTCCATTGGAGACAGAATGCACTGAGGTCTTTTTTACTTTCCCCTTTATCCACGAATGAAATTCGCGGATGCGCGTGACTGCACGACTCACAATAAAGTCGTACTCGCCTTTGACTTGCTCTGCGCGAATCTGTTCTCCTTTAACATTCGTCAATCCCAGGGAGTTTGCCACGCCATTGACTACCGTGATTTTCTTTCCGATGGAATCAATGAGATGGAAACGGGCTTCCGGAAAAAGGATGGCAAGGGGTATTCCGGGAAATCCTCCGCCCGTACCAACGTCCAGGATATGCGCACCTTTCCGGAACTGTATAACGGTCGCAATCCCAAGAGAATGGAGGACGTGATTTATATAAAGGTTCTCGATGTCTTTCCTGGAAACCACATTGATCTTGTCGTTCCAGTCGGAATAAAGTTGAAACAGAGCTTCGAATTGCTGTTTCTGCTTATCCGAAAGTGAAGGAAAGTAATGAAAGATGATGTCGGCGGTCACCACGAGGGAAGATCAGATATGATCGCGCTTGTTTTTAACCATTTCGAACATGAGTTCCCGCGCGCGGTGAAGCTGAGCCTTCACTGTTCCAAGAGGTGCGTCAAGTTCTTCGGCAATTTCCTCGTAAGAAAGCTCACTGAAATATCTCAGGCGGACCAGCTTCTGATACTTCGGCGGAAGCTTATCGACGAAAACCTGAACAAGTTCTGCTTTCTGAATCTTGATCGCCTCCTCCTGCGGATCAAGATTGAAGTCCTCCACATCGATAGACACAGACTGTCCATCGTCATCGGTAAAGGTATTGTCAATACTCATCGTATTGAGCTTCTTCTTCCGGATAAAATCGATCGTGTTATTCGTTGCGATACGGAACAGCCACGTGCTGAACGTGAAGTCCTTCTTGAAACGGTGGAGTGAGCGAAAAGCTTTGGCAAAGGATTCGATCGTCAGATCTTCCGCGTCATCGACATTGCGGACCATTTTCAGGATCATATGATAGACCGGACGTTTATAACGTTGAAGCAGTTTCGCAAAAGCCGTGTCATCGCCATTGACCGCCATGTCGATCAGGCGGAAATCCTCCATAGCTTTGGATGAGAACCTGCTTTCTTCTAATTCTTCCATCTTACTTCTTTGGAGCCCAGAGTCAGGACGCCGGTGGTAAGATAGTAAATCGAAAATAGAAAATCTAAAATTGGAAGCGTCCACAACTCAAACTTGTGCTCAAACCGTCGAAGAGCATTGCTGAAAGCGACGATCAGCAAAAGTGTCCGTACGAGCATTGCAGCACCGACTACCCATGGGATTGGCGAGAACAGCCAGGCCGGCACCAATAAAACCCATGAGACCAGCCAAGTCATCATGAAAAGTCCAAGCCAGAATCTGTGCTTGCGCTTATAGAGCTTGCCCACTGAAAGATGTCTCTGCTTCTGTCGGATGAACGCACCGAGGGTTTCCTCAGAGAACGTGTGGATAGTAGACTCCTTGTTTACAACCAATGCGGTATTCGAACTGTTCGCGTGACGGTTCACATAGAGGTCATCGTCACCTCCCGTAACATTCATGAACTCATGAAATCCCTTCCCGGCAAGAAAAAATGATTTCCTGTAAGCAAGATTTCTTCCCACGCCCATGTAAGGACTTCTCAGGAGCGCGAAAGAACAATACTGTAAGGCAGTTAAAAGAGATTCAAAACGGATGAAAAGATTCAACAAACCTTTCGTTTTAGTGTAGGGTGAAAACCCGAGCACAAATTGTGTCTTCTCCTCGAAGGCTTCACTCATAGAAGTGATCCATCCATCCCCTTCTGGCCGGCAATCTGCATCGGTTAGCAAAAGGAGATCATACTTCGCAGCTTTGATCCCAAGTGTAAGGCTGTACTTTTTTCCATTGACGTGTGGCGGGATCCGATCTACATGAACCATGCGGACCCTTGAATCAATGCGACTGGTCTCGAGTAGAAAGTCATAGGTGTTGTCATTACTTCTGTCGTTAATGACAATTATTTCAAATTCGCTATGATTCTGTTTTAACAACAACGGGATGAGTTCCCGAAGATTCTGCTCTTCATCGTGCGCGCAAATCAGAATGGAAACTGGCTTTGCGGAATGTTGTGACTCTCCTCCCACCCGAACTTTCTTTCGGCCCAGGGCAATAGTGAACACTAAAAAATAAATGCTCTGAATAAGGATCGCGGCAAAAAAAACGATTACGATCGGCTGCAAGGGTCAAGGGGTTTTTCACAAATATAAAGCAGACGATCACCAGCGAAAGGTTAACAACCGCGTGATTTCATACATGCAATAAAAATTGAACGAGAACAAAGTGGAATGCTACTGAACCAGATCAGAAGTCCGGGATTAGCACCAAGAGAGCCCGCCTGATTTTTTCATATATGATATCTCCGGAAGAAGGCCGCGAAGCGCTTGCCCCCACGACCTTACCTTGCGCGTCAATAAGAATATATCGGGAATGCCTGAAACATTATAAACCTTTGCAATCTGAAATCCATCTTCTCCCTCCCTTGGATCACGGGAGTTCCCTTCCAGTCTTTCTCTTCCCTGACTGTCTTTTCCCACTGCGCACGTTTTGGAGAGAATACCTATAATTGTGCGCAAGCCGAAAGAAATCCACCGCTTGCCTGTTGAACTTTTCAAGGAGCGTTTTATCCCTCGCAGATGATGCTCGTAGAATCAACAAAAGAATGTTAATGGAGTTGAAAACCGTTTCTTATTGAAGCCGGGCTCTCAATCTGCGGTGCGCGTCGCGGCGGGTGTCGATACCTTGCTAAGTGGAGCGGTGAATGCACCCCACAAAGAGTCGACCTGCATTTCTGCTGTGACAGTATCCCGGAAACTAAACGCCTCTGGAATGCATAACGAATCCTTGCCTGCGAAATCATCAGGCGTATAACAGCTGGACCACCGCCGACCGGGAAGTTTCACCCTGAAAGAAGAAGAACTACGATGTGGCTAAG
Organism: Bacteroidota bacterium; assembly: GCA_023431285.1. Classification (GTDB taxonomy): domain Bacteria; phylum Bacteroidota; class Bacteroidia; order Cytophagales; family Cyclobacteriaceae; genus Ohtaekwangia. Next base: position 8,849 of record JAEYXN010000322.1, read on the forward strand.
TAGGCACTAAAGGAGAACCGGTAGGTATAAGGACGGCTCTCTGTTTGTGATCTATCGACGCTCGCAAAAAAAAGAAACCGCCCTAACGACGGTTTCCCGGACCCCAATCCTAACTACGATCAAAAGGCCGCGGACCTTTTTCTGGTTCACCTCACTACTAGTGATCCGGAGTTCCGCATTCGGTGCCTTACCTTATTTGCATTGAAAATAACCGGTCAGGGAAATAAAAACAAGATTTTTCTATATTTGGGTACGCACACACACACAATGTGCGCGAAAACATTATTTAGAGGGCTTTTTTCACAGCTTGCTGGAAGAGAACAAAATTCATTTTCTTTGGACTATGACATTGGGGAAAAACATTCGTATTAAGGACATCGCCCGCTTAGCCGGGGTATCAGCCGGAACGGTAGACCGCGTACTTCATAATCGCGGGAGGGTGTCGGAGGAGGCGCTTAAAAAAATCACAGCGGTCATGGAACAGATCGACTACAAGCCGAATCTGATTGCCAGAACTCTTGGTTCAAATAAGAAATACACCATCGCCGTACTGTTCCCCGATCCTGCAATGGATCCTTACTGGGAGCAGGCTGATTCAGGAATCAAGCTGGCACAAAGTGAGTGGACTCAATATGGTGTGACTGTCGACCTGTTCCTCTTCGACCTTTTAGACAAAGAGTCGTTTTCAAAAACAGCTCAAAAAGTACTGAAAGCGGAACCGGATGGAGTGGTCGCAGCACCAATTTTCTACCATGAGTCCCTTCCCGTTTTTCAATTGTTCAAAGACAAGGATATCCCCTATGTTCTGTTTAACACGAATATCCCGGAGGTCAGCCCCATGAGCTTCATAGGACAGAATCTTTATGAGAGCGGGCGTGTAGGGGCAGAGTTGATGAACATCGGGCAAAACGGGTCCGGTACTTTCGCCGTCCTCCATATCGATGAAGACATCCAGGATTCCCTTCACCTTCTGGAAAAGGAACGGGGATTTCGCGATTACTTCAAAAAGAAAAATCATTCTAATTTTAATATCGTCGACTTCATTCTTAATCCTAAGG
>JAEYXN010000088.1 GCA_023431285.1 Bacteroidota bacterium
AAGTACGGACTGTTCCTGGGCGGGACCCCGTACCTGACCAGATAAGCTACTATCACTGGAAGGCGCATTTTCGTAGATAGAACGTGAACGTTGAAGAAACAACATCGGGGTTGATTAAATACATCCACTCTGGGACTACATGACGCTTCGGCTACGCGCAAATCAGAGGCGACGACTCATTCACAACTTTGGATCGAGCTCTTTCCATTCGGATTCATCTGTCTAATCAGATTCTCTTTGTATTTTCTCGACTTTCCTTTGATTTCCTTTTCTCGTCTGATCGCCTCATCAATCGTTTCGAATCCTTCGTAGTACACGAGTTTAGTAATATTATATCGCGCTGCAAAGCTTTGGGGCTCCAGCTGCTTCTTATGCTCCCACATGCGCGCAGTTAAATCTCCCGTTACTCCACAATACAATGCCGTGTTACGACGGGTCGTGAGAATGTAAACAAATGATGTCGCTTCCATTTGTAAATTTGGTCATTGCATTGGATGTGGTAAATTCTGCAAAGAAAAGTTTCCCAGACAATCTACCGTGATCATCATGGAGTGGTTTCTACCTCGTCGTGGATGATTCTTTCGAACGGTGAGGTTGCAGTATTCTATTGCTATTATGGTCAGGCACTGGGTTCCGCCCGGGAACGGCAGGCTTTTCATAGCGGAATTTCGTTAGCGCGGAATGACGGTTTTAGGGAGGGGCGCAGGCCACCACGGAAGTGGAAGCTAATTGTGGAGAAGAAATTCTGGATACCAATAATTCCAATGAGCGCGTCACCCTGCGCCTTCGCGCGTCGATTTCTGAGTCTCTTACGCAGCATTCTGCTTCTCTCCACCCACTTCATCCAACTCTACGGCTTCACCCTTGTACGCAGCAGATGTTCTCATGGACAAGATCACCACTCCGATAGCCGCCGCCATCAAAGCCGCAGCGGTTACCACAATATTCGATGGTTGCGCGAAGAACGTACCCGAAGTATAAACAAGCAAGATCAGCATTACCGAGAACGGCATAGAACAGGCCAGCACATTCATGGCGAACTCCAGGTCGAACGTCCTGGACGGGAACATAGACTTCTGCTCTAAAGCTGTAACGGCTGCCATATGCGAGAACGGCCAGAAGCTGCATGCACTCTGGGGGAACACCACAATAAGCAACGCAGTGGCTAGATCATTTACCGGAAGGAAAAACAACATTGCAGCACTTAATGCAAAAGCAATGGACGAACGGAAAAACAGAAACGCGATGATAGTTTTGAACTGGCCCCAGGTCAGCTTGATGGAAATACCAATGAACAAAAGGATCAGCGGCGTCATCATCATACTCAGTCTGTCGATACTCAGCTGCGCGAATTCCGGCACCGACTGATAGTTCCATCCAAAGGCGAGCATAATGATGGCAAGAACGATCACAATGTTTACCGGTTCGTTAAGTAGTGAAATCATAAGGCTTTTCACCTTCGATGTCTGCCCGGAGTCCTGGTTGCGATGGGTCTGAAAGTACCAGCGCATGGCTATGGTGTAAGAGATCACAAGCACAAAGACCTTGTTTCCCACGTCGGCCAGTGCAGCCATAGCAAGGGGGCCCTGACCACTGTATTCCATGATGAAGGGGAGACACGACAATCCGGGTGCGAGCGATGGGATGAGCAGAATCAGCGTTCGGTATTGATTTTCCTGAAGGCTGAACATGGTGTTGAGGGGGGCATACTCCATCAGCAGATGCATGATGACGTTGAAAGCCAAAGCAAAAAGTGGTATGACGATCAGGTCGGACCGGAAATCTATTTGTAACAGCGCAATGAAGATTGTCGCGGGTAACGCCAGGCTGAGAATGAGTGTCTTGATTCCTTCACGCTGGTCTTTGCTGGCGATCTTCGACTGAAGAAAGTATCCTAGTCCAATGAGAATAACTAAAGAAATGGTTTTGGTTATCGCTGAGCTCATTTGATTATCAGGTTGAAAAGTGAGGCAGCAGAATGCCTCCCTCAGCCCATGTATGGCCTATGGCCCGGGGAGAGCATTCTGCGTGTAAGCGGAGGGTTAGCTTACAATACTGTTGATGCTTTTTACGAAGAGCTTCAGCTCATCCATAGTGCCAATACTGACGCGTGCATATGGCTTTCCATGAATTTCGTATCCTCTGATTCCAACCCCCTTGTCCAGCATCTTCTTCATGAGTGATTCTGTCGGCATCTCAATCGGAAAGAGTACAAAACTCGTGTAGGATGGTATCGGGTTGAAGCCCGCTTTCTGCAGCTCAGAAAAAACATACTCGCGGTTCTTCTTATTATTGGTCCGTGTGTATTCCTGAAACTCGATGTCTTTCAGACTCGCCATGGCGCCTTCCAGCGAAGTGACGCTGATACCCATTTCGGTCCGGACAAGACTCTGGATCATCTTTACACGGTCCGGCTTGGCAACCATGTAGCCTATCCGCAAGCCGGCCATTCCGTGAATTTTGGAGAAGGTTCTGCTGATAATCACATCATGTCCTTCCTTGATGGTATCAACCACCGATTCTGTTCCCGGATTATCCAGTAACTCCAGGTAGGCTTCATCGACAAAGACAGGAACTTTCGATGCAACCTTCCGGATGAACGCCCGCGTATCCGCAGAAGGAGTGAGGGTACCCGTAGGGTTGTTCGGATTGCAAATGTAGATCAGTTTTGTGCCTGAATCTATCGCATCGGCCATCGAAGACAGATCATGCGCATAGTCATCCCGTAATTTGATGTTCTTCCAGGTTGCTCCGATCGTCGTCGCTGTGTTCACCAGTGACATGTACGATGGATCCGCTGAGATTACGTTTCCTCCGTCTCGACAAAGTGAGAACGCAACCTTTTCAAGTACATCCGTGGAACCAGGCGCAATCAGGATATGATCCGCAGGTACGCCTTCCTTTTCCGCGAGTAGGTCAACCATCTTCATGGCGCTGCTGTATACATATCTGTTTCCCTTACTTGCCGCAGCGGCAATGGCAGCCATCGCTTTTTTCGACGGACCCCATGGATTCTCATTCGCCAGAAGGCGCGCCTTCATATTTTCAAGATCCGGCGGAGCAAGATGGTATTTCTCCAGAAGGTGATAGTGTCCTTTGTAAGGAGTCATACCAAAGGCTGGCTTTGCTTTTGCTTCTGTAGAAAGTGCCGCGCCTGTGAACAGCGCACCTGCGGAAAGCGCCGTTGTCTTCAGCCATTCTCTCCTGGTGGAATTTGTTTTTGTCATTATTAGAATATGGATTATGGGTTGATTATTATTCTGATTCTGCTACCGGGGTGGCGTTCTTTCCGACATTTCCGGATGAAATGAGGGTCTCGCCCGACATGATCCGGATGTGCGCATCGAGATCACTCAGCCCGCTGAAGAAGTTCTTGTCTGCAATAACAAAGAACTTGCTGGGAGCAAACTCGCCAGTCGCACCGTTGATGCTGTAAAATCTCTCAGCGACAGCAGGATCTGCAACATCGACGGCTCCGCTAAAAAGCGTGCTTTCATATTCCGTTTCAGCGGAAGTATTGTAAAGTGCAACCTGCACGAGAGTATGATTCGCGTTGTCCTTGTAGAACACGATGCGACCATAGACATCATCCTCGGTCTCTGCACTTACCGTATACGCCTTGTAAGTGGTAGCAGTACCTCCGCCAGGCGCAACAGTGAGGTTAACCGGTGCTTCTTCCTGTTCGCACGAGGCAAAGAACATAAGCACTGCGAGGTAAATCACTCCGAATAATAGAATTTCAAACTTATATGCACTTTTCATTTTTCTCTGATTAGAAGTTGAACATTACGCGACCATAATAGTAGGCTCCGTTAGATCCTTGCTGATTGTTCGAGTAGAGGTAGAACCCTTGGTTTTCCGGACGAAGGATGTCAGGATATTTGTCGAAGATGTTATTTCCTCCAACGGATAGCCTGATGTTCGGACTTAGTTTGTAACCGATGCTGAGGTCAGTTACCACTTGTGAGCTGAAGGTTTGATCATAATAGTTTCCAGCGCCATCAGTAGAAGTGGACAGCTCGGTCACTTTTCCATAATAGGTACCGCGAACCATGAAAGAGAATTTCGATACATCAAGATTGAGGAAGCTGATAAGCTTGGTGCGTGGAGTCCCGGTTTCGAATTGTCCCACTACCTGGCGGTTCAGATATTTGTTCACAAGTTCTTCATCAGTCATGTTGGCAACGTTCAGGTCAGCGACGTTTCTTTTCATGATCTCATTCTTCGCGAATATCCCCGCGATGTTGAAAGTAAGTGAGGTTCTTCCTGAGAGTTGCGTGATGTAGTTTACCACAGCTTCAATTCCTTTAGAACGCACATCCGCACCGTTGATGAAGAATTGAGCTTCGCCTTGCGCACCGATAACTTCGTCATAATTGTTTCCGACTTCTCCGGCGTTGAAGTTGTCCGTGCGGAAGATCCGGTCTTTCACGTCGATCTGGTACGCGTCAATGCTGACGTCAAGCTTCTGCGCTAGCTGGTAAGTAAGTCCTAACCCGAAGCTGCTGGAACGTTCCTGAGAGAGTTCATTGATACCCAGTACGCGTGCGGCAGTGCTGTTGGTAGGATATGTGGTGAAATCTACGGGTTGAGGCACACCGTTCACATCCGGGATGAACGCTGTTGCTGTATGCGTGTAGTTGAGTTCCTGCAGTGATGGTGCACGGAAGCCTGTTGAAATGGAACCGCGAACAGAAAGGTTGTCGAGGATAGAATAGCGTGTGGCCACTTTACCGGTGAGCACCTGACCGAAGTCTGAATAGTTTTCCACCCGTACGGCACCCGTTAGGAGAAGATCCTTAGTGATATCCAACTCCGCGTCAAAGTATGCGGCAAGGTTTGTTCTGTATTCGTCCCTTTCGTTCTTCGGACCGAATCCGGCAAAGCACTGGCAGTTGGCTGACAACGACTTCACAACTACCTGTTCACCGCGTTCAACTGCGAGTGGGTTTCCATTTTCATCGACGATAGGATTGCCGCTGCCGTCCTCGAGAGGTTTTCCATCAGGCCCGACAAGAAGTCCGTCTTTTCCTACGGTAAGAATACCGGCATCTCCGAAGGCGAAGCTCTCGTCCTGTCCTTTGATGATCTTATAGTTTTCAACACGCATTTCTGCACCGAAAGCGATGTTCAGTCCTTTCAAAACAGTCTTGAAATTCCGGGAGAAGTCCAGGTTTGTGGAGTTCTGTGTGAAAGAGTGTGTTCCCAGATTCATGTTCACCGGCGAGTTGGATCCGATCGACGCGTTAAAAGTGTTCACCATTCCGATTCTCATTCTGTTTCTTCCGAATGTGTTGCTGAAGTCCATGTTGAAAGCACCTGCCTGACTACGCAGCCCTACCGTTGTAGACATGTCAGAAGAGTTGGAGGTCATTTGTGGCCTGAACCCGTTAGGGTAGAGGAGGTAATTGAAACGGTCTGTCTGCGCTGCTCTTCTGAAATAGCATGAGTACCCTTGCAGATATTTGTAAGACAAGCCTCCGAATGCATAGAATGTTGTTGTCGGACTGAGTTGTATCTCTGAGTTATAGAAGACGCTTCCAAGTGTGATGGCCGGCATCCCCGCGTATACGGTGAAGTCGTCATGCGTAAGCCCGCGCGCTGCCATGATTCCTTCCTGTGTTTTCAGGGACTCTATCAAGGCTTCGTTGCCCGCGGCCTGCGCTGCGACGAGCTCAGGGTTAGTGATAACAGGGTTACCATATTTGTCAGTGCGCTCATTGTTGAGGTAGCTGTCGTCAAAGAAACCCCAGTCGTTAACAAAAGGTCTTAGTGTCGGTCTCCGTTGTGTGATCTCACCCGACATGTTTAGAAAGCCTTTGGTGCCAATGTCGAAACCGTAGTTGGCAGTCAGTTGGTAATTGTATCCATCTGGTCCGCTCTTCGTGGTAAGGTCCCCGGCTTCACCACCGGAGTTCAGGTATCCACCACCGGTGAAGCTTCCAGATAGTACGTTTGTTCCTTTCTTCAATACGATGTTGATCACGCCGGCAACGGCGTCGGATCCGTATTGCGCTGCGGCCCCGTCTCGAAGAATCTCCACCCGGTCAATTGCTGAAGCGGGAATGGTCATGAGATCCACCGACGTAGAAGGAGAGCCCACCGCTGTTGACATGATCAGCAGCGCGGCAGTGTGTCTACGTTTACCATTAATAAGGACCAATGTTTGATTGGGCGCCAGGTTCCTCAACTGCGCAGGGTCCACGTGTGAATCAAGGTCACCTCCTTGTGAACGTACTGCGTTGAAACTCGGAGCAAGGATCGCCAGCATCTGCGCGAGGTCAATCTGCGGGAGGTTTCCCATAACATCCTGAATAGAAAAGACATCTACAGGTACGGCTGTCTCCAGTTCTGTCCGTCCAACGCTACGGGTACCCGTTACGAGGAGTTCCGACAATTCCTGCAAGGACTCTTCCATGGCAAGATCAATTTTTGAAGAGGAGCCCACTTTCATCTCCTGAGTCTTGAATCCAATGAAGGAGAACACCAGCACATCCCCGGGGACGCCGGAGATCTGGTATTTTCCTTCTGCGTCAGTAACAGTTCCCTTAGCAGGGTTGCGCTTCATCACTACGCTGACGCCGGGAAGGGGAGTCTTGTCGGATGCAAGAACCTGCCCCGTGATCTCCGTCTCCTGGGCGGAGGCGGATGGGAGTGCGATGATAAATAAAATCAGTAAAAGTAGAGTCGATTTCATTGGAGGTGGTTTAGGTGAATGAATTTCTTACGGAAAGGGCAATAGATCTCCTGGACGCAGTGCGCCACAGCATTGCCGGTCAAGGCCGGCCATCGATTGCATCAAGGGTACAGAGCTGCCTCAGGTAAGTGCAGCGGGAGATTGAAGTCGTTGTCGCATGGGTTATTCAGTTTAGGGTTAAAAGCGAAGTGTTGTACGGCTACAACTAATATGCGGCGTCGTTGCTTCGGCGAAACGCAAACCACACTTTTAGGGTAGCCACGCCGTTGTTCGAGTTGAACTAAAGAATAGATTGGTTTCTGTAAGACAAGATACCTTTCATTCAATGATCATCGCAATCCGCAATTTTACCTAGAGAGATTAAATTAATTGCGCAGATATTTTTCTTGCTTAGGAAGCAAAACTTAATGTGAAGAATTTTAAATCGATTGCTTCTCTAAATGATTTTGTAATTATTTTTTTGATGCGAATATCCGGGTTCCCGGATTCTATCGCTGAATAGTTGTAAGTGAGAACATTTTTTTTTGGAATTATTCTTTCATTTCAAACCGTTGCAATGATGTACTGTTCTTTCCGAAATCGTTTGGTGTGTGATCTGTCTGGGTTGTGAGATCGTCATGCTGTTTAAAATAAAGCATCAAAAAATTATATTTACTTAACATGGTTAAAGTCGTCATCATCGATGATCATGCGCTAAATAGAATTGGATTGAAAACAATCCTCAGTGACGACCCGCAGTTAAATGTCGTTGGAGACTATAAGAACTTCTCCCTGGTAAAGCCTCTGCTTCCAACGATTAAGCCCGACATCCTCATCATGGACATCAACACCGAAGAGGAAAACGGTCTTGATATTGTCGGATATTCCAAGAGCCTTAATTCCAGCATGAAGATCGTTGTGATGGTTCTTAATCTCAATGAGAGGCAGATTGTAAATGCCATCCGCGACGATATCGAAGGATACATTCATAAGAAGGCGGAGCCAAAGGAGTTTCTTGCCGGACTAAAGAAAGTCCTTGAGGGTGGGAGATACTTTTCTTCCAAGATTAGTACCATTCTTGCGAACCACGCCTTCGGCCGTCAAAAGTCTTCCACACCATTCCTTACTTCTAAAGAAAAGGAAATCATTCGCCTTTTGATGGAGGGTTATTCCAGTAAACAGATTGCGGCCAGACTTGACGTGAGTCCGCGAACCATTCATAGTCACCGCGCAAATATTCTCAGCAAATTCAATCTCAATAACACGACACAACTGGTGACCAGGATCGCCGAGCAAAAGATTGTGTTATAGTGCCGCGAACTGCCTTCCAAAGAAAAACGCTGAGAAGAAGCACATTCATGCGTATCTTCGTCCCGATATCGTATGACAATCAACTTTTGCTCTCTGTTCACGGTGCTTGCGCTGGCGGCTCATGTAGCTACCGCGGGAGATTTCCTCCAGGATTCTGTTCGGATTGTCCAGTCGTTTGAACCTGGTCGTACCTATCACCTCGAGGTGCAGAGACGGAAGCATCATTCTGAAGATCGCGACACAATCAGAATTACAGGTACCACACCTGTAGAACTTACCATTACCGGCGCGCACGACGGACTAAAGTTATGTTCGTGGAAGTATGGAACAACAAAGCTTTCTGGCGTAGACCCCGCTCTGGTTGATGTGCAGACTAAACAACTAATGAACGTCTACGAGGGATTGGAAGTAATGTTCCTCGTTAATCAAGACGGCATGTACCAGCAGATGGCCAACTTTGAACGATGCAAAGCGCAGATCCTCTCGACAGTGAGGACCCTACTGAATTCGGGAGCAACAGCGGCTTCTCCTGAAGATGTGAATACAATCGTCAGGGAACTGGAAGCCAGTCTTACAGAGGAGCGTGTTCTCGCAGACACTTTCTTTCCGGAGCTTCCTGCATACTTCTCTTTTTTTGGCAAGACGCTGACGGCGGATTCTTCCTACAAAAAAACTGATACGACACCAAATCCATTCGGGGGGGAACGGTTTCCGTTCATTGAGATGGCTAAGTTGGTTTTCGCTGGAAAGCAGGAGGCACGCATCCATGTAGCAAGGGAAATTCCTGAGAAGGACCTCAATGAAATCCTTACAGAAACATTCAGGGAGTTAAATGCATCCTCAGGGCAAATATTTGATGAGAAGTTAGTCCCGAAGTTCCGCATGAGAACAGATTCCTACTATGGGTACGACCGTGTTAAGAAAAGGCTCTCTGATCTGGTGATGGAAAAGACTGTCGAGATTGACAACACAAAACAGATGCAGTTTGTGAGGGTCAAACTGTTAGATCGATAATTGTTTTGATTAGACTTGATTTGTTCGTATCAGATACCCGTTGGTTCCAATCCCGGCTTCAATCGTTCTTTTCCGCCTTGATAATTTCTGAAGATCACTCCGTGCCTCGGTGAAAAGAGCAACGCTATGAGGAATTGTACACCTGTCATCATTGCTATACCGCCCGCGATAGAACCGTCAAGCCAGACGGCGAAGTAGAAACCGGCGATGGAAGCGGTGACTCCACACACAGAGGAGATCATCAGCATCTTCCGGAAATCATTGGTGAGTAAGTACGCGGTAGCAGCAGGTGCGATCATGAGCGCGACTACCAGAATTGCTCCGACGGACTCAAATGATGCGACTGTTGTGGCCGAAACCGCTCCCATCAACAGGTAATGCCAAAGCGTTACCGAGATTCCGATTGCCTGCGCAAAAGCCGGATCGAACGTGGTGAGGAAAAGTTCTTTGTATCCAAGAACGATGAAGACAAGCACCAGCGATAGAATGAACCCCATAATGTATAGAGCCCGCGGGCCAATGTTAGTTCCTCCGTCGGTGATAATCACATCGAGTGGAACGTAAGCGATCTCACCATATAGAACACAATCCTGATCAAGATCGACCTTGCCCGCAAATACTGTGACCATCACCACACCGACGGCAAATAGCCAGGTAAAAGTTACGCCAATGGAAGCATCGGTCTGGAGCTTTGCTTTCTTATGAAAGAATTCAATCAGGAAAGTAGTAAGTATACCAATGAGACCTGCACCTACCAACATCGTTACTGAATCTCTGGATCCTGAGAGCAGAAACGCGATTACGATTCCAGGAAGCACTGCGTGTGAGATTGCGTCACCCACCATCGCCATTCGCCGCAAGATGAGATAACATCCGAGCAGGGCGCAACTGATCGAAACAAGCGATGCGGTAAGAATAATATAAATGTCGTTGATGCTCATATCAATTTCCGTCAAGTCCTTTGCGGTATGGAATTTCCGATTTGTGCGGGTCTACAACAGGATACTCGAGGATTCTCTCAAGCTCTGCCTCGAGTTCAGGGGTGAGGAGGTGCTCAATTGTGTCAGCGTCGTCGTGAACGTGATCTGGAGCAATGTGAAGTTTGCTCGTAAGATAGAGCTCCCACAATCTGTGAATCTTAACTACACGCTGTGCTCTCACCCGACCTTCTTCTGTTAACTGCCATTGACCATCACTGTTAATAACATAACCTTCGCTCTTCAGTCTTCCCATAATTTTCATCAATAGTGGCATGGGCATCTTTCGTCGTCCAAGAATGTCCTCAGGCGATCGCTCTATCATGAAGTCCCGGTTCTCTTCGCCGAGCTGATATAACGCTTTGAGAATATTTTCGTCATTAATCGTGCGCCTGATATCGCGTTGTCGCAGGAATCTGCTTACAATGCCACGTCTGGGTGCAAAGAAGAAAGAGATGAAAGCGATGGTTGAAATCACGATCACAATCCACGGACCGGTAGGCATTGAGGGTGAAACGAATGAGATGTAGGCGCCGGTGATTCCGCTCAAGGCTCCGAACGTACTTGCAAGAAGAATCATTACGCGAATGCGGTCGGTCCAGAATCTCGCTGCCGCCGCTGGTGTGATAAGGATCGCTGCCATCAGCACTACGCCCACTGCCTGGATGCCAATGACAACAGCAAGAACGATGAGGGAGGTCAGCACAAGTTCGATCACCCGCACCGGCAACCCGATCGCGAAAGCGAAATTCCTGTCGAAAGCCAGCAGGGTGAACTCCTTAAACAATGCGTACACCGCTACCAGTAAAATGACCGCAACAGTTCCAAAAACAATGAGATCATCAGCAACCAATGCCGCAGCATTTCCAAAGAGAAAATGGTCCAGACCACTTTGTGCCGAGTTGCCAGACTTTTGAATCACAGTAAGCATCAGAATTCCGATTCCAAAGAAAACAGACAGGATTAGTCCAATGGCTGTGTCCTCCTTGATGCGGGTGCGGGCAGTGATGAAGTTTACAGCTACGAGTGATAGCCATCCCGTCGCAAACGCGCCAACAACCAGAAAGACCGGATTCTTTGTTCCGGAGAGGATAAAGCCCAGACATATTCCGGGAAGAACGGCATGGGCAATGGCGTCTCCGATCAATGACTTCTTATTCAGAAAAGTGAACGCCCCGACGATGGCGCTGCTGGCGGTGAGAAGCACTGATCCGAATACAACGTACCGGATATTGGGATCGGACAAAGAAAGAAATTCTACCAGCGAGTTCATCGTAAATTGAGCTTGGATCCTTCTTCACGGTTTGGAAATGCTTCCCGGCGGATCAGGTCGCCAACATCTGACAGCAATGTGAGTTTCCCTCCATAGGCTTCCTGCAGGTTCTTTTGTGTAAATGTCGTTGCCGTTGGTCCGTGGGCAATAAGACGTGTGTTCAACATGATCACCCAGTCAAAGTACTCTGATACTGATTGCAGATCATGATGTACGACGATGACGGTCTTCTTCGCGGCAGTCATCTCGCGCATAAGGTCGATGATCGCTTTCTCCGTAGCGGCATCAACACCTGCGAAAGGTTCATCCATGAAATATAGGTCAGCCTGCTGCGCCAGCGCCCGCGCAAGGAATGTTCTCTGTTGCTGTCCACCCGAAAGCTGCGAGATCTGGCGGTTGATGAATCCTTCCATCCCGACTTTCCGAAGACAATCCATCGCCACATCACGGTCTGCCTGCCTCGGACGACGGAACAACCCCAGCTTTCCATATCTTCCCATGAGCACAACGTCCAGGACAGACGCCGGGAAATCCCAATCCACTGATTCCCGCTGAGGAACGTAACTAATGCGCTCCCGCACGTCGTTGATAGACTGATCAAAAAGCTTGACATAGCCGCTGCTAAGTGGGAGTAACCCCATCGTGGCTTTGATAAGCGTAGACTTTCCCGCACCATTGGGACCGATGATGCCCACCAGTTTTCCTTCCGGTAACGCAAGGTCTATATTCCATAGCACTGGCTTGCGATCAAACGCGACGGTCAGATCATGTATCTCCAGTGCGGTGTCTGGTTTTTCTTCACTCATAAAATGTCATTGTAACGTAAAACGTAAACCCAAAAAACCTTTGATTCCCTGTATGGGTGCGTAGTTATACGATGTATCGAAATAAGGACTTGACGGATCTTCAGCGAACAGAATTGGATCCGCTGGCACAAAATTCAGGAGGTTCTTGCATCCACCATAGATCTCGAAGCCACTGTGAAATGTTTTTGATACCTGGAAGTTCAGCAACGTATAGGCTGGTGATCTTGATGGCCGTGGATCTATTGACGGATCAGGTAATACAGGTAACGTCATCGGCCCATTTGTCCGTGCAGTGAGATCAAGCGTAATGGAAGGCTTCGCGAATGTATAGCTCATGGTAAGCGTTGAAGAAAAACGCGGAGCAAATAGTTGTGGTGTTCTTCGAAGGTCTCCCTGTGTATCTTCTTCCTTTTGGTAGACGTCCATCCAGGTGAGACCGGCAATAATTTTTAGCCCATTGGTAAAAGCAAACTCGGTGTTGAGTGTCGCTCCTTTCGAGACCGCATGTCCTCGTAGGTTGTCGAAAATGATGCTGTCAGAACTCGTGTTGAAGTCTGCTACTATCTTATTCGTAAAGTAGGTATAGAAGAGTGTTCCATCGAGGGAGATGTATCCATTCGCGTGATCAATCATGGTTGCATAGTTGATATTGACGTTCCATGACTGTTCAGGTCTCAACTTCTCCGTGATGACGACGCTTCTGGAACCTGTGAGCGCCGCGTGTTCCTCTGTAAACAGGTTCACAACGCGGTATCCGTTTCCTCCGCTCACTCTGAGGGTATTGTTTTTTCCAAGCGTTAATTTCGTACTCAGTCGAGGAGAGAAGATGTCACCATGTTCGTTATGGTGATCATACCTCAGACCTGCAAGGAGTGTGATGTTTTCCCGGGCTTTGAATTCATCCTGCACGAAGAATCCCGGCAGAAAAATTATTTGTGGGTCATTGCCCGATGGTGAGTTAGTACCCGGAGTGTTGTCGTCGTAATGTGTCAGCCTGAACGGAAGCCCGGCAAGAACATCGTGTTTACCGTAGGTCTTGTTCCATCTTAACTGAGTGAAAAGTACGTGCTGCTCCGCCTGGTAAGATATAACGCCATAATAGGAATCTTGCAAATGTTTGTTGTAGGATACATCAACAAGGATTAGTTCCCTCAGGGGGAGTTGATAATTTCCGATGAATTCAAATCTCTTGGTGAAAATCGATTCTCCATAGACATCTGCACTTCCCCGATCAGCTTTTGTCCACTGCAATTCTCCTCCCCAACGGTCTTCATATACGTAGCGGAATGCCATTGAAGCAATGCGTGAATCTTTTCTGGTAAAGTCCCATTTATTAAAAAGTGAAACACGATTCTGCAGCGTTACATCAGTGAAATTGTCGCCGTTGATGTCAGTATCATTTAAGTAGTTGAAGTAGTTTACTCCCAATAGAGATTTTGCACGGCCGATCCTGAAACTTCCGCTAAGGTCTGTGTTGTATTCCCCAACGCTCGTGGCTGACACATCCGTGGTGAAAGCAGGAGCAGTAGTGGGATCTTTTGTTATTATGTTGATCAGTCCACCCACCGCCTCCGAGCCATATAATGTAGAAGCGGGACCCTTCACAACTTCGATGCGTTTAACCATAGAGTTGGGAATACCGGATAATCCGTAAACAGTGGCAAGGCTGCTCACGATCGGCATGCCGTCAATCAGTAACATGGTATAAGGGCCTTCCATGCCGTTGATGTGAATGTCACCAGTATTGCATACGTTACAATTGAGCTGTGGCTGGACACCATTCACCATCGCTAAGGCTTCAAAAATGCTTGGCGTAGGATTCTTTTTGAAGAGGGCCGGAGAATAAATCTCAACAGGTATGGGAGAATTCAGTTTTGATACTTCCTTCATCGTCGCGGATACAACCACGACTTCATTAAGGGATTTGGAGTCGGGTCGGAGAAGTAATTGCAGGGTTCCTCTGGACTTTGAAACAGATATGGTATCCGTTGAATAGCCTACGTATGACACAATCAGTTCCACGTCCGCGCCGGGAACATCAAGTGAGAACTTGCCGGACAGATCGGTAGTCGTTCCTTTTTCAGAGCCTTTTAACAATACATTGCAATAGGGAAGAGGTTCACGCGATTCAGCATCACGGATTACGCCACTGACCTTCCGCGGCTGCGCGAACGCTCCGGCAGATGAAATCATCAGCATTGCAAATACCACAACGTTCCCGTTCATCATTATTTTAAAGCACTTACGATTGTCTTTACGTTTGCATTAACCATTCCGATATAGGTGCCTTCAACAGTTCCTTCGTCACCCATCGCGTCGGAGTACAGATTACCTCCGATCCTTACATTCCAGCCTTTCTCGCGACACCCTGCAAGTATTGCGTTGATGGATTTTGTAGAAACTGACGTCTCCACAAAAATTGCTTTTATCCTACGTTCGATGATGAAATCCACAAGCGAGGTGACGTCTCTCAATCCGAACTCAGACAGGGTTGAGATTCCCTGCAGCCCGCGCACCTCGATGTTGTATGCATCCCCAAAGTATCCGAACGCATCGTGTGCAGTGATGAGCACTCGCTGTTGAGAGGGAATCGTCGAAAGTTCTCTTTCTATCGATGTATTCAGCGAATCCAGCGCCTTCAGGTACCGTTGGGTATTTACCCGATAGGTTTCTGTATTTACACTGTCAACTTTGATAAGCTGAGCAGAAATGTTTTCTACGGCCTTTCTCCAGAGAGCAACATCAAACCAGATGTGCGGATCATGCGCGTCATATCCTGGAATTGCGCGCAGGAATGCGGCGTCAATCCCTGCAGTGACTGGCACCACTCTTCTTATGCGTTCGGCCTTCTCCAGAACTGAACCCATTTTTCCTTCAAGGTGAAGACCGTTGTAAAAGATGATATCCGCGGCAGTAATCTTTTCAAGGTCTCCATGCGTCGCCTTGTATAAATGCGGATCCACTCCCGGTCCCATCAGCGCAACAACATCAACTTTATCTCCGGCAATATTCTTCACAGCGTCAGCAATCATACCTGTGGTAGTGACAACGAGTATCTTCCCTGGTGTCTTCATATCCCGGGGATCTCTGCATCCCGCGAGGAATATGAAAAGAAACGCAATGGACAGATAACGAAGCATTGTCTTTTTCATCACGCAGTAACCAGTAAGTTCATTGCCGCATCTCTCGATGTGAATGCCTTCTTCTTTCCGTCGATCAATACTTCGACAGATCCGTCAAATTCAACTTTCTCCAGTACAGAAATGCTGGCGCCGATATAGATCCCGATCTTGCTGAGGTATTGTAGAAACGAAGGCGAGCCATCTTTTACCGACCGGATCGACGACTTCTTTCTTATGTCGAGTTCCGAAAGGAGTACACATTCCACTTCCTGGATCTTTCCATTCTTATCAGGAATAGGGTGTCCATGCGGATCGACCGTGGGGTATCCCAGGAACGCATCCAGCTTTTCGATAAGCAACGACGATTGAATGTGCTCAAGTTGTTCGGCAACATCATGTACCTCGTCCCAACTGAAGTTCAGTTTCTCTACAAGGAAGGTCTCCCATAACCTGTGTTTCCTGACCACCATTAACGCAGCATTCCGACCTCCCCTGGTGATCTTGACACCATAGTATTTCTCGTATGAGATCAGATTTTTTCCAGACAATTTCTTGACCATGTCTGTTACTGAGGCCGCCTTCGTACGCATTGCCTCAGCGATGGCATTGGTAAGGACTGCCTTGGTGCCGCCTTCCGACAAACGGTAGATCGCTTTCAGATAGTTTTCTTCAGTATAACTCAGCATACTCTTAATTGAACGCCTTACAAAAATAAAAGTTTAGGCGAGTCTAAAAAAATATTTATAATAATATCAGACTATTATTCTGGAGGTCAAAGAATTTCCAGTAGTTTCATTGATTCACTTTCCCAGTAAATATCCTGAGGATCAATAGGATAGAAATCAATAGTGTTCAGGTTTGAAAGGAGTTGTTCAGGATAAATATCTTTCGGATCAAAAACAACGGCCGCATGATAACGATTGCAAAGCGCTACCCACAACGGATTATTGACTACGAACATCGGTAGTCTGGCAGCCATGTATTCATAAATCTTCGTGGGAATGCAGGTCCACGTGGAAGGATTTTCCGGATACGACACTATCCCAAGGTCAGCCATGGTAATTTCATTAATGATCTGCTCGTGTGGGACAGGTTTGTCCACGCCTGTCAGTTTAATGAATGGTTTTCCAGAACAAGCACTTATCAATTCGTCGCGCTGCCTTTTTTCCGGACAATAACCTACGATGGTGAGATGTACAGCATGGATCGGATTAAGCCTGGAAGCCAGGTCGATCGCAACAAACACCCCCGTCGATTTAGCAATAGTGCCCGAGAAGAGTAATCGGAGGGGCCGGATCTGTAGGAGTGAATCTCTTGTGTCTTCGAGACGAGGCTTTACATCGGACCGGCGTACCTTGTTCTCAATGATCAAAGCGCGAGACGCCATGAACGGAAGTTCCTGCAGATAGGCTTTCTCAGCAAGAAGAAAACGTTCCACCAATCCTGCAGTTAATCGTTCCTTCAACCTGACCCATGCGGACAGTATTGGTCTTATAAATTGGGGAAACGTGGGGGTGTACCGGATATTCTTCGAATGATTTTCCTGCACATCATACCAGATTTGGCATCCTGTGAATAGCTTCAGGATCATAGCAACTGTAAGGAGTTCATGGGTGCTGGCGATAAATACGTCGGGCCGTAGCTTGAGAGCGCGGAAGAGTATCCTGAACGGAGCTAACATGCGTTCGATACTGAGACGAGGGAACGCGCCAATGAAATGTATTGCCGGGTTTGCCCCCACATCCATTGAAGATCCCCAGCCAATCACGTGAACTTCATGCTGTGTTGCAAGAGTGAGTCCGATCTTCGCATACATGCGGGTGTCGGTCGCAGGTTTAAGCACCGAAGCGATGACTATTCTCCTTTTTTTTATTTCTTGCATGCGATTTGAAAGCGCCTGACACCACAGAGCGAAACTAACTTAATATTTAAAAATGGATTTGAAACAGATCGTCGAGAAAACATGGGAAGATCGTTCCCTATTGCAAACACCGGAAAGTCAGGAAGCGATACGCAGCGTCGTAGCTGGTCTTGACAAAGGAGAACTGCGGGTAGCCGAACCGGTATCAGGAGGATGGCAGGTGAATGAATGGATTAAGAAAGCAGTCATACTTTATTTCCCGATCCAGCAAATGGAGACCATCGAAGTTGGTCCTTTTGAATTTCACGACAAGATCAAGCTAAAAAGAAATTATAAAGAGTTAGGCGTCAGGGTGGTGCCGCATGCGATCGCGCGCCACGGATCATACCTCAGCAAAGGTGTGATTATGATGCCATCATACGTGAATATCGGCGCGTATGTGGATGAAGGAACGATGGTGGATACGTGGGCTACTGTAGGAAGCTGCGCCCAGATCGGCAAGAACGTTCACCTGAGCGGTGGCGTCGGCATAGGGGGGGTGCTTGAACCAGTTCAGGCTGCTCCGGTCATCATTGAGGACAATGCTTTCATCGGATCCCGCTGCATCGTAGTTGAGGGTGTGCGCGTGGGACGTGAAGCTGTGCTTGGAGCGAACGTAGTACTTACGGCAAGCTCTAAGATCATCGACGTAACCGGCCCGCAACCTGTGGAGTACAAAGGTTATGTCCCGGAGAGATCCGTCGTTATCCCAGGATCATACGCGAAAAAATTTGCCGCAGGTGATTTTCACGTCGGTTGTGCACTGATCATTGGAAAACGGAAGGAGAGCACCGATAAGAAGACATCCCTGAATGATGCGCTAAGGGATAACAGCGTTTCTGTTTAGTATCCGGCGCTTTCTCCATTAGTTTTTTTTTATTGATTTCGAGGAAGAACCTACATCCTCCATACCAAAGTGCAGACTGGCATACCCTTTGAATTTCGGTTTTCATAATTTCGACTCTGATTGAACCTTGCGAGGTTGATTTGAAACTCTTGATGGTCGGATCCAGTTCAATCAAGGCAGCGCGGAACAATATTTTTTCAAGCGCGGTTGTTAACTTTGAAGGTAAATGAAGAAGGCTCTTTTCGGCATTTCAGTTGTATTCATCCTCTGCGGCTTTGTGTCCGAGGGGCAGGAGGCTATACTGCCGAGCGTAAAAAATAATAGTTTCAAGCGAGGGGAGGTCATCGATTTTAAAATGACCTACGGGTTCTTTACCGTGGGAAGAGGTTCCGCACGAATTTCTCAGGAATACCATAAGATGAACGACCGCTACTGCTTCAAGGTAGATGTTACCGGTAAAACAGTGGGTATGGTCGACTGGGTCGCCGACATCGACGACCGATGGGGCGCGTACATTGATACCGCAGCACTTGTTCCACATCAGTTCTACCGAAAGATTCGCGAAGGACGCTATAAGAAAGACGAATGGACAAATTTTGATCACACCAATGGGAAGATTGAAGTGAAGTCCATAGGGAAAAGCGGAAAGATGCGTGATCCTCAGTATTACGACGCACCGGCAGGGGTGAGGGACATGATTGGCGGTTTCCTTTATATGCGTATCATGGACTTCTCAAAGTTGCAAGTGAACGATACTGTCACTGTGAATGGCTTTTTCGAAGACGAGTTTTATAAACTGAAAATCATCTACCGCGGAAAAGATACGGTGAAACTGAAGGTGGGTAAGGTCCGCGCGCTGGTATTTACGCCAATCATGCCAGCCAACAAACTCTTCGATGGAGAGAACTCCATCACAGCGTACTTCTCAGACGATAAAAATCGAATTCCTCTTAAGATTGATGCTAAGATGTTCGTAGGTTCCGCCGGCGTTGAGCTGACAGGCTATTCGAACTTACGCAATCCGCTGAATATTGTCCGGTGACGTCAGGCGGCGTTATCGCTCAATAGCTGAATAAACTTCTCCTTTGTAAGTGGTTTGACTACATAATCCTGAACCTCGGGAATACTCCTGGCGCGGTGGATGTCGCGTGGATCGATGGAAGAACTCACCATGAAAATAGAGATATCCTTGGCGAGATTTGTTTTCAGGCCAGCATAATCCTGGAGAAACATCCAGCCGTCCACAAAAGGCATATTAATATCGAGAAACAGGTAGTCAGGGAGAGCATCCTCCTTCGAGGCGTTGTCTATCAGGTATTTAAGGGCATCTTCACCATTCTCAAACTGCAACACATTGTCGCTTAACTGCAATGCTTTGATCGTTTTTGAGGCTGTCAGCTGGAAGATCTTGTCATCGTCAACCAATGCCACTATCGGTACCTTTATACTCATTTTCGCGGGTCTTACCCGTAAAATTAACCAAAAATGTGGTTCCTTCATTTTCAGCGCTCACAACAGAGATATCCCCACCCATTGCGTCAATCTGATTTCTGATCATGAACAACCCAATACCGCGGCTCTCAGGGTGACGGTGGAAGGTTTTTCTTAGTTTGAATATCTGGTGGCCATACCGTTGCATATTTATACCCTGACCGTTATCGGAAACAGAGAGTGAGATTCCGCCAGTTTCAAGGGGAAGTGACTTGAGAATAATCCGCGGCTTACGAAGGGGAGAATGATATTTCAACGCGTTGCTCAGGAGATTAAGCATGATACTCTCCAGATAGATATTCGGATATTCTATGATGGGAGCTGCCGAAAAATCCGTAATGATCTCTGCATTGATCTCCACGATCTTGGCCACAAGCATTTTTCGAACATTGGAAAACACCTGATCAAAATGGAGCACCTGCTTTTCAATACTCTTGTTCTGCTGTATCTGCAGAACTTCATTGAGCTCATGAAGCGTCGTTAGGATGCTAGTGCCTGCCTCCCGCAATAACTGAAGGTATTCACCCCTTTCTTTGGGAGTACCCGCTGTCTCGATGAAGTTCAGCAACGCCAGAATATTTCCAACAGGTGATCTAAGATTGTGAGAAACGATCTGAGTAAACTCCTGTAGCTGCTCATTCTTCACCTTCAGATCTTCCGTAATGGCGACAAGACGCGCATTCTGTTCCAGCATATCAGACTCGACCGCCTTGCGATCAGTGATGTCCCTGAACTCTGTTACCCTGATCAGCCCTTTCTCATACGGAATATTCTTTCCTTGTATCTCGAGGTAATAACGTGAGCCGTCCTTGCGTATACCCTCTACGTCGTAAGGAAGCTCTACCTTGTTAACGATCTGCTTATAGACAAAATCCCGATGCTCCGGTGCGATCAAATTCAGTCCGTTACTGCCCTTAAGCTCGTCATAACTGTATCCGGTGAGGTTACAGAGACCCTGATTGCAATCGATGATCTTACCCATGTTGTGAAGACCAATCCCACCGAAAGAAGCCTCCTGTAACGTTCTGAAACGGAGCTCACTCTCCTTAAGATCTTCTTCAACCTTTTTGCGTTCAGTGATGTCAGTCAAAGCAATGACTACATGCAACAAGTTGTCATCCACTTGCAGTACAGGCTCCGCATTTACCAGCGTCCATACCATGTCTTCCTCTTCCGACTTGCGAATACCGACGACCATTCCCCTGACCGCTCTGTGTGTCGTGGCAGCGATGTTCCAGGGTAACTTTTCTTTGGAGATCGGCCGCATGTCTCCGTTCAGAAACAACCACTGGTCTCCATTAAGCGTATGACTCACCAGCGCCTTCTCCCGTACTCCGAGCAACGAAAGCGCGGCAGTGTTCACAACCTGGATATCACCCGCCGCACCCTGAAGAATGACAGCGATATTAAGATCCTGTACAAGACGACGGAAACGTTTCTCACTCTCCTGCAAAGAATATTCAGCCGCGATCTTATCCGTAATGTCTCGTGACGTAGCGATGATCGTTGCCTCACCGAAGTAACTTCCTCTTGTCAACTTCACTTCCATGATGAGGTTCTCGCCAGACTTCTTTCGCCCCCACCAAAGAAAGCTTTGAGGTTTTCCAATGAGGGCTTCCTCGATCTTGCGGCGTACCTCCTCGAAATCATTTTTACCTGGTGCTGCGATAAAGCCAGGACTCTTGCCCACCAGCTCTTCCTTGCTATATCCGTATATATTGCACGTCGTCCTGTTAACATCGACAAACGTTCCGTCTCTCCGCTGGATACAGATTGCTTCACCTACTGAATCAAAAAGTTCTCGATAACTCTTTTCACTTTCCTTCAGCGCGAGGTCGGCCTTGAGTCGGTCAGATACATCGTTCAGGATTCCCAGCATCCTGAACGCCTGGCCATTGCTGTCAGTGACGAACTGCCCCCTGTCATGCATATACACATAAACACCACTCTTTTTGCGAAAGCGGTAATACACCTCATATGGGGTCAGATTGTCCCTGGAAAACTCAAGAAGTTGCGTCGCGGATTCACGATCATCCGCGTGAATAAGTTCCTCCCATTTCTCAATGCGACCGATCTCCTCGGATGTGAAGCCTACCAGTTGCTTTGTATTTCCACTCCAGATAATCTCTCCTGAAGGAAGATCGTAATCGTAAATGATCAGCCCTGCACTCTCGGAGACCAGGCGGTCGCGTGTTTTCCAGTTGGTGAGCTCTGCTTGTGTAAGCTTGTGTGTCGTGATGTCCTGAATAGTACCATTGATTTCTCCGAGGATACCAGGAGACTCTCCGGCAAATTCAATCCAGCATTCCTCATTACGCGTGGTATGTATCCTTATTTCAAAGCGAAACGTCTTTTTGTGTTTTTGGGCTGTATCCAGTTCCTTTTGAAAGGTTCCGCGATCGGTATCCGCCACAAGTGATTCAAGCTCTTGTAAAGTTCGTGGGAGGTCAGTTAGTTCTTTTTGAAGGATGGGGGCACAATTCTGTGACCATGTTAACCGGCCGCCGCGCGGATCCAGCCGCCACATCCCGATGTGTGCCGACGGCGTACGGATACCACCCGGGAAAACAGGGCCTCCAGCGGGTGTCTTGAGCCCGTTTTTGCTTAGTCCGGCGCGCCTGCTTTTCTTCCTCGTTCCGTTGTCTTTCGACATACGCATTTTGCCGGAGCGTGATTGTGCCATACCGTAGGTCAGGTTAATGCGTCAAGTTCTTAAGTATTTGCCGTCAATATTGTATCATTATCGATGGAATATTACATTTCGTGAAATCAAAATAATCCGAATATGTTCAAGGAATTCAAGGAATTCGCCTTCCGCGGAAATGTTATCGATCTCGCGGTCGGTGTTGTAATTGGCGCTGCATTTAATGCAATCGTCACTTCACTCGTTGCCGACCTGTTTATGCCAATTATTGGTGTCCTCACGGGTGGTGCAGACTTCTCTAATCTGAGTTACCAGGTGGGGGAGGCGTCTATTGCCTATGGGAAATTCCTTCAGGCTATATTCATTTTCTTACTTACAGCTATTGCTTTGTTTCTTTTTATTAAGGCAATCAACAAACTCCGTAGAAAGGAAGAAGCACCGCCACCAGCACCAGCTGCTCCTCCCGCAGATATCGTGCTGCTGACAGAGATTCGCGACCTGCTTCGTACGAAAGCTTAAGATATTCCTCTAAGGCTCCACATCACGTATGACGGAAGTGTGTCTACACTTCCGTCATCGCGATGAAGTTCTATATTTGCGCAAACTCATTAACGATGCAAAAAATCTCGGTCATTGGCTCCGGCACAATGGGCAATGGCATTGCCCACGTATTCGCCCAGCATAACTATCAGGTTTCCCTTGTCGATATTTCAGAAGACGCTCTGAAAAAGGCGATGGCCACCATCGATAAGAACCTTTCCAGGCAAGTTGAAAAAGGAACCATCACCGGAGATCAGAAAAAACAAACCCTTCAGAACATCACTCCCGTAAATTCTGTCGGGAAAGGAGTCGAGAACTCATTTCTTGTCGTTGAAGCCGCGACCGAAAACACGGATCTCAAACTGAAGATATTCCGCGAGCTTGATGAGATGACTCCGGCGGAAACGATTCTCGCATCCAACACGTCATCCATATCGATCACTCGCATCGCATCAGTCACTAAACGTCCCGGCAAGGTCATTGGCATGCACTTCATGAACCCCGTGCCGGTCATGAAACTGGTGGAAGTGATCCGTGGCTACAGCACTACGGATGAAGTCTCCAAAACGATCATGGATCTCTCCGTTGAGCTGGGAAAAACTCCTGTGGAAGTCAATGATTATCCGGGCTTCGTCGCTAACAGGATACTCATGCCGATGATCAATGAAGCCATCTATTCATTGTACGAAGGCGTTGCCGGTGTCACGGAGATTGATACAGTAATGAAACTGGGAATGGCACATCCTATGGGACCGCTGCAGTTGGCAGACTTCATCGGGCTGGATGTATGCCTTAGTATTTTGCGCGTCTTACACGATGGATTCGGAAATTCGAAATATGCTCCGTGCCCTCTTCTGGTGAACATGGTTCAGGCCGGTCACAAAGGAGTGAAAAGCGGAATGGGCTTTTATGTGTACACGCAGGGAAGCAAAGACCTCGTCGTGGCGCCAACGTTTACGAAATAAGATCTTTCAACAGAACAAACATCATCTCAGTAATTCGTGCGAAGATGTGGAAGCACCTTGTCATCTGACTGCCTGGTGGCGCCAAGCTTAAACAGGTCAGTGGGTGTCTCACAGAGCACAGCCCTGCCGTTGCATATCGCCACCGGTGCCTTCAATAACTGCGGATTGTGGTTTAATACTTCGAGGTATCCATTCATCGTAAATGTGTTTCCCGCTACCTTGGTCTGATAGTCAGGATGTGCACGATCCATCAGATCCTTGGGTCTCACGCCAAGCATATTCACAACTTCTTTCCAGTAAGTCGGGCCCAGCTTTTCACGCATCACATTAAGTTCGTTGATATGCGAATGAATAGTTTTCGCAATCGCTTTCGTTTGCTTTCCCTTACTTGTATCAGGGTTATAGACAAGCATTATTTCATTACGATGGAATTGCATAGCCAAGAGGGTTTATCAAATCAAGTTACGGAATTCTCATTGCGTAGTCAAATTCAACTTATTGTGTTTCAACAAGCAAGATGATAACTCCTCAGCAAATTTTTTACAGAGAATACGCGCGCTCCAAAAAATCTGTATATTGAGACCAATCATTTTAACCCAGCATCTGTGAACCGTTTCTTGAAAATCGCCAAAGAGAAAGTGAAGAAGTCGTCTCGAAAAAAGAAGGACGATTTCTTTTACGCACTTACAAAAGGTCCTTGTGATATCCTCGATGTAGGAGTGTACCCCGAAGCAGAAAAAGGCCGCGCTGATATAGCAACCAACCACTTCCTTAAACAGTTTCGATACCCAAGCAAGCATTACACCGGCTTTAGTATCGACACTATGAAAGGCATGGAAGACATGTATCCTGGAAAACGTTTCGTGCAGTATGATGGCGGAAAGTTCCCTTTCAAGGATAAGGAATTCGATTGGTGTTACTCCAACGCTGTAATCGAACACGTCGGCAGCTATGAATCGAAACTTGTTTTTGTGAAAGAAATGCTGCGTGTTTCCCGGAACGTATTCTTCACAACTCCAAACAAGTATTTTCCTGTTGACGCTCATACCATGGTGTTCTTCATTCACTGGGATGATGACCGGTTCCTGAAGTGGCGCGAAAAGAATAACAAATGGATGCCGAAAGAAGCACTCAATCTTCTTAGCTACGAGGAAATCATCAGCCTTCTTAAAGATGCGGGTGTGAAAAAATACCGCGTGATCAAGAACAGGCTATTCGGTATGACGATGACGTTCTCTGTTGTAATCGAAGATACAGCAAACGCTGTTGAACAATCGGCTGCATTCAGACAGGAAGTGTCATCTCTGGCTTAAGATCAATAGCCTTTTTATTCGATCTGCATTTCCTTAGCCAGACCCATTGCGTTAAAGCGTATCACCAGTTTCTTCGGACTGGTGATTTCTGATTTGCACTTTGGTCCCGGCTCAACGTAATAGTAGTAGAACTTCTGGTTGCGTTTGTATAGCTCGCTCTCATCAGGCTTGCCCAGCAATTCAACGATCTCCATCTCATTGTGTGCAAGGATATCGTCGCGCTGATCCATCAACGTTGACACAAGGGTTGTACGAACGCTTTCGCAGGCGTGCTTGTCTTCCTGCCACCGATGGTGATCGAAGTCTTTTAATTCAAGTTCTTTTCCTCCACACGCTGACGAAAGCAGTGCGATAAGGCTAAGCCATCTGAAGGTGCGTATACTTTTTTTGAATGGCATAAAACCAGCTGCTGGAAATTATAAAATAGGTGAGCGCAATTATATGCCAGATTGCCGACCATTCAAAATACCAGGTGAATGCCGTCAGTAATAAAGGATAAGTTATGATCCTGAACCATTCTGAATATCTCACCCACGGTCTTTGCTCGAACAAAACACCACAATTCACTACCATCAACGAGATACCCAGCGAAAGAAATACTTTCATAGGCATACTGATAGCCCCGGCGTTGAACAGGAATATCGCTGTTCCCGCCAGACAAATGAGATACTGCACCAGCACATAAAAATTCAGTGACGTAGTTGAAGGAGGGTCATACTTCCGATACGTGTCCTTGTCAATCGCCGGAACCGCCCTGTAGCCTCCGAGATATTCCGGTAACCACCCCGGCTTCTTGAACAAGTATTTGAATCGATCACTCCATTTCGGAATTCGCTCAAGATCTTCTTTCATCGTGATGTAATGACTGAAATTCGCAAACACAGGATTCCAACTGTTGATAGGCTTTGTAATTCCATAAGTTGGCCTCTCTTCTTCCTCCTGAAATGTTCCAAACATCCGGTCCCAGATGATGAGTGACCCTGCATGATTCTTGTCGATATACTTCGGATCACGACCATGGTGCACGCGATGATGGGAAGGGGTATTAAAGATGTACTCGATCGGTTTCGGTAGTTTCTTGATGGTCTCGGTGTGAATCCAGAACTGATAGAGTGTATTCAACGCAGAGATATAGGCAAAGTGAAGCGTCTCAAAACCCAGAAACGCGATCGGAAGACTAAATCCGAAAGTCCACACCACTTGCAGGGAACTTTGTCTCAACGCAACGCTGAGGTTATACTCTTCGCTTTGATGATGAACCACGTGCCCTCCCCAGAACAGGTTCACTTCATGACTCATGCGATGCGCCCAGTAATAAGCCAGATCCACCAGCAACCAGAGCACGACCCAGTACCACCAGGAGGTGGAGTCCAGTTTGAAAGCCGCGAAGTTGTTAAAGAGTATTTCATAGATGCCGATACCGAAGATGCGGAGGAAAAGACCGGATAGCTGGGAGGTTATGCCGCAGCTTAAGTTGGCGATAGCGTCCTGAAGACGATACAGTTTCTGATGAGAAAGACGTTCAACAACAAGTTCAATTCCTATCAGGATAAAAAATATCGGGATGGACAGAACGATAGGATTAAGGTTCATGCTTTGTTAATGAGTGAAGCAATTTAAACACTTTTATCTGGAATAATGACACCGCGCTTTCAGACCAGGGGACGGGCGGACCGGTGTCTGTGCCCTAATTTTCAGGAATACTTCGCCATCCGCCGGCAAATGACTTAATTTGCGACCAAAATTCACTGGAATGATTCTGAAGATTTCGAAGGGAGTGTGGGCGGTGTCTATCCTGGGCGTCCTGGCGGCTTTATTGTTTGTGTATGCGAGCCTTCCAGAAAGTGTGTTGGTCTTTTCCGGTGACAGCGAACCTGTCTACCTGGGGCGCGAAACCTTCTTCTACGTTGCGCTCATAGCCGTCACGTTGATTAATACAATGGTATTCCCGGTAAGTGCGCTATTCAAAAAAGATGTTGCCCTCAGAACCTGGTTCAACTTCCTGGTCGTCGTTCTGAACATATTCTTTATCATCTCGCTGTTCGTCATAAACTCAATCAACAGCAACGAAAAGTTCAAGTTTGAGGAAATCGGATTCCTGGTCTATGGAAGTGTTATTCTCATCGCTGTATGGACGGTGGCCTGGCCAGTCTACTTTCTGATCCGAAAATTTTCAGCTAAACCGTCAGTTTAGGCATTTGCTCTCATGAGTTTGAAGGACAGTCCCTTAGAGGATATTGTCTGAAGGATACTTGCCAGTTCATGATCGGTGCTTATTGTGGAATTAAATCTAAAAATCACTTTATTCGTGCAAATTCTGCATTTTTTAAGCTTGGATTGAACGCTTTTTTGGCTTGTCAAACATTTAATCTGTTCAAACAGTATGGCGAAAAACGAGAAATCTCCTGGTTCTATTGAATACAATGAGTCAAGCATAAAGTCGCTTGACTGGCGTGAGCACATCCGGCTTCGGCCCGGGATGTACATCGGAAAACTCGGAGACGGCTCATCCAAGGATGACGGTATTTATGTCCTGGTAAAGGAAGTAATGGATAATTCCATCGATGAACACATGATGGGATACGGGAAAACCATCGATGTCTCTATCTCAGATCAGCGGGTCGTGGTCCGCGATTATGGACGGGGAATTCCGCTAGGAAAAGTAGTGGACGTTGTGTCGAAGATAAACACCGGCGCGAAATACGATTCAGGCGCCTTTCAGAAGTCCGTTGGGCTTAATGGTGTGGGTACCAAAGCCGTTAACGCGCTCTCTAATTACTTCAAGGTCCAGGCTTTCAGGGATGGCCAGGCTAAGCTGGCTGAATTCAAAAAGGGTGTGCTCGTCCATGATCCAAAAGCGACGAAAAGCGATGAGCGAAACGGTACACTGGTGGAGTTTGAACCGGACAATACGATGTTCAAGCATTACCACTTTATCCCGGAATACCTCGATGATCTGATGTGGAATTACGCCTTTCTGAATGCAGGGCTTACCATCAATTATAACGGTCAGAAATTCTTCTCCAAAGACGGACTTCTCGACCTTCTGAAGCAAAAGACAAATGCAGAAGAGCTGCGCTATCCTATCATCCACGTCAAAGGAAATGATATAGAGTTCGCGGTCACCCACGGAAACCAGTACGGTGAAGAGTATTATTCTTTCGTTAATGGTCAGAACACCACGCAGGGGGGAACCCACCTTGCGGCGTTCAGGGAAGGCGTCGTGAGAGCGGTGCGCGAGGCCTGCAAGAAAGAATATGATGCAGCAGATATCCGCGCTTCTGTCATCGGAGCAATCGCCGTCAGAGTGCAGGAACCTGTGTTTGAATCCCAGACAAAAACCAAATTAGGTTCTCTGAACATGGCTCCGGACGGGCCTTCTGTGAAAAGTTACGTCGGTGATTTTGTTGCAAAAGAGTTGGAGATCTATCTTCATAAGAACCCGGAGGTGAAAGACGCGCTGGAGAAACGGATCATCCAGTCGGAGCGTGAGCGCAAAGAAATTGCGGGGATTAAGAAACTCGCCAACGAAAGAGCGAAGAAGGCGAATCTCCATAACCGAAAGCTTCGCGACTGCCGTTTTCACTTCGATGACAAGACTGAAAAAGGAACCAATTCACAGATATTTATCACTGAGGGTGATTCCGCCAGTGGTTCAATTACCAAATCCAGAGACGTTGAAACTCAGGCAGTTTTCAGTCTGCGTGGGAAACCACTTAACTGTTACGGCCTCACTAAAAAGGTGGTCTACGAGAACGAGGAGTTTAACCTGCTCCAGCATGCTCTCAACATTGAAGACGGCCTTGAAGGTCTGCGTTATAACCAGGTGATCATTGCTACTGACGCCGATGTGGATGGTATGCACATCAGGTTGCTGCTCATGACTTTCTTTCTGCAATTCTTCCCCGATCTCGTAAAGGCTGGTCATGTCTTTATTCTGGAGACGCCGCTGTTCCGCGTCCGCAATAAGAAAGAAACAATCTACTGCTATAGCGAAGAAGAAAAACAAAACGCTATGAAGAAGCTTGGAGGCAAGGTGGAGATCACCCGCTTCAAGGGGCTTGGAGAGATTTCACCTGATGAGTTCGGGAACTTCATCGGGGAGGATATCCGGCTTCAGCCGGTGCTCCTTCACGATCAGAATCTGCATCACCTGATGGAATTCTACATGGGCAAGAATACGCCGGACCGCCAGGAGTTTATTATCGATAACCTGCGCATTGAACTTGACAAAGTGGATAGAGGAGCGGAGGATAAGATCGAGCTGGAGGAACAACCGGAGGATGCCGTCGCATAAAGACCTGGTTATTTTGCTTTGATAAGAAACGTAACAATGGAAGCGGAGTTCTTCTTCCGTCTTCCAGATTGATTGCATAAACGGACAATGAGTAAAAAGAAAACTACACCCGCCAAGCCAACAGTCATCTCAACCGGGAAAGGTTCTGGCAACGGCGACTCGATCCATACGATCGCGCTGGATGGCCTGTACCAGAACTGGTTTCTTGACTACGCGTCTTACGTAATCCTCGAAAGGGCAGTTCCCCGCATCGAGGATGGGCTTAAGCCTGTTCAGCGGCGAATCATGCATTCTCTAAAAGAGATGGATGATGGAAGGTTCAACAAGGTGGCCAACGTTATCGGCCACTCCATGCAATATCACCCTCACGGGGATGCCGCCATCGGAGAGGCAATTGTAAACCTCGGACAGAAAGACCTCCTTATAGAAACCCAGGGTAACTGGGGTGATATACGCACTGGTGACAGTGCAGCCGCGCCACGTTATATCGAGGCACGTCTGTCAAAATTCGCCCTTGAAGTTGTTTACAACCCGCAGACTACTGAATGGCAACTTTCATACGATGGAAGGAAGAAAGAACCTGTAACCCTTCCTGTAAAGTTCCCGCTGCTTCTCGCGCAAGGTGTCGAAGGGATCGCAGTAGGCCTCTCGACAAAAATTCTCCCTCACAACTTCATTGAACTAATTAAGGCTTCGATCGATATCCTGAAAGAAAAGAAGCCGAAGATTTTCCCTGACTTTCCTACAGGTGGTATTGCCGACTTTACAGATTATAACCAGGGAATGCGCGGAGGTAAGATCAAAGTTCGCGCAAAGATTGATATCATCGATAAAAAAACACTGGTCATCAAGGAGATTCCATTTTCTACGACGACAACGTCATTGATGGAGTCCATCGTAAAAGCCAGTGAGAAGGGACAGATCAAGATCAAACAGGTGGTGGACAACACTGCCAGAGACGTCGAGATCGTAGTGCACTTGCAGTCGGGACAATCTCCTGAGATTGCCATGGACGCT
The DNA here is from genome assembly GCA_023431285.1 of Bacteroidota bacterium. Lineage (GTDB taxonomy): Bacteria > Bacteroidota > Bacteroidia > Cytophagales > Cyclobacteriaceae > Ohtaekwangia. Next base: position 30,194 of record JAEYXN010000088.1, read on the forward strand.
CTTTATGCATTCACTGATTGCGAGATCAGCATTTCTCCAAATGCCTGTGTGATCGTTGAAGATAAGCCGCAGTTCATGGCGGTGAACGATATCCTGAAATATAACACCCATCAGACCGTCTCGCTCCTGAAGCGGGAGCTCGAAATCAAAAAGGCGGAACTGATGGAGAAGATTCTGTTCTCCTCGCTTGAGAGAATTTTCATTGAGAACAGGATCTATCGCGATATCGAAGAAGCGAAGACATGGGACGATGTGATCGCGCGGATTGATAAAGGTCTGAAGCCGCATAAGAAGAAATTCTATCGTGAGATTACTACCGAGGATATCGTTCGGCTTACTGAGATCAAGATCAAGAGAATTTCAAGGTACGACTCCTTCAAGGCTGACGAAATGCTGAAGGATCTTGAAAAAGAACTTAAGGAAACACAGCACAACCTGCGCAATCTCACCGATTACGCTATCGGTTATTATCAAAAGCTGCTCGAGAAATACGGAAAAGGACGGGAACGCAAGACAGAGATCAAGAGTTTTCAGTCTGTATCCGCAACAGAAGTTATCGCCACCAATCAGAAACTTTACGTAAACCGTACAGACGGATTCGCCGGCTTCGGTTTAAAGCGTGACGATAAGACTGAATTTGTATGCGACTGTTCTGATCTCGATAACGTCATCGCTATCCGCCGTGACGGAAAGATGCTGATCTCCCGAATCCAGGAGAAAGTCTTTATGGGTAAGGACATCATGTACGTTGGCATCTGGAAAAAGAGCGACGATCGCATGACTTACAACGTCATCTATTCTGATGGTAAGACGGGACGTACATTCGCCAAACGATTTAACCTGCCCGGGATCACACGGGATAAGGAGTACGACCTCACGCAAGGGAATTCCAATTCCAAGCTGCACTATGTGACGGGCAATCCCAATGGGGAGGCCGAGGTAGTGGAGGTGAAGCTCAGTGCGGCAAGTACTGCCCGGAAGAAAGTGTTTGAATTCGACTTCTCTGAGCTTGAAGTGAAGGGCAGAGGTTCGAAAGGAAATACGGTTACTCATTATCCGGTTCGTAAGGTTGAATTCCTGAAGGCCGGCGCTTCTACATTAAGTAAGATTGACCTCTGGTATGATGAAGCTGCAGGACGTCTGAATAAAGATGGAAGAGGGAAGAAGCTTGGCAAGTTCGACGGTGATGACCAGATCATTGCTTTCATGAGAAACGGATCTTACAAGATCACCAACTTCGATCTTTCGAATCGTTACGATCCTGAGAAGACGCTGCGTGTTGAGAAGTATAATCCTAAGAAGGCTGTCTCTGCCGTCTACGTCGATGGTGAGAGCAAACAATACATTGTAAAACGTTTCATGATCGAAACGTCCACAATTGATAAGGAATTTAACTTCATCTCGGAGGGGATCGGATCCCGGTTGGTTGTCGTTACCACCAGTGAAACACCTGAGGTAGAGGTGGAGGTCATTAAGGCAAAGGACAAACCCCGGAAGACGCAGGTGGTCAACCTGGAAGAACTTGTTGAAATTAAGGGATGGAAATCTGTTGGGAACCGTCTGTCGGAATGGAAGGTCACAAAGGTGACTCTTCTTGAAGAGGACGAGCCTCCGGTGGAAGAAGAACCTGTTGCTGAGGTGACTGAATCAGAAGAGGATTCTCAGTCGCCAAAAAAAAAAGAGGAGCCGGGTCAACCCGAGCCAAAAACGACAGTCGAGGACGACGGCCAAATCAGCTTCTTCGCGGAAGCGCCAAAGCCAAATCCCCAGCAAAGTCAAGCAAGCCAAAAAGCAAAAGCGGAGCAACAAAGCCTCTTCGGAAATCAGCCCCCAAAAAAGGAAAACCCAGCCAGCGAAAAAAAAGAAAGTGACGAAACGCAAGTGAAGGGAAAAGGCGATGACGATAAAGAGTTTGGAGTGGGGACGACGATTGAGTGGGACGTGTAGTAGAGTTCTAGTCAGCCGGCCTGCCTGATAGCCAGACAGCCGGGCGGGGAGCGTCTTATGTTGATAGGACCGACTGCTCCTTGGAGGCATTGAAGCGCGGTGGCTCCCTTTAGGGACGCAAGGGTGAGCGGGGAAGGAACGGGTCTGCCGGTCCGCCAGACGGCCGGGCAGCCGGTCGGGGAGCTTCTTATAATGATAGGACCGACTGCTCCTCGGAAGCATTGAAGCGCGGTGGCTCCCTTGAGGGGCACAAGGGTGAGCGGGGGAACGAATGGGTCTGCCGGGCCGCCAGACGGCCAGACAGCCGGTCAGCGTCTTAGCTTGATAGGACCGACTGCTCCTCCGAGGCATTGAAGCGCGGTGGCTCCCTTGAGGGGCGCAAGGGTGAGCGGGGAAGGTCTGCCGGTCCGCCAGACGGCTGGGCAGCCAGTCGGAGAGAGTCTTAGGTTGATAGGATCGACTCGCTCCTCGGAGACATATTGAAAGCGAGGTGGCTGCCTCACGGATGCAAGGTGCGGGCTGGTGAAAAGGCCCCGGTGAGAGGAGGGTTTGATAATCGCTATCAGTGACTTCTTGATTCGGAGACACCGGACACCAAAGTGGTACGCTATTCGCATCGAAAGGACAGCAACCGTAAATTGAATACACTCATGCGCCTCATCCATTTCATCATAACCATCCTGCTAGTTGTAGTACTAATTGACGGCCACGCGCAATCGTCTGAGCTGACTGCCCACGGAAAGGTGACGGATTCACGCACGGGCAAGGGATTGAAAGCCAGTATCCGGTACAGCAGCATCCCCACAGGTAGTATCTTCGGCCGTTTTAACGACAGCACATTTTCCTTCCCGATCTTCGGAACAGCCAAATACCAGATCACCGCTTCCGCAGAAGGATACAACCCACGCACTGTCATTGTCGATCCCAGGGATATCAACGCGGAGAACAAAGTGCTTCGCGATATCATGCTTACCCCCAAAGGTGAAACCATCATTCTAAACCATCTGATCTTCGCTCAGGGAAAATCGGTGATCGACCCAAAGTCATTTCCCGAACTCGACGAGGTAGTACAAATGCTGAAGGAAAACGAAAAGATTGAAATTCAGCTTGAAGGTCACACAGATAATCAGGGAAACCCCAAGCTTAACATGGACCTGTCGCAAAGCAGGGTCGACGCAGTAAAGAAATATCTGGTGGCAAAAGGAATTTCGAAGAACCGGATCAAAACCAAAGCATTCGGAGGATCACAACCACTCCGAAACGAAATGACCCAGGAAGCCCGCGCCCTCAACCGTCGCGTAGAAATGAGAATTCTAAAAGACTAAAGTGTCCTATCATGCAATCATCATGAAATCATGAAATCATGAAATCATGGTCCTTAGTGAGAGTGTTCGATTGACTCGTGTTTCCTTGACACCAACTGCTGCTGAAAAACTTCCCACTCCTGCCACGCATTGCGCAATACCTCGACATCTTCCATTACACATGGATACTTGTCTTCAGGGACTTTGGGAAGCATCCCTGCTGCAAGATGCACTGAAGTAAGACCGCCAGTCCATTCGAAATGCGCAGGATCGTAAGGCTTTCTCCAGCGCCCGCCCCAACGAAGTCCGAGTTTCTCACCAGTCGTTCCAACCTTCTTCCAGAGTAATGCATTGTTCCATACGGGTTGACCCTTCACGACTGGAACCACATCCACTGCGAGGCCATACTGATGCTTGGACCGCCCACCTGTGGAGTTTGTGTATTTTTTCCCCATGGTCTTGTACTCGTTCTGTTTCGCATGGGTTCTGAAAGTCTCTACAATCGCCAGTTCTATTCCCTGCTTAGCACATCTGGAGATAAGCTCCCGAATCTTGTCGCGAAAGTATGGGTGCAACGCGTCCAGGTCAGCGATCATTGTAAGAGTCCCACGGTTCATGCCAAAGCTGTAGTTCTCAACAACAGACCACTCCTGCCAGAAGGGAACATTGCTCTCAGCAATCAGAACGTCATCCGGTATGATGAGCGTGGAATCAATAAAGATTTCGGCGATGTCGACAACGGCAGGTCCATGAAGCTCGGCGTATTCCCGGCAATCATAAGGAGCGAAAGTCAGATTTTCTTGTGAAAATGCGGTTGTCTGTAAAATAGCTAAAACGGCTGCTGCAATGCCCGCAACCAACAGGGTCTTCTTCATAATCGACTCAAAACAAACCGCAATGATATGATTTTTAAGTGATTATAAAAAACGAGATGGCGCCGGGCAGGCACGCAGGGCAAAAAAAATCCCGCCGAATGGGCGGGATTCAAGTTGAATGACGTGGTAACGCTTACTTCGCGCTTGCGGAATCATCACTTTCCATTTCGCCTACGATCTTGTCGTAACGTGTGCGAAGAGTGGTATCTAATCCAAGTGATCCTTTTATCTTGTTATACTTCTCAGTACCAACATAGTCGGTTGCAAGATGCTCAACAGTTTCAGAGATCTTTGCAGCTCCCTCTTCTTTCATCGTTCCTACCTCTTTGATAAATGCAATCTCTTCAGGAGTAGCTTTCAATTCTTTCAGCTTTGCTTCATCGTCAACTGCCTTGTTAAGTTGATTGTAGCGGGAGATTTTCATCTTTCCATTGGATTTGATCTTTGTTGAAATATCAGAAAGCAGTGTTTGCTTCATTACTTCAACAGAATCCATCACCTCTGCATACTTGCGCAGATCGTCGTCTGTGATCTCATCGCTTGAACCTACTGCAGGAGATTCGGTTGTTGAACCGGTTGCCGTAGTATCGGATTGTATATCGCCGGGCTGTGATGTAGAATCAGCAGGGATGCCTTGAGAATTGTCGGGCATCGCTGATGTACTGTCAACAGCCATATTTGTAGAGTCAACCTGAGCATACACACTAACGGATGCCATCAATGTGAGCATGGCAAAAAAGATCTTCTTCATAATCATTCTGGGTTTTGTAAAATTTCGTTTGAGTATTGTGGTTTACTATGCCCACTAGAAAAATTATGCCAGCCATCATATAGACGGTGAGTTGCACTTTTCGGCCGACAGAATAATTAAAAGTGTAGAAGTATTTTCAAACTGTCCGATAACTACACAAAAACGCCCGGTTGATCGCCGGGCGTCTGATAGAGTGGTCGTCAATTATGCGTGAGCTTTTATTCTTGGTGCGCCAGAAAGAATCTCAGCACCCGCGTGTTCTGAAAACTCATAGAAGTTCTTCATGAATGCCTCTGCCAGGAAATGAGCTTTTTCATCGTAAGCATGCGAATCTTTCCATGCAAGCCTCGGGTTCAACACAGTACCTGGTACACTGGAACAATACAACGGATATGCGAACCCAAACACATCATGATAGTCGTATTCCACATCTGCGAGTTCGCCACTCAATACGCAAGAGATCAATGCGCGTGTGTATGCCAGACTGATTCGTTCACCGACGCCATATGGACCTCCCGTCCAGCCAGTGTTCACCAGCCACACGTTTACATCCGTCTCCCTCATCTTCTTCCTAAGCATGTCTGCATAAACAGTTGGATGCATTGGCATGAAGGGCGCACCAAAGCATGTAGAGAACGTCATTGTGGGTTCCGTAACTCCTGTTTCTGTACCTGCTACTTTTGCGGTGTATCCCGATATAAAATGAAACGCGGCCTGACCGGGATTTAACCTTGCAATAGGAGGGAACACTCCGTACGCATCACAGGTAAGGAAGAATATGTGTTTTGGATTTCTCCCCATGGAGGGGCGGGCAATATTACTGATATGATGAAGTGGATAACTAACACGCGTGTTCTCAGTTTTGCTGCCGTCCTGATAATTCACTTCATTCGTTCCCTCGTGAAAGCCAACATTCTCGAGTAATGCTCCTGTCGTGATTGCCTTGTATATATCAGGTTCCCGCTCTCCAGAGAGGTCAATCGTCTTTGCGTAACAGCCTCCTTCAAAATTGAAGATCACGTTATCGGAAGTCCATCCATGCTCGTCATCTCCGATAAGTTTACGCTTCGGATCTGTCGATAACGTCGTCTTGCCGGTACCAGAGAGTCCAAAGAAAATGCCAGTATCACCGCGCTCTCCCATGTTCGCCGAACAGTGCATGGGCAATACATTCTTCTCATGAGGGAGTACAAAATTCAAAGCGGTAAAGACGCCTTTCTTTATTTCTCCTGTATAGGCGCTGCCGCCGATAAGAATGATCTTGCGGGAAAAATCAATTATAGAAAAGTTCTGCTGTCGTGTACCGTCAATCGCCGGGTCAGCTTTGAAACCCGGTGCATTCAGAATAAGCCATTCAGGTTCAAAGTTAGTAAGCTCTTCTTCCGTCGGACGGAGGAACATGTTATAAACGAAGAGATTTGACCACGCGTATTCATTGATCACGCGGATGTTCATTCTGTATCTCTCGTCGGCGCAGGCATAAGCATCGCGCACATAAAGTTCCTTCCCCTGGAAGTAGTTGATCATCCTGAAATACAGCTTCTCGAAGTTGCCGGCGTCGAAAGGGATATTAAAATTATTCCACCATACCGCGTCTCTCGTGATCTCATCCTTTACAGTAAACTTATCTTTCGGAGACCGTCCTGTGAATTCCCCGGTGTCTATCGCGATGGCGCCGGTGGACGTTTCTATAGCACCCTCGTTCTCAATGGCGATGCGCATCAACTCTTCCGGAGACAGATTCCAATGAGCGCGGCCGTGAGAAATGCCGAGCTCCCGGACCGTCGCGCTGGACGGCCGTTTTCCTAATTCTTGCATACAGTTTGGGTTAATCAGTGAGCAAATATATGCAATTATGAATTGTTTCAATCGATTGCGCTAATGCCCGGTAGGCGCATCTCCGTTGCGGTTCAAATTCCGGGGCGGATAGAAAAAGGATGTTTTGCCAAAGCCTATTTCTCTTATAATTTTTTAATCTCTTCGTAAAAACACGAAAGATTTTTCTGCTCTGCTTTTTTTCATAAACCCAACTCCGCGCTCATACAGAAATAGCCGCCGGGCAATACTTCTGATTTGGTAAAATAAAATTAATACGCCTATTTAGCGCCGATCCTGCTTCTGAAGGCCGGACCAAAAAAACCTAAACTTCGCCATCTGCTGATGAATCTGAATGCTCGCGTTCAGGAAATCCGCTCCGGATTTTCTCCTACTTTCTGGATTGCCAATTCCCTTGAGCTATTTGAACGTCTGGCCTTCTATGGTTCAAAAGCGATTCTGGCAGTCTTCATCGCAGAACAAGTCGGCTTGCGTGAAGATGCGAGTAGTCTTGCCGGTATCTTCACCTTCATCATCTATTTCCTTCCTATCCTCGCTGGTGTATTCGTTGATAAATACGGATTCAGAAAATCACTCATGGCGTGCTTCTTAATCTTTGCCATTGGTTACTTTCTCATCGGATTGTGCGGAATGGAAATGGGACAGGGAATCAATGAAGCCTTCGGGAAGAAGAACTTTCTTTTGTTTGCGCTGATCTTCACTGCCGTAGGAGGTTCATTGATCAAACCTTGTATCGTAGGAACTGTAGCGTTGACATCTAAGCCCGAGACAAAAACACTGGGATTCTCGATTTATTACTCTCTCGTAAACTTCGGTGGCTTCTTCGGACCGATTGTAGCCATGTTCGTTCGTAAGAGTCTCGGTATTGAATTCGTGCTGGTCATGTCTTCAATTACGTCAGCGCTTATGCTTCTTGGAACCTTCCTGTTCTTCAAGGAACCTAAACCCACTAATGCCGATGCGATAGTGCATCAGACATTCTCTCAGGTATTCAGAAACATGGTTATTGTGTTCACCAACTTCAGGTTCATGACCTTCCTTGTGATATTCTCAGGTTTCTGGCTGATGTTCTGGAATGTCTTTCTGCTTGTGCCTTTTTATGGAACGGATGTCCTCAATTTCGAAAACTTTGAACTCCTTGAAACGATCGATGCACTCTGCATCATAGTACTAACGATCCCGCTATCCGCCATTGCTAAGAAACTCAAGCCAATCACAGCGATGACTGCAGGCTTTCTCATTGCCACCATGTGCTGGGTGATCATGGGAAGCTCAATAACACTCACAGCAACAGTGATCGGCATCGCAGTGTTTGCCATCGGAGAAGCACTTCAGTCACCGCGCTATTACGAGTATGTCAGCAGTCTTGCACCCAAAGGTCAGACTGGAACCTATATGGGTTTTGCCTTTCTACCGGTAGCCTTGGGTGCTATTGGATGCGGATACCTGGCTGACTATCTGAAGAACAATCTCCTTCTCACGAACCCTTCACTCATGTGGTTCATTGTAGCGGGAATAGGAGCGGTATCCACCGTGCTGATGATCTTATACAATATGTTCCTGGCTCCGAAAGAAGCCAATTAATCTTTGTACAATGGAAGAAAGCAAATCATTTAAGCCATTCGTCCCACCCGAAGCAAGTGTGGCAGAGTTCACCTTCAAGTCGATCTTCTGGGGATCAGTGATGGGTATCCTCTTCGGATGCTCTACGGTGTACCTTGCACTCAAGGCAGGTCTTACCGTAACAGCTTCTATCCCAATCGCCGTAATTGCAATCACATTGGGAAGACGCGTTTTGAAGACGACCATTCTCGAGAACAACATCATTCAGACTACCGGTAGCGCCGGCGAATCGATCGCTGCCGGAGTGGTCTTCACCTTGCCGGGATTCCTTTTTCTCTCTCCTGGAGACAACGGTCAAAGCGTTGGGGATGCATACTTCAACTATCTCACTATTCTGATCCTCGCCGCCTTCGGTGGAATGCTCGGAACGCTGATGATGATCCCGCTGAGGAGATCGCTGATCGTCAAAGAGCATGGCACACTTCCATATCCTGAAGGCACTGCCTGCGGATCTGTTCTCCAGGCAGGAGAGAAGGGAGGGGTGTTCGCGCAGACGGCCTTCATTGGGATGGGCGTTGCCTTCGGGTATGCCATACTTCAGAAGCTTCTTCACGTCATTGCCGAGGTTCCAGGCTTTGTAACGAGCCAGGCCAATAAGTACTGGCCATCCGCAGCAACACGTGGTGAAATAACTCCAGAGTACCTTGGTGTCGGCTACATTATTGGTCCCAGGATATCCGGTGTGCTGGTAGCTGGTTCAGTGCTCGCGTGGTGGGCGCTCAACCCCTTACTGGCAACGCTGGTTTCCCCGGAGACTATCGCGCTTCAATTGGTGAAGCTGGGAATCCTTTCCTCCATTGATACCGCAGGAGGACCAGGAGGATGGGATCCGCAAACCCAGACCTTCGGAAGCTATGCCGATGCCATCTATCGCGCGTATATCCGTCAAATAGGAGCCGGCGCCGTGGCCGCAGGCGGGTTTATCACATTGTTGAAAACCATCCCAACCATGGTCAGCTCTTTCAGAGACAGTATCGGTTCTCTGAAAGGAACGTCAGAGGCAAAACCCATCCGCACTGAGAATGATCTGTCATTTAAGGTTGTGGTTATCGGCAGCCTCGCGCTGATTCTTCTTACCGCATTCCTTCCTGATAACATCATCCCGGGTGATAGCATCATTCAGAAGCTCCTCATAGGATTCCTGATCGTATTGTTTGGATTCTTCTTCGTCACTGTGTCCAGCAGGATCGTGGGACTTGTTGGAACCAGTAACAATCCCATATCCGGGATGACCATCGCGACACTGATGGGAACATGTCTGATCTTCACCAGCGTAGGATGGTCTGGAAAGCTCTATGAGCCACTCGCGCTGGTGGTTGGCGGAATGATATGTATTGCAGCAGCAAACGCCGGAGGGACGTCCCAGGATCTAAAAGCGGGGTACATCGTGGGGGCGACACCAAGGTATCAACAGCTTGCCCTCTTCATCGGAGCTATTGTATCCTCCATTGCTATCGGATGGGTTATCGCCATTCTGGATACGCCAACTGCAGAGCTTCTTAAAGTCAACCCGGAAGCGAAGCACGCAATCGGAAGTGATCTCTTTCCTGCACCGCAGGCTACACTGATGGCAACCCTCGCCAAAGGAATTCTTTCGTTTAACCTCGACTGGCAATTTGTGATTGTCGGTGTGTTCGTTGCAGTGACCCTCGAGCTTTGCGGCATTAAAGCCCTTGCGTTTGCCATCGGATTGTACCTTCCCTTGTCCACCACACTCCCTATCTTCATGGGCGGTGCCCTTAAGGGTTACGTGGACTGGAGAGCAGAGCGCAAAGGCCAGAAGCCAGAGGAGGATGACCTGGGAAAGGGAAGTCTCTTTGCTACCGGTCTTATCGCAGGGGGCGCGCTTACCGGGGTCTTCGTCGCAATCCTGGCAGTATTTGCACCATCACTGATGGGAGCCGTCAACGCCGAACACGCGGTGCATGGGATACTGGGAGATTCGGGATATCAGCTCCTTGGAGTAGCGGCGTTCCTGGCGATGATGACGATTCTTTACAAAACAGCCGTGACAGGTAGCAAACAGCCGTAACAAGTAGCAAGTAGCAGGTAGCAAGTATCAAACAGCCGTAACAGGTAGCAGGTAGCAGGTATCAAACAGCCGTAACAGGTCGTAGGTTGCAGTTAACAAGTAGCAGGTAACAAAGTATGAAACAGTCTTAACAGGTAGCACGTACCAGTTACCTGTTACTTGTTAATTGTTACTTGTTACCTGTAACCTGTTACTTGTTACTTGTTACTTGTTACTTGCTACCTGCTACTTGCCACGTTTTTCTTATCTTCGTGAAAATTTTGTCAACCACAAATGGTCATTCACACTTCGTTCCCTGACTTCGTTCTTTTCCTATACATCCACATCGCGCATCTGGATTATTCATTTGAACCAGAGGAGTTATCGACGATCAAGAAGAAAATGGCAACCCTCTTTCCGGAAGGGACAGACCTCGAGAAGAAGTTGTACCAGGCCATCCGCGAATACAACCAGTTCGACCGTTCGAAAATTAATAAGCTTTGCGCGGAAACCCTTCGTCACTTCCGCAACGAAGGGGCTACACTTCCTTCCCAGCTCTTTGAAGACTTCAGGGATATCATCATGTCTGATGGACAGGTCCATGACTTGGAAAACCGCATTCTGACCCGTGTGCGTCAGATCGTCGAGAAGAAAACGACGTAGCGCGAGGTGGGTCGGTCGGACTGCCAGACTGCCGGACAGCCTGTCAATGGTTGTTGCTTAGAACATGCGACGGATGCTCTTCGGTAATTGTTTCCTTTCCGTCTGCTAGTCGGCCAGATTGCCGGACAGCTGGTCAAAGGTCTGCTTAATATATGCGACGGGGCTCCCCGGTAAGTGCAATCCTTCCAGGATGATGTGATGTGCTACCTGTTACTTGCTACGCGGGCGGCTCAGCGCGCCGGCGTGCTACCTGGCTTAGTGAATTCATAACAAGAGCAGCAGTCTCTCACACATAGTGCTCACCACGGCTGTCCACCCGGCTGCCCGGCCGACCGATCCGTCCCCACCAGGATCAGCGCAGCAATCCCAATCAACATGAACGCCGTTATCAAAGGAGCGACCCCCTCCACCATCAGACCGCTGATCACCGATCCGATTGATGCGCCGATAAAAAAGAAACATGTCCCATATACCGATGCCGCCATTCCAGCCATACCTCCCATGGGAGCAAGGGCAAGAGCACTGCTATTCGGCTCTATAGCGATGTTGATGGAGAGCAGAAGTGCGAGTGCAATAAAAAAGGTCTCCATCTGCGGAGGATCCTGAGTTAAAAGAAAGTAGACGAAAAGAGAAACAGCGGTTGCGCTATACGCAATAAGGAGCCATCGTAAAGATCTCCTCGCCCCAAACGACTTTGATAACCGGGAGTTAAGCAACGAACAAAGAGACATGAGCCCACCGATGCCAGCAAAGATCCATGCAAACAAGTCAGGCCTTTTATAGATCTCGCCGATGATGCGCTCGGAGCTTGCCACATAGGAACTAAGGCCGGCAAAAAGAAGAGTTGTGATTGCAGTGTATCTTCTGAAGGTGCTATTGCCAACTACGGTCTTTACTGACCTTATCATGTTTGGCAGACTGAGCGGAACCCTTTTCTCAGCGGGAAGAGATTCTGGCAACCTGAGTGACCAGACAAAGACTACCGCTGCAAGTAATGGTGGTGTCAGGAAGACGAGTTTCCAGGTGGAGAATGAAAGGATCGCGATTCCGAGAAACGGCGCAAGGATAGGGGTGAACAGGAAAATAGTCAGAATGAGGGACATGGTCTGGGCCATATCGTCACCCACAAACCGGTCGCGAACTCCGGCGATAGTTGCAGTCATGACAGCCGAAGCCCCCATACCAGCTACGAATCTGGAGGCAAACATTATCTCAAGCGTTGGTGCAAAGGCAGCTACAACGCCACCAATAATGTATAGGGGAAACCCTGTGCGTAAGATCGCAAGGCGTCCGAAGCGATCAGAGAGAGTACCAAAGATTAGCTGGGCAATCTGCCCCATGAAGAAGAACCCGATGATCTGGGCAGTCGCTGTTGAATCGGCAGTAAGGTTAAAGTGAGCCCGGATACCTGCGAATGCCGGTAACATGATGTCGATTCCGAGCGCAGTGAGTGCCATGGTGCAGGCTGACAGCGCGATGAACTCTCCGCGTTTCATTTTCATAAGCGACAAAACTAAGCAGGGTACCTGACTCGGTTCGAGCGAAATACGACGGGATGAGGGCAGAGTTGCGACAAAAAGAAAGGACCGTCTTTCGAACGGTCCTTTCAAAGTATATCAAAAAAAGACAGATTACATCATTCCGCCCATGCCGCCGCCGTGAGGCATCGCAGGAGCTTCTTTCTCTTCAGCGATCTCAGATACTACAGCCTCGGTAGTGAGGAGCAGGCCTGCGATTGATGCTGCGTTTTCAAGGGCAAGACGAGCTACTTTCGTAGGATCGATGATACCTGCCGCGAAGAAGTTCTCGTACTTGTTGTCGCGTGCGTTGAAGCCATAGTCATCTTTACCTTCTTTTACTTTTGCTACGATGACAGAGCCTTCCTGACCAGCGTTTTCAACGATAGTGCGGAGAGGAGCTTCAAGAGCAAGACGAACGATGTTCACGCCAGTAGACTGATCGTCGTTGTCAGTCTTAACATTCGCAAGAGCTGCGATTGCGCGAACATAGGCTACACCACCGCCAGGGATAATACCTTCCTGGACAGCTGCGCGGGTTGCGTGCAACGCATCATCTACACGATCTTTCTTTTCTTTCATTTCAACTTCAGTAGCTGCGCCGATGTAGAGGATAGCTACACCACCGGAAAGCTTCGCAAGGCGTTCCTGAAGTTTTTCTTTATCGTAGTCAGATGTAGTCTGGTCGATCTGAGCTTTGATCTGACTCACGCGGCCCTGAATGTCTTCAGATTTACCTGCGCCGTTTACGATAGTTGTATTGTCTTTGTCGATGTTCACTTTCTCAGCGCGGCCAAGCATATCGAGAGTTGCATTCTCGAGTTTGAAGCCTTGCTCTTCAGAGATTACGCGACCTCCTGTGAGGATAGCGATATCTTCAAGCATTGCTTTTCTTCTGTCGCCGAAACCAGGAGCTTTCACAGCAGCAACGCGCAGGGCGCCGCGGATCTTGTTAACTACCAGTGTGGCAAGTGCCTCACCTTCTACTTCTTCAGCAATGATTACAAGAGGCTTGCCTGTTTGCGCGCTTTGCTCAAGAATAGGCAGAAGCTCTTTCATGCTGCTGATTTTCTTGTCGTAGATGAGGATGAATGGGCTGTCAAGTTCAGCTTCCATCTTTTCAGTGTTGGTTACGAAGTAAGGAGAGAGGTAACCGCGGTCGAACTGCATACCTTCTACAGTCTTCACTTCAGTTTCTGTTCCTTTAGCTTCTTCAACGGTGATAACACCGTCTTTTCCAACTTTATCCATCGCAGTAGCGATCAT